>DAORJJ010000818.1:0-2522 GCA_035439005.1 Polyangiaceae bacterium | reverse complement strand
GGATCGGGATCGGCAGCCGATACAGGGCGAGCAAGGCCTCGTCGCCGGCTTCGCCCGCGGTGGCGCCCGCCGCGACCACCACAACGGGGGCCTCGAGGCCGATCGGCAGGGTCTCGAGGGCGCGCGGCCCGTGGGCGACGGCGGTGCCAAAGGGGCTCGTGTCTTGCGCGCCGGCGAGGACGTCGCTCAGGGCGCGCTCGAGCTCGGCGGTGAGCTCGCGCATCGAGGGGAACCGGTCCTCGGGCTTCTTCGCGAGCGCGCGGGCGACCAGCACCGCGAGGCGAAACGGCAGCGTCGGGTCCACCTCGGTGAGGAGCTTGGGCGGGCTCACGCGACCGTCCGCCCCGTTGGGGTGGGAGCCCGTGAGCAGCTCGTACGCCACGACGCCGAGGCCGTATTGGTCGGTCTGGGGGGTGACGGGGCCGCCGTTGAGCTGCTCGGGGGCCATGTAGCGCGGCGTGCCGAGCACGCGGCCCTCGAGCGTCTGGAAGGCCCGGGGCCCCGACGACGGCACGGTCTGCTTGGCGAGGCCGAAGTCGAGCACCTTCACGAGCCCGGCGCGCGTGACCATGATGTTGGACGGCTTCACGTCCCGGTGCACGAGCCCCTTCTCGTGCGCCGCCGCCAGCGCGCGCCCCACGTCGAGGAGCCAGGCGAGGCGCTTGCTCACCGGGATCGACTTGTCGCCGAGGTGCGGGGCGAGGGTCTCGCCCTCGACGTACTCCATCGCGATGAACGGGACGCCGTCGACCGTGCCGTAGTCGTACACCGCGACGATGTTCGGGTGCGTCACCATGGCCGCGAGGCTCGCCTCTCGAGCGAAGCGCGCGGGGCCCTCGCCGGAGGTGCGCTCGGGCAGGAGCACCTTCAGCGCGACCTCGCGCCGGAGCACGTTGTCGGTCGCGAGGTAGACGCGGCCCATGCCACCCTGACCGATCTCGCGGTCGATGGTGTACCTCGAAAAGGTCTGACCTGATGAGAGCTGCACGAGCCTCGACTATACCGGAAACTCGGCCGCGGGCGGCGCCGCGCGACGACGCGAGGCGCGTCTTTCGCGGTTGCTCACGCGGGCAGACGCGGCATACTGCGGGACCTCCGGAGGCCTTCATTTCATGCGCACGCGCTCGCTCTTTCTTCTTGGCACCTTGGCCGCGCTCGCGTTGGGCGGCGCCGCCTGCAGCGACGCCGCGCTCCCCGACAGCGACGACGCGAGCGCCGAGCCGGCGCTCCTGCCCGACGGGGCCCCGAACCCGAGCGCGACGTCGACGTCGAGTGGTAACCCGCCCCCGCCGGTCCTCCCCGACGGCGCGCCCAACCCCGAGGCAGGGCCGCCACCCGCCGACGCCGGCCGCGACACCTCCACGCCCCCGGTCGACGCCGGGCGCGACACCTCCACGCCCCCGCCCGTCGACGCGGGCCGCGACACTGCGCCGCCCCCGGTGGACGCCGCGCCGCCGGTGGACTCGGGCCCGCCGCCCACGCCGGGCGTCGTGGGCGCCAACGGCCCCGCCCAGTGGGACGCGCTCTCGACCGCGCAGAAGGGCGAGGTGCGCACCATCCGCAGCGCGTTCCTCCACCAATCCGTCGGCGGCGACCTGGAGGACGGCGCCCAGGGCATCGGCTACCGCTTCAACTACATCACGAGCTCGTCCACCGGCATGCCCGCGGGCCTGAACGGCGGCCTCTTCTCGACCGGCAACGGGAACCCGAGCGGCAAGGCCACCGAGTTTCGCAACATGGCCATCGCGAACAAGAGCAACCTCCGCGTGGCCATCATGAAGTTTGGCTACGCCGACGTCGTCGCCAGCAACCAGGCGACGGCGCGCTCGGCCTACCTGACGGCCGTGAACGCCATCAAGGCGCAGGGCGTGCGGGTGCTCCACGTCACGCCGCCGTTCGTCTACAACGTGCCCAGCGAGAACGCGCCCAAGATGGAGATGCGCACGTGGATGATGTCCACCTTCGCGTCCGACGTCATCTTCGACCTCCAGGACATCGAGAGCACCGAGCCCAGCAGCGGCGCACGGTGCCAGCGCGGCGGCTCGTGGGAGATCTGCAACTCGGTGCGCTCCACGAGCGGCTGCCCGAGCCTCAACCAGGGCGTGGACTCGCCGTCGGGCCAGGGCCACATTTGCTACAACCCGCACGCCCAGCGGATCGCGAAGGCGTTCCTCTTCGCCATCCGCGAGGCCGGCAAGTAGGGCGCTCGGCGCGCGCCGTCAGGGGAGCACGACGCGGCCGCCGCACGGCACGTCGAGGCTGGCCACTTGCGGGTGCCGCCCCGGCCCCGCGACCTTCACCACGTGCCGGCCGCAGGGCACCACCAGCGGCCCGGTCCCGTAAGGCGTGAGCTCCCCGTCGAGCCAGAGCTGCGCGCCCGCGCTCGAGGGGGGCAGCTCGATGGCCCCCGAGAGCTTGGCGGGACGGCCGCCCGCGGGCGGTGGCGCCACCGACGCCACCGAGGGAGGCGGGGGGGCGGGCGCGGAGACGGAGGGCGACGCGCTCGGCGCGACGGGCGCTCG
>DAORJJ010000817.1:0-2528 GCA_035439005.1 Polyangiaceae bacterium | reverse complement strand
ACCGTCGGCGTCGGCGTCGGCGTCGGCGTGGGCGTGGGCGCCGCGTCGACGGGCGGCGGCGCGTCGGGCCCGGCGTCGACCGGGGCGGCCACGCACTGGCCCACGGCGGACGTGCTCGACGTGCACACGAGGCCGGCCGGGCACCCGTTGCCCCCCTGCCCGCGGCAGCCGTCCTTGCACGCGCGCGCGTCGCACACGCGCCCGCTCGTCGCGCCGCCGCACTCGGGATCGGCCTGGCACTCGCCGGTCGCGACGCACTCGCCGGTCGAGAGGCACTTCGGCGTGGCCGAGGGGCAGTCGCGCGCGCCGCCCGCGCCGAAGTCGCCCGTGCAGCCCGCGCAGCCGGTCGACGTCGCGTTGGGCAGCTTGGCCATCCTGAGGACGTAGCCATCGCTGGCCCCCCCGCCAAAGCTCGGCTGCGCGACCGCGCCGACGACGGGGATCGCGTTCGTCTGGCCCCAGCCGGCGACGAAGACGGTGTCGGCGGAGTCGATCACGAGCTGGGTGTTCACCTGCCCGAAGGGGGTGAGGTACTCCCAGCCGGAGCCGTCGACCTTGAGCATGCCCAGGATGCCCTTGTCGCCAGGGCGCCCGCAGCCGTTCACAGCGGTGCGCCCGAGCGTGCCGGTCCCGGCGACGAACAGGTTGCCGGCCGAGTTCACGGCGATGTCGTACACGCCGTCGAGCTGCTCCTCCCCGAGGAGGCGCGAGTAGACGCGCGTCGTGGCGGTAGGATCGAGCTTGATGACGAAGCCGTCGAACGCGCTGGTCGCGCTGCCAGGGCGCCCCACCTGCCCTGGGAAATTGTCGGAGTTGGTGACGCCGCCCAGATAGACGCTGCCGTCGCCGCCGAGCGCCACCGAGCCCCCCACCTCGTCCGCGCTGCCCCCGAGGAACGTGGAGGAGTCGAGCGTCGCGGCGCCGCCAGGCTGGAGCTTGAGCTTGACGAGGAACGCGTCGCCCTGCCCGAGCGCGCCGGTGCCGCCGCCGTACACCGGCTGAAACGAGCCCGCCGTGGTGGGGAAGTTCGGCGAGCCGGTCGTGCCCACGATGTAGGCGTCATCGGAGGCGTTCACCGCGATGTCGAACGGATAGTCGAACTGCGAGCCGCCGAAATACGACGCGAAGGTGAGGCCGCTCCCGTCGGGCTTCACGCGGGCCACGAAGCCGTCTTGGTCGTCGCCGTCGGGGTTCGGCTTGGTCGCTTGGATGGGGCTCGCGAGGGGGAAGTTGCTCGAGTGCGTGTGGCCGGTCATCCAGACGTGGCCGGTCGAGTCGAGCGCGATGGACGCCCAATACTCTGCGCTCGAGCCGCCGAGGAACGTGGAGAACTCGAGGGCGTCACCCGCGGGGCTGAGCCGGCTGAGGGTCACGTCGAGGGCGCCGCCGATCGTCCGATCGTAGGCCCCGACCGTGGTGGGGAAGTCACTCGAGAGCGTCGTGGTCGAGACATGGAGGCGCCCCTGCGCGTCGACGGCGCAGTTGCGAGGCCCTGTGATGAAGCCAGAGAAGCTGTCGGTGAGGTACTCGGCCGCGGTCCCGCCGAGGTACGTGGAGTACAGCACCGACGAGCCGTTCGGGCTCAGCTTGGTGACGAACGCGTCGACGCCGCCGAGGGGCGCCCCGCCGCCGGGCGGGCTGCCCTTCGTGGGAAAGTTCACCGAGTTCGTCTCGCCGGAGAGGTACAGGTTGCCGGCCGGATCCCGCGCGAGGCACGTGACGCGCTCGTCCCCGGCGCCGCCGAGGTACGTCGAGAAATTGATGATGGGGTCCACGACGAGCTCGAGGTTCGGGTCGTACGCGCCGACCTGGAGCGTGGCGCTCTTCCCGTGGATCCGGTACGCGACCTCCACGGGGCGGCGCGCGCCGTCCGCGACCTGGTAGCTCACTGGCGGCTTCATGATCACCGTCTCGGCCCCGGTCGTCACGTGCAGCTCGCCGTGGTCGCCGCGCGTCACGCGCTCGGCGTCGTCGAACGCGAGCTCGATGCGGCGGGGATCGGCGCCCTTCTTGACGACGAAGTCGTACTCCAGCGCGCCCCGCTCGCCGCCGTGATACACGACGTCGATTCCCTCATAGACCCCGCGCATGCGCACTTGCCCGAAGCGCGGGACTCCCCGCTTCCACGCCGACTCGTCATTGCCAATCAGGTAGTTGGCCCGCCCGGCGAGGAGCCCCTCACCGACGACGTCCGCGGACGGCAGGGCGTGCGCGAGCCTCATGTGGAGGGCGCTCGCCGGCGGCGCCGCGGCCGCCTTCGGGGCGCCGCGACGCGCGCCCCGGCCGCCGAGCACGAACACCGCCTCGTTCTTGGCCAGCAGCACCGACGAAGCGCCGCCACGCGCGACGAAGCGCACATCCTCGCCGGCCTGGCCGACGTTCTCCTCGAACGCCACGGGGAGCCCGCCGAAGGGCTCGGTGGGCGGGGCGACGGCGCGCGCGCTCGGAGCGGCGGCGGAGGTCCTCTTGCACCGCGCGCGCGTCACCGACGGCGCGGAGGAGGCGCGCCCACTCGGTCTCGAGCGCCA
>DAORJJ010000816.1:0-2539 GCA_035439005.1 Polyangiaceae bacterium | reverse complement strand
GCTCAGCTACGGCGCTGGGGCCTCCGGCGTGCCACCGTGCGAAAGTAGGGCTAGGACGCGGCCAAATCGTTGGATGTGCCGCAACAAGGAGACGTCGAACCGTGCGCTGTCCTGCCGTTCCGCGGCGACGTCGTCGATGACGGCGGCGAGCGTGTCGACGGCGGACCAGGTAGGTTCGGGTCGGGTCGACCACATCTCCACCTGCGAGTACATCTCCTTCGCGAGATCCGCGATCTCGCCGAACGGCCGCGCCGTGAAGTGAAGGATGGCCTCCTCGCCGCGGTCGATATCGTGAAGTCGCACGTCCGCGGCTTCATTCAGCCACGAGCGACGCCGCCCGGGAGCGCGACTCCGGCCGACGAACGCCATCCGCACCGCCCCCTCCGCGCTCGTGCCGAGTGCGTCGAGCAAGGCGCCGCCCAAGCCGGCCGGAAGGCCTTCTCGGAACCCGTCGGGGCCGGTGATGCGAACCTCATGGTGGACCGCGCTCATGGACTCGTCACCGAGCCTACCACCTCCGTGCGCGTCTTTGCGCTCTTGGCGTGCCTGGAGGTCCACGCCGCGTGCGGCGATCTTTGAGAGGGAGGGCCGCTTTCCCGGGGGTGCGCACCATGGGGTGCGGAGGATAGACCTGAACAGGCGGTTAGACCGTAGATTTCCGGAGCGCCGCAGCCCGGGCCGAGCCGGGGTCGGGCTCGATCCCGCGTCAGAAGAACTCGTCGACGACGAACGCGGGATGGCCCACGAGACCCGCGCGGAACACGCCGAGCTCCTCGGGCGAGATGGCAGGCTCGCCCAGCTCCCGATCCACGTCGTAGGCGTACGCCCACCCGTCGCTGTCGCCCGCGGCGGTGCGCTCCGCCGCCTTCTGGTGGCCGCGGAAGCCGGCGCGCGCGCGCACAGCGTAGTCGTGGCGGCCGCCGCACAGCGACTCGAAGGTGCCTATCCACTCGACCGCAAGGAATCGCCCGAGATCGCGGTTCAGCGCGGAGCCGGCCTCGTCGTCGGTGAGGGTGCCCGCGCGCATGCTCCGCGCCACCTCGGCGGCGCTCGCCGCGGCGGCCGCGAGGTTCTCCTCCATCGGTCTCGGTGGGAGGTAGACGAGCCAGCGCTCGATGAAGTCGACGAGAGCGGCTCGCGTGCCGAACCACAGGAGGGTGCCGGTGTCGCCGCCGTATACGGCCGCGTCGTCGCTGTCGAACGCGATCCCCCACGCGCCGGCCTCGGGCTCCCGGGTCGCACCGGCCGCGTGCTCTCGGGCCATCGTCGTGTGCGCGTCGGCCTCGTCGTCGGGGATGTCGGGAATGCGCGTGTGGTGGCGGAGGACGAGGTGCATTTGGTGGCTCCCAACATTCGGCCTTCGTCGCCGATGGAGCAAGGGACGCGCTCGGCAAGTCGACGCCCCTGCTACCTGGCGGCGTGCTCTGGCGGAGCGGTGCGTTCTCCTCCGTGCTAAGGCGGCGCTCACTGGGATCGAGCCCGAAATCCCACGGCTCGCGCCTTCGGCTTCTCACGAGAGCCGTGGGATTCCGGGCTCGATGACCGCGACGTGTGCACATGGCCTTTTGACGATTCAGGATCGGCGGAACTGGGTTCCGCCTTAGCGACCTTCTCGGCGCGAATCCCGTCCGAAGCCGCTTCGTTCGGTCATCTCCGCGCGCGGCAGCCCCGCGCAGCCGGCAAGAACGCTCGTCTACCCCGGGCAGCCCGAGCCTTACATTCAAGGCACGCTCACCTCGCCGTCCGTGGTCGCCCGCGTGGTGAAAGACGCGGCTGGCGCCGAGCACACCCAGGCGACGCGCTACGAGTACAACGCGCAAGGAAACCGCACCAAGACCACGGATCCGCTGGGCCGCCAGACGCTGCTGGAGTACGCCGCGAACGGGATCGACGTGGTGGCCGTCAAGCAGCGCACGGGCGGCACCGTCGAGTCGCCCGTGTGGACCACACTCTCCACCGTGGCGTACGGCGCCGCGGCGCACCTGCCCGCCAGCACCACCGACGGCGCGGGCCAGACCACGACGTACACGTATACGGCGCTCGGGCAGATCGCCACGATCACCAACGCCAAGGGCGAGGTCACGACCTTCACCTACGACACCAACCCCGCGAGCCCCGGCTACGGGCGGGTGCTCTCGATCACCGGCGCGGTGCCGGGGGGCGACCGCACGTTCACGTACGACGACTACGGGCGGGTGCGCACGACGACGAGCTCAGAGGGGCACACGCTCACGTACGACTACGACGCGCTCGACCGGGTGCGCACCACGACGTACCCTGATGGCTCCTTTGAGCAGCTCGAGTACGAAGACCAGAGCCTGGTGGCCTCGCGAGACCGGGAGGGCCGTTGGACGCGGCACCAGGTCAACCGCCTGCTCCAGCGCGTGGTCACGCAAGATCCGGCGCTGCGGATCACGCAGTCGCAGTGGTGCCGGTGCGGGCAGCTGCGGAAGTTTGTGGACGGCAACGGGAACGTCACGGAGTTGTTGGCGCACCGGGTAGCTGATCCCCTGGCGGCGTAGGGCGCACCTCCTGCTCG
>DAORJJ010000815.1:0-2543 GCA_035439005.1 Polyangiaceae bacterium | reverse complement strand
GACGATCTCGCCGGCGCCTTCGCGCACCACGACGCAATTCGAGGGCTTGAGGTCGCGGTGCACGATCCCCCGCGCGTGCGCCTCCGCCAGGGCCTCGCACGCCTCGAGGACATGGCGGACCGCTTGCTCGACCGGCAGCGGGCCACGCGCCTCGAGCTCGGCCGCGACCGCCCGGCCGTTCCAATGTTCGAGCACCACGGCCAGGCACCCTTCCTCGAGCGTCGTGACGTCGAGGACGCGCGCGGCGTGCTCGCCGCGGAGCTGCGCGGCGAGGCGGGCGCCGCGGGTGAAGCGCTCGACCGTGGCGGCGTCCGGCGTGCCCAACAAGAGCTTCATCGTCACCCGCCGATCCATCGGCACGTGCCACGCGACGAGCCGCGCGACCGGGCCGCGCGCGTGGAGCACCTGCTCGACTCGGTACTTGCCGGCGAGGAGGGCGCCGACCTCCGGCGCGTGAGGCGTCGAGTCTTCGTTGCTGTGCATGAGGTCTCCGCGGCGAGCGCTCAGCGACGTGAGCGACCCGGGAAGAATCCAGCAACTTTCATGCCTTACGTGAGGGGCGCGCCGCGCGCGCTCGCGACCGACGTGGGGCGCGCGACGCCCGGGAATCGAGCGCCTCGGCGGCGATCGTGGAGCGACGAAACGGGCCGCGTCGCGCGCCTTGCGCGGTCGCGAGACCGCAACGCGTCGCGCGGACCTCGGAGGCGTCGACCCGAGGCGCGGCGAGCTCATGCGCCGCGGGACCTTGCGAAAGTGCGAACCGACGACCTGCGGCGTTGCGAGGATGCAAGGTGCGTCGTCGCGCTTCTACTTGAGCTGACCGGTGCTGGCGCAGGTGCTCGCGACGCTCGGCGAGACCGTACCCGTGAGCGCGGGCCCGGCTCCGCGCGTGTTGAAGCGCACGCGCCCGGCGCCCCCGCCGCCGCCGCCCCCCGGACCGGCGACGTATGTGCCGTCACCGCCGGCGGCCGTGTCGCCCGCGGAGCCGTTGCCGCCCGTCGAGGGGCCGGTGGCTCCCTTCGCCGCGGTGCCGCTGCCCTGCCCGTTCTGGTTGTCGTCGGACTTCGAGCCGCCGCCCCCGCCGTTGGCCGCGACCACGCCCTGCACCGTGATGACGGGCGACTCGAGGAGCAGCGCGCCGCCGCTGCCGCCGGCGCCCGGGGGCTGGCTGGAGACGCCGCCGAAGCCGCCGCGACCGCCGCCCGCCGTGACCACGCCGGTCGTGCCGATCGTGATCGTGTTCTTCGCGACGAGCTGGAGCGCGCCGCCGCCCGAGCCGCCCTTGTCGACCGCGCCGCCGCCGCCCGACGAGCCGCCGACGAGCGGCACGTTCTCGGCCGTGCCCCACGGCTCACCGCCCGCGCCGGGCGTGCCCGAGCTCGAGGCGCCGCCGCTGCCGCCCTTGCCGCAGTAGCCGCCGCCGCCGGGGGCGTTGCTCGGGGAGCCGGGCGCGCCGCCCCCAGGGCCGCCGCCCTTGCCGTTGTTGCCCGTGCCCACGAAGCCGCCGGGCGAGGCCGAGTTGCTGCCTACGCCCACGCTCACCGTGCCGAGGATGTCGAGCTTGTCGAGCGCGACGATGGCGCCGGCGTACGTGCCCTTCATCGAGAGCGCGCCGTTTGGCTCGACGCGGAGCGAGCGGACGACGTACATGCCAATCTTGCCGGCCCCGGGCTGATCAATCTGCTTGAAGACCATCTTCTTCGCGTCGCCGCAGCTCGCGTCGAGCGAGGCGGTGGACCAGGTGCACCCGGTCTTGTCGATCACGATGTCGCCCACGTTCGACAGATCGAGCCCCGCCAGCGACAGATTGCTCGGCGTGAAGCCCAGATCGGCGCCCACCGGCGCGGCCGCCTCCGCCGGGGGGCCCGCTTCGGGTGTGGGCGCGGTCGCGTCGACCTCGGCGCCGGGCGGGGAGCCGGACGAGCAGGCCGCGACCCCGAACGACACGAACAGAGAAGACGCGACGATGCCGCCGCCGAACACCGAGCCGAAGCGCTTCTTCATGCGAGCCCCCACGTGTTGGTCCGAGCGCGTGAGACTACCAGCGCGTCCGCGCCATTCAACGGCGGCGCGCGCGCGGTGCTAGTCTCCCCGAGTGCCAACCCGATGGAGCCTCCGCGCGCTCGGCGCCGTCGCGATCGCGGCGGGGTGCTCGGGCGCGCTCGAGCCCACCAGCGGTGGCGGCGCAGGCACGGCGCCCACCTCGAGGCTCCCCGCGAGCCCCTCGGCGGGCGGCTCGTCCAGCGCGGGCCCCGCGCCCCGCCCGGCCCCCGCGACGGACGCGGCCCCCGACAGCCTCGACGCCGCGCTGGACGCCCCGCTCGTGCCGTCGGCGGCGCTCCGCTTGTCTCCGCGCGTCGGCTCGTCGACCGCATAGCTGCCCTTGAGCAGCAGGCGCGACCCGGGCACCGCCGCGAGGACCCGCGCCCACAGGCGCAAGGTCGTGTCCGAGAGCTTGGCGAGATAGTTGAACGACCCGAAGGTGAGCGGCCCGTTTGCGCCCGGCAGCGGCGACACCGGCAGGTCCTCCACCGGGCCGACAT
>DAORJJ010000814.1:0-2545 GCA_035439005.1 Polyangiaceae bacterium | reverse complement strand
CCTCGCGCCGGCCGCGACCGCGCCCGCGCCGGCCACGTCGGCGTCGGTCGCGCCCGACGACGGCGCGCTCACGCCCGGCGGCCACGTGCGCGTCACCTTCCTCGACGTGGGCCAAGGCGACGGCGCCCTCGTCACCACCGACGACGGCGCGTCTCTGCTGATCGATCTCGGCCCGCGCGAGGCGGCCCCGCGCATCTCCGAGCAGCTCGCGAAGCTGGGCGGCGCCGTGGGCGTCGTGCTGGTCACCCACGCCCACGCCGACCACCTCGGGCAGCTCGACGCCCTCGCGCAGTCGGCGCGGGTCGGCGCGCTCTGGGACCCTGGGTTCACCGAGCGCCCCGTCGCGGCGTACGGCCGCGCGCTCGGCCTCCTCACCGCGCGCGGCGTGCCCCACGTGGTCGCGCGGCGGGGCATGCACTTGCGGCTGGGCCGGCACGCCGACGTCGAGGTGCTCGGTCCCCGCGAGCCGCTGCTCCACCACACCCGGAGCGATCCGAACGCGAACAGCGTGGTCGTGCGCCTCTCGCACGCGAGCGCGGGCGGTGAGGCCGGGACGCGGCGCGTGCTCTTCACGGGCGACGCGGAGCACCCCACGGAGACACGCCTGCTCGAGGCGCCCGAGGCGCTCGCCGCCGACGTCCTCAAGGTCGCGCACCACGGCTCCAAGCACGCCTCGAGCGCCGCGTTCCTGCGCGCCGTTCACCCGAGCGTGGCGGTGATGTCCTGCGGCCTCGGAAACGACTACGGGCACCCGCACGCGGCCACCCTGGGCCGCCTCTCGGCCGCCGGCGCCGAGCTGCACCGCACGGATCTCGAGGGCGACATCACGGTCGACAGCGAGGGCGGGCGCCTCGTGACCACGCCGTCCCGACCCGCGAGCCGCGCCGCGCTCGCCGCGCCGGGGCGCGCGCCCCACGCGGCAGCGCTCGATGCGCCGTAATCAACTGTAACCGTTAGAGAAAAGGGCGCGGCGGGCCGGCGATGGTCGCCTTCGTGTCCGAGGCGGTGGCCGCCGCGACGCGCCGGGCTACGAACCCGAGGGCGCCGAAGGCGCAGCCGAGCGCCGCGAGGATGTCCCACGCCCCCGAGAACGCGATCGGGGCGTCGTTGAGCACGGCGATCGCGAGCCAGCGCGCGAGCCCGAGCGCGAGCACGAGGCCGAGGAGCGAGACGAGCACGGCGGCGCGCAGGTCTTGCCCGAGCTCGGCGAGGCGACGATCGTCGTCCCACACGCGCTCGCGCACGCTCTGCCCGACGATGGCGCCCGCGACGATGGTGAGCCCGAGCGCGAAGATGTGCAGGAACAGCAGGGAGCCGACCCCGTCGAAGGCGCCCTCGCCGAAGACCACCCGCGCGACGCCGAGCAGCAGCAGCGCGAGGGTACCGTAGGCGAGGACGAGCATCGCCGCGCCGTAGCCGATGACGAGCGGGCGCGCCGCCCGCGGCGCCGGCGCGCCGCCCCCGATCGCCTGCGCGAGGAGCTCGAGCGGAGTGCCGCCGGCGAGCGCCGGCGCGAGCGCGCGGAGCGGCAGGGGGAGCGGCGGCGGGGCGCTGGCGCGCTGGGCGTCGAGCGCGTCGAACGGCGCGAGCGCGGCGTCGAGCTCGGCCATCGAGCGGAAGCGCTCCTCCTTGTTCTTGGCGAGGCACACGCGGATGACCTCGTCGAGGCCCGGCGGCACGCTCGGGTTGGTCTGGCGCACCGGCGGCAGCTCCTCGGTGAGGAGCATGATCAGCGTCCGCGTGGGGTCGTCGGCGTCGAACGGGCGCTGCCCCGTGAGCAGGTTGTAGAGGACGGCGCCCACGGCGTAGATGTCGGCGCGCTCGTCGACGACCTCGGCCCGCGCCTGCTCCGGCGACATGAAGCTCGGCGTGCCGAGGATGACGCCCGCCTGCGTGAGGTTGATGTCGTGGTCCTTGACCCGGCTCACGCCGAAATCGATGATCTTGACGCGCGGCACGCCCTGCTCGCCGGCCTGCTGCCGGAGGAGAAACACGTTCTCGGGCTTCATGTCGCGGTGCACGACGCCCTTCGCGTGGGCCGCCGCGAGGCCCCGGCACACCTGCCGAGCGATGCCGACGGCGAACGGCACGCCGAGGCGGCCGACCTTGTCCACGAACGCCCCGAGCTCCTCGCCGTCGAGGAACTCGGCCACGAGGTACGGCGCGCCCTCGCGCGTGCGGTGGACGTCGATGACCTGGACGACGTTCGGGTGAGAGATGCTGCTGGCGCTCTCGGCCTCGCGCTGGAAGCGCGCCACGATCTCCGCGTTCTGGGCGAACTCGGGCAGCAGCACCTTCACGGCGAAGCGCTGGTCGCCGAGGCGGAGGTGGCGCGCCTCGTACACCTTGCCCATGCCGCCCTCGCCGATGAGGCGGATGACACGGAAGGTCTGGTTTAGCACCTGGCCGATGAGCGGATCCACCGCCTCGGGGAGCGGGCGGTCGGCGAGCAGCGGGAGGGAGTCGAAGGGGCACAGGAAGAGCTCGGCCCCAAACCGCCGACCGCAGGACGAGCAGAACTTGGGCAGGTCGAGCTCGAGCGGCG
>DAORJJ010000813.1:0-2554 GCA_035439005.1 Polyangiaceae bacterium | reverse complement strand
ACACCCACCTCGAGCTCTCGGCGCTCCGCGGGCGCGTGCCGTCGCGCCCCGACCTCGGCTTCGCGGGCTGGGCCGAGGCGATGCTCGCGGCGCGCGCCGACACCCCGCCCGCCGCCGTCGCGCGCGCGGTCGAGGCCGCGGTCCGCGAGCTCGTGGCGTGCGCGACCGTCGCCGTGGGCGACGTGAGCAACACCCTCGCGAGCGTCACCCCGCTGGGCGAGCATGGCCTCGTCGGATCGGTGTTTCACGAGGTCTTCGGCGCCGACGCGCAGGCCCCCGTCGCGCGGGTCGCCCGCCTCGCCGTCGAGGCGCGCGCGCTGCGCTGGCCCGCCGGGCTCACGTGGGCGCCGTCGCCGCACGCGCTCCACACGCTCCACCCCGAGGGCGTGCGCGCGGTGCTCGCGCTCGCGCGGCGCGTGGGCGCGCGGGCGTCGCTGCACCTCGCGGAGGACCCGGCGGAGCGCGAGGTGCTCGCCGACGGGTGCGGGCCGATGCGCGCGTTCCTCGCCGCGCGCGGCGTGCCGGTCGAGGCCTTCCCCTGGCCCGGCCGCGGGCCCATCGACTACGCCGCGCAGCTCGGCGCGCTGGCCGAGGACGTCGCGCTCGTGCACCTCGCGGACGCGCGCCCCGAGGAGCTCGCGCGTGTCGCGGAGGCGGGCGCGCCGGTCGTGCTGTGCCCGCGGTCGAACGCGTGGATCGGCGGCCACGCCCCGCCCGTGGCGGCGCTGCTGGCCGCCGGCGTCGAGCCCGCGCTCGGCACCGACTCGCTGGCCTCGTGCGCTTCGCTGGACGTGCTCGAGGAGGCCGCGCTGCTCGCCCACCGCGGCGCGGCGAGCGCCGACGTACTCGTGCGCATGGCGACCTGGAACGGCGCGAAAGTGTTGGGCATTTCAGAGCTTGGACGGCTCGCGAGGGGCGCGAGGCCCGGCGTGTTCGCGGTCCTCGGCGCGCTCGACGGCCCGCCCGCGGAGTGGCTGCTCGCGTCCACGCGGGCGCCTCGCGTGCGGCTCGACGGGGGCGCCGGGGTGGCCACCCTCGCGCCCTCGAGGGTGGCGTCGTGAGCGCGGGGCTGCTCGGCAGGCTGCGGGCCTACGCGGATCTCGTGGCCCTCTCGCACACGGTGTTCGCGCTCCCGTTCGCGGCGACCGCCGTCGTCCTCGCGCTCCGCGAGCCGCACCTGCCGCTCACCGCCGCGCGCCTCGGGGCGATGCTCGTGTGTATGGTGTCGGCCCGCAGCGCCGCCATGGCGTGGAACCGCTACGTCGATCGCGACGTGGACGCGGACAACCCGCGCACGCGGGAGCGCCCGATCCAGACCGGCCGCGTTCGGCCGCGCGACGCGCTCGCGCTCACGATCGGGGCGTCGCTCGCCTTCGTCGTGTCGGCCTCGACCCTGGGGCGGGCGCCGCTCGCGCTCTCGCTCCCGGTGCTCGCCGTGCTCCTCGGCTACTCGCTCGCCAAGCGCTTCACCTGGGCCGCGCACGCGTGGCTCGGCCTCGCGCTCGCGCTCGCGCCGGGTGGCGCGTGGATCGCGGTCGGCGCGGCGCCCGGGGCGGGGATCGTCGCGCTCATGGGCGCGGTGCTCACGTGGCTCTTCGGGTTCGACGTGCTCTATTCGCTCCAAGACGAGGCGTTCGACCGCGCGCGCGGCCTCCACTCGGTGCCCGTGCGCTTCGGCACCCGAGGCGCGCTCCGGCTGTCGGCCGCCGCCCACGTGGCGACCGTGACGCTCCTCGTCGTCGCGGGCGCGCTGCTCCACCGCGGGCCCGCCTACTTCGCTGGCGCTGCCCTCTTTGGCGCGGTGCTCGTGATCGAGCACAGGCTCGTGCGCGGAGGCGACCTCGGGCGCATCGACAAGGCGTTCTTCGACTGCAACGCGCTCGTGAGCCTCGGCTTCTTCGGCACGACCGTGCTCGACGCGTGGCTCCTCGCGCGGTGAGCGCGGCACGACGCCTCGCGGCCCGACGGTCGCAGGCATTCCCAGCGAACCGGCCCAATCTGGAGTAGAGACGGAGACGTGGGCGACGACGGAAGGCACATGCGCGTGAGCCCGGCCACGAAGGCCCGGGAGAGCCGCGTGGGCGCGGTCTTCGCGGTGCTCTTCAGCCTCGCGATCGTCGTCTTGTGGGCCGCGAAGGCCCGAAAGCACGATCCGCGCGATCTCTCCCGGCTGCGCCCCGCCGCGCCGAGCGCCGCGGCCGCCGGGCCCGCGCCCACCCAGCTCGACCTGTCGCTGTCGGCGAGCCCCGAGCGGGGCGACGAGATCGCCCGCGCGCTCGGGCCCGCGGTCGCGCGCGCGGCGGTGTGCATGGGCGGCGTGTACGGGCGCGCCCTGGTGGAGGTGGTGTTCGCGCCGAGCGGGGAGGCGACCGAGGCGCGCTTCGCCGCCAGCAACACGCTCCCGGTCGCGACGCTCTTCCAAGACACGTGCGTGCTGAAGGAGCTGCGGGCCGCGCGTATCGCCCCGAGCGCCGCGCCGCTCACCGCGTCGTTCACGGTGTGGAACCTGCCGGCCGCGGCCTCGCCGTCGAGCGCGCCATGACCCGGCGGCCTC
>DAORJJ010000812.1:0-2557 GCA_035439005.1 Polyangiaceae bacterium | reverse complement strand
CTATGGGAGTCCTGCGCCATGCACCACCGCGTCCTCCTCGCGCTCGCCGGTCTCTCACTCTCTCCGTTGCTCGCGTCGGCGTGCGGCGGCAAGACGGCGGCGGTCGACCCCGACGCGGCGCCCTCGCCCAGCGCGACCTCGACCGACGCCGCCCTGCCCACGCCTCCGGCGGACGCCGGGGACGCGAGCGCCGGCGACTGCGCGGCGCGCGGCGGAGTGTGCCTGCCCAAGGGGGGCACGGCGCCGCCGGATCGCCGCCCGGCCGGCCCGGGAGAGGGGGCCTGCGGCGGCGCAGACGTGTGCTGGGTGAAGGTGGCCCCCGTGAGCGGTCGCTGCACCTCCCACCCCGAGTGCAACCCCGATCCCACCATCTCCGCCCTCTACGGCGAGTGTTTCTTCGGCGTGTGTGTGTGCAGGCCCGGATTTCATGTGCAACCGAGCGGCAAGTGCGACAAGACGCCTCCGCCCGAGTGCGCGAAGCAGGGCGGAAAGTGCTTCCAGCAGCCGGCCACGTGCCCGGCGGGCAACCTGAGCGGCACCGACGATCTCAACCGCACCTGCGGCGACTTCGTGGAGGCCGTGTGTTGCTCGCCGGAGGCCGCGTGCAAGGGCCCGCGCAAGAGCGAGGCCGGCGTCGACGTGCCCGTCGGGTTCGTCTGCTGCGCGCCCAACGACGGCCAGAGCGCGCCCGCGTGCGTGAACGGCTGGCAGACCTGCGCCCCGGGCTCCTCGCCCGTCGCGCTCCCGGGCGGCTGCGGCTAGGCCGGCGTCAGCGCGCCAACAAACGCCGAAAGGCGCCCAGTCGGGCGCCCTTCGGGGGACACACGCGGCGCTCTCGCGCCGAGGTGCTACCGCTGCGCGCCGTCGCGGCGCCGGCGACGCGCCACGGCGCCGACGAACAAGCCGAGGACCATGCTGAGCGCGGCGCTGCTGCCGAGCGTCGACGCGGGGGTGGCCGCGCAGCCGCCGGGGTCGTCGGCCGCGGGCGGCGTGGTCCCGGGGTCGACCGGGGCGCCCGAGTCGGCGCCGGGGTCCGGCGGGGTGACCGGCGAGGAGTCCGGGACGCTCGCGTCGACCGGCGGCGGCCCTGCGTCAGGCTTGCCGGAGTCGGCGCCCGCGTCGGGCACGGGGATCGGCGTGCACGTGCCGGGCTTCAGGTCGACCGACGAGCACTTCTCGCCCGCCGGGCAGCCGTTGCCGACGCTGGTGTCGCCGCGGCAGCCCGCCTTGCACTTGAGCGTGCCCGCGTCGCAGATCTTGCCGCTGGTCTTGCCGCCGCAGTCGGCGTCCGTGTCGCAGTCGTCGGTGCAGCGGCCGGTGCCGACGTCGCAGCGAGGCGTGGTGCCGCCGCAGTCGGCCGCGGCGGTGCAGCGCCCGCAGCTCCCGGCCTTGGCGCCGGTGGTGAAGCACGTCGGGTTCGCGGGGAGGCACGCGGGCATCATGCCGGACCCGTCGTTGCCCGCGCAGGGCTTGCAGGTCTTGAACGCGGAGCCCGCCACGTCGACGCAGAACGGCGTGTTGACGGTGCACGGCGAGGCGCCGGCGCTGCCGAAGTCCCCGGTGCAGGCCACGGAGCAGGAGCCCTTGTTCGCGCCGGCGGTCTCGCAGATGGGCGCCGCGGCCGTCGGGCAGGGCCGCGTGGCGGCGGCCTGCCCGTTGTTCCCGTTGCAGTCCATGCACTTGGCGTTGTTCGCGGCGTCACCACCCACGCAGACTGGCGAGGTGCCGGTGCACGCCACGTGCGGCGCGGTATCGGCGGGAGCCGTGGCGGGGCAGGCGCCTGCGGTCAGGCGGATGTCATCGAAGTCGATGGGAGGCAGCGAGCCGTCCGAGACGCCCGCTGCCGACGGCGGAAAGTTCATGAACTTCAGCTGTGCGAACCCCGTGCGCCCGACCGGCACCACGAACGTCTTCGAGGTCCACTGCCACGTACCGTCGACCGGGATCCGCGAGATGGTCTCGCCGGCGCACCCAGGTCCTTGGTAGGACTGGTCGCTGCTCAACAGCCAGCACTCGTTGGTGTCCTTAAAGCCGTTCTCGGCGACGCCAGTCGCGGCGGTGGTGTAGTTGATTCCCACGTACGGCACGCCTCCAGCCGCCGAGCGTGTCCACGCGCTCACGCAGAACGTGGCGCCCGCGGTGACAGCTTGCACGTTCGTCCCGATCCCGAACACGCGGCCGGCGTACACTCCGTTGGTCTCGCGGACGTACTTCCCCGCGCATGCTGCCCCGGGCCCATCATCCGCGATGGAACTCCGGATAACGATCGGCTGCCCCGGAGTCACGTACGAGGTGCCGGAGGTCGACAAAGAGGAGCGCCACTTGGCGGCGTCGACGCCGAGCTCCCAGCTCTCTTTCAGCTGCGCGTGCGCGACGGACGGGAGCGAGGCCACGGCACCGAGCGCGAGCCCGACGAGGAGCGGGGTGAGCGTCGAGGGACGGTTCTTCAACGTGAGGTTCTTCATGGCTCTCCGGCGGGGTGTGCGGTCGTAAGGAAGCGCGCTCGCGCGCGTGACGATGCAGACGGCGTTCGTCGAGTTGACTCGCGCACTCGCGG
>DAORJJ010000811.1:0-2563 GCA_035439005.1 Polyangiaceae bacterium | reverse complement strand
TGACCGCGCCCGCGACCGCAGCGCCGCCCGCACCTCCGCCCGCGCCCGCGCCCCCCGTGGTGGCCGCGCCTCCTCCGGCGGCGCCTTCCCCCGCGGAGCTGCCCCCGACGGACACGGCGACGCCGCGGCCGCTGGCGTCCACCCACGACCTCCCGTCGAACCTGCGCGGCAGGTTCGCGCTCGACACCGCGTCGTTCACCGACGGCGGAGACGCGCTGTCCACCATCGCGCTGCGCCTGCTCGCCTCGGTGCCCGTCTCGCAGCGCGTCGCCCTCGACGCGCGCCTGCCGCTCGGCCTCGGGCTCGACAACTCGACCGCCGCGGTGCTCGGCAACATCATGCTCGGCGCGCACGCGACGCTGCCCGTAGGCACCTCGACCTGGGTCTCGGTCGGCGGCGCGGTCGGCGTGCCGCTGCTCTCGGGCCGCACCCAGCGGAGCCGGGCCTACGCCGCGGCCCAGGTGCCGAACGCCCTCTGGAACCTGCACGAGTACACGCCGTCCGTCGTGCCCGTCGAGCTGCGCGCGGCCATCGAGCACGTGTGGGAGCCGCTCAGCCTGCGGGCCGAGCTCGCGCCCGTGGTGATGGCGCCGCTCGGCCGCAATGACCAGGTCGAGGTCGCCATCATGCACGCGGGCGAGGTGGAGATCGGCGGGGTCGTCGCCGGCGGGCTCCGCCTGCAGGGCGTGGCGCTCCCGACGTTCAGCCAGCTGAAGGACACCACGTTCGCGTCCAAGGCCGCCTACCAGGCCGCGATCGAGCCGTTCCTCGCGGTGCAGAAGCCCGGCTACTTCCTGCGCGCCGGCTTCCTGCTCCCGCTCAGCGACCCGCTCGGGTACTCGAGCACGGGCCTCGGCACCTACGGCGTGCGCCTGGCCGCAGGCGTCCACCTCGACTGACCGCGCCCGCCGCAGACGCGCCGCTCCGTGGTAGGAGCGAGGCATGGCGATCGAGATCTTTTGGGGCAGCGGCAGCGGTCCTTCCTGGCGGGTGCTCCTCACGCTCGCCGTGAAGTGCGTGCCGTACGAGTCGCGGCTGCTGTCGTTCTCCAAGGGCGAGCACAAGTCCGACGAGATCGTGGCGATGAGCCCGCGAGGCAAGGTGCCCGTCCTCCGCGACGGCGCGTTCTCCCTCTGCGAGTCGCTCGCGATCATGACCTACCTCGATCGCCGCTTCCCGTCGCCGCCGCTGTTCGGCGAGACCCCGGAGGAGGCGGGGCAGATCCTCCGCGCGATCATGAACCACGAGTGCTACGCGCTGGCGGCGCTCTCGGCGTTCAGCCGGCCGCTGCTCTTCAACCGACTCGACGCGCAGCGCGACCAAGTGCTGCTCGCGATCGACGGCGCGCGGGCGGAGCTCTCGGCCCTCGAGGCCGATCTCGCGTCGCGCCCGTTCCTCGCGACGCCGACGCTCTCGGCCGCCGACCTCTTCGTGTACCCGCAGGTGAAGACGTTCGAGCGCGCGCTGGGCAAGCCGGGCGCCGACACGCTCGACCACGAGCTTGGCCCCCTGCCGGCCGTTTTCCCCCGCCTCGCCGCCTGGTGCGCGCGCATCGAGGCCCTGCCCGGCTACGAGGCGACGTTTCCGCCTCACTGGCGTGAAGGCTGAGGTTGCGGCTTGCCCCGGCGGGGCGGCGTCCTATTATTGGTCGTATGATAAAGAATGCCGCAGCGCTGCTGCTCGCGTTCGCCGCTGCGGGGTGCGCGAAGCGCAGCGCACCGCCCCCGGGCTACCAAGGAGTGGTCGAGCTCGACGAGCGCGTCGTGGCGGCGGAGGTGCCCGGCCGTGTGCTGCGCGTCGAGGTCCACCGCGGCGATCCTGCCGCCAGCGGAGCGCTCCTGGCCACGCTCGACGACTCGCTCGCGCGCCTCGCGCGTGACGCGCGCGCCCACGAGACCGAGGCGGCCCGCGCGGAGCTCGCCCTCCTCCGGGTGGGGGCGCGACGCGAAGATCTCGGCTCGCTCGCGGCGCAGGCGCGGGCGGCCGCGGCGTCGCAGGCGTGGCTCGCGAAGAACCTCGAGCGCGCGCGCGCGCTGCGCGACGCCGGGGCCGTCCCGGAGGGCGACCTCGACCGGGCGGAGGCGGAGCTGGCGCGGAGCACCGCGGAGCACGAGGCGCTCGAGCAGCGGCTCGCCGGGGCGCGCTCCGGGGCGCGGCCGCAGGAGCTCTCACGCGCGGTCGCGCGGGTCGCGGCGCTCGAGGCGGCGCTCGCCCTCGAGGACGCCCGCATCGCGAGGTACGCCGTGCGGGCCGGGGGCGAGGCGGCCGGGGGCCAGGGCGACGCGGGCGTGGCGGACGGCGCGCCAGCCGCAGACGCAGGCGCGGCGATGCTCGTGCTCGAGGTCCATGCGGAGCCGGGCGAGCTCGCCGGCGCGGGGACGCCGATCGCCACGCTCGGCGACACGCTCCACCCGTACGTCGACGTGTTCGTGCCCCAAGCGAAGCTCGGGACCCTCCACGTCGGCGACCGCGGCACGCTCCGCGTCGACGCCTCGACCGACGCGTTCCCGTGCGTGGTGGAGAACGTGGCGCGCGCGACCGAGTTCACGCCGCGGTTTCTCTT
>DAORJJ010000810.1:0-2568 GCA_035439005.1 Polyangiaceae bacterium | reverse complement strand
GGAGGAGCTCCGGTTCCTGGGCCGCCTCCACGATCCCGCGGGCGCGCTCGCGGCGGTGCGCGCGGCGCTGGGGGTCGCGGGGCTCCGCGTGTCGACCGACCTCATCTTCGGGCTGCCCGGGCAGGCGCCGGAGGCCGCGGCGGCGCAGGCGGCGACGTTGGCCGACCTGGGCCTGCAGCACGTGTCCGCGTACCAGCTCACCATCGAGGCCGGCACGCGCTTCGGCGAGCTCGCCAAGGTCGGGCGGCTCCCGCTCGCGGACGACGGCCGCGTCGCCGAGGCGTTCCTCGCCGTGGACGAGGCGCTCGTCGCGCGCGGGTTCGAGCACTACGAGATCTCGAACTTCGCCCGCCCCGGCGAGCGCGCGCGGCACAACGTGGGGTACTGGCGCGGCGAGGAGTACCTCGGCCTCGGCTGCGGCGCGGTGGGCGCGCTCGAGCACGACGGCGGCCGCGCGGCCACGCGGTACCGCAACCCGGTCTCCCCTGCAGACTACATGCTTCGCGCGGCCGCCTTCGGCGACGCCACGACGACCGGCCTGGACGGCGAGGGCCTCTCGCTCGAGGTCGAGCCCCTCGCCCCGGAGACGCGGCTGAAGGAGCGCATCATGCTCGGCCTCCGCCTCGCGGAGGGCTTCGACCTCGCCGCGGCCGCCGACGAGGTCGGGGCGGAGGCGTTCACCCCCGAGCGCGAGCGCGCGATCGCGCGGGCGACGGCGCGGGGCCGGCTCGTCCGCGAGGGCACGCGGCTCTCGATCCCCCGCGCGGCCTGGCTCTTCACCGACGACACCGCCGCCCGCCTCTTCTGACCGGCGGGGAGCCGACCGCGCGCGCGGCATGTGCTATGGGGTCCGCCCGCCACGATCCGATCCGAGGAAGCCATGCCCAAGCAAGAGCGCGCCGAGCGCCCCCGTAAGAAGCCGGTGCGCCGCAACAAGCCCAAGAAGCCGGAGGACACGAAGGTGCCCGCCTTCGACCCGACGACCGGCCCCGCGCTGCGCGGGCTGCGCGCCCTCGGCCACGCGCTCGACCCGGTGCTCGTCATCGGGAAGGACGGCCTCTCGGACGGCGTGACGGAGGCGTGCAAGGCCGCGCTCCTCCGCCACGAGCTCGTCAAGGTCAAGGTGCTCGCCGAGGCCCCGGTCGACCGCAAGGAGGTGGCCGCGGAGCTCGCCGCCCTGACCGCCTCCACCCTCGCGCAGGTGCTCGGGCGCACGTTCCTGCTCTACAGGCGGCACCCCACGAAGCCGCGCGTCCGCGTCGACCTCTGAGTCGACCGAGGCGCCGCGAGAGGCGGCGGAGACGTGCGCGCCCCGGGGCGGCCTGGTACGGTCGGCGGATGCGCTTCGCTCCGAGCCTGTGTCTCCTCTCGCTCCTCTCGCTCCTCGCGTGCTCGGCGGAGCTCTCGGGGGAGCCGACCGGTGACGCAAGCGGAGAGAGCCTCGAGGGCCTCACCGCGGAGGACGCCGAGGCGCGCGCCGAGCGGCTGCTCCGCGAGGCCAACGCGCGCCACACCGACTTCGAGCCGGAGGAGAACGCGACGCGCGCGGCCGGCTCCGAGGGCAGCGCCCCCACCGCGGCGTCGGTGCCGCTGGCCCAGGTCGGCCAGATCGGCCTGCGCACCCTCGCCGACGACGCGAAGGCCGCGCTCGGCCAGGGCACCTGGGGCTTTCGCTTCGTGGTGCTCCCCGTCGGGGCTTCGGCGCCGCGGCGCGTGCTCTCCGAGTCGGGCACGACCACGAAGCTGATGGGGGCCTCGACCTTCAAGCTCTTCACCGGGTGGACCGCCTTCAAGACCGGCTCCACCCTCCCCAACACGCTGACCCTCATGCTTCGCGCGAGCAAGAACGCCCTCGCCAACCTCGCGATGTGCCAGAACGGCGAGAAGCTCCGCAGCTACGACGCGCCCTGCGTCGCGCGCACGAACGCGACCACGTCGATGCGCTTCAAGGACGCGATCCCGGCCACGCGGGCCTACCTCGTGGGGCAAGACGTGGCGTTCTCGAGCCTCTTCACGCAGCGCGACGGCTCGGGCCTCGACCCCGCCAACGTGCTCACCGTCGACGACCTCACCTCCGTCCTCGACGACATCAACACCGACGCCAAGCGCGCGGAGTTCCTCAACATGTTGGCGCAGCCCGGGGTCGCCTCCACCCTCGAGACCCGCTTCCCCGGGCTCGAGGGCAAGCTGTTCGCCAAGACCGGCACCTACTTCGAGGACGGCGGGGGTGTAAAATCGCTCGCCGGAATGGTCGACGTGGGCGGCGGCTCGACGATGCTCTTCGTCGTGGTCGGCAACGGGGTCGGCGATCCGAAGAAGGCCCTCGATCGCGTCGAGACCGTCGTGCGGCTCCACCTCGCGGCCGCGGCGTCGCCCCCGTAGGTACGCGGTCCGTGGCGGGCGCGGCAGGCAGCCAACGGAAAGGTCACTTTTGACCCCGCGCGCGGGCGTGCGATGCTGTGGCCCTATGGTCTTCGCGCCTCGCGCCCTCACCGTCGGCCTCTTCGCGTTCGGTACCGCCCTCGCGTGCGGCGCGCCGACGCTCGCGGCCTGCGGGAGCACGCCGCG
>DAORJJ010000809.1:0-2580 GCA_035439005.1 Polyangiaceae bacterium | reverse complement strand
TCCAAGAGAAGAGCCCCACCGACCTCGACCTGCCGCCCGGCAAGCACACGGTGCGCGTCGAGCTCGAGGGCTACGAGCCCGTCGAGCGCGACGTCGAGGTGGCCTACGCCGCCAAGCAAGACCTCGCCGTGACGCTCGAGAAGAAGCCGGAGCCGCCGCCGCCGCCGCCGCCGCCGGCCCCCGTCGCCGAGGCGCCGAAGCCCGCGCCGCCGCCGCCTCCTCCTCCTCCTCCTCCAAGCAAGGTGCCCGCGTACGTCACCGGAGGCATCGCCGTCGCCGCGCTCGGCGTGGGCACGGGCTTCGGCATCGCCGCGCTCTCCAAGTCGAGCGACTTCAAGACGGCGCCCACGACCAGCACGGCCGACAGCGGCGAGAACGCCGCGCTCGTGGCGGACATGTGCTTCGGAATCGCGATCACCTTCGGCGTGACGTCCGCGGTGCTCTTCCTCACCAAGGACCCCCCGAAGCCCGCGGGGGTCGCCGTGGCGAAGCCGGCGCCGGCGCGCGTGTCCATCACCCCGACGCCCTACATCACGCCTCAGGGCGGCGGTGCGGGCGCGCTCATTCGCTTCTGAAACTCGCTTCTGAAAACGTGCCGAGGCCCCGACCCATGAAGACGCCTTCTCCCTCTTCTTCGCCTGCCGCCGCGGCCCCGCGCCGTCGTCGCGCGCTGTTCCTCGGCGCGTGCACGCTGCTCACCGTGGCCTCGGTCGCTGGGTGCGAGCTCATCGTCGACTTCGACCGCACCAAGATCCCCGCCGACGTCCCCGACGTCGCGGTCGTGCCTGGGGTCGACGCGCAGGCCGACACGACGCCCCCGCCCGTGGACTCCGCGGTCGACGCGCCCGTGGACTCCGCGGTCGACGCACCTGTGGACTCCGCGGTCGACGCACCCGTGGACTCCGCGGCCGACGCGCCCGTGGACTCCGCGGTCGACGCCGGATCGAGCGACGCCAGCGACGCAGGCTAGCGTGCCCAAGGGGGGGCCGAGCGCCTACGGGAACCCTGCGTTCTTCGCGCAGCTGCTCGGAAAGGCCGTGGCCGCGAAGGCGAGCGACGTCCACCTGCGCGTCGGCGCGGCGCCCTCGGCGCGCATCCGGGGCGACCTGGTGCCGTTCCGCACGGAGCCTCTGCGCGCCTCAGACACCGAGGCGATCGCGCGGCTCGTCCTCTCGGACCCCGCGACGCTCGCCAAGCTGTCGGAGCTCCAAGAGCACGACACGGCGTACGTCGTGCCGAGCGTGGGGCGCTTCCGGGTCAACGTGTATCGGCAGCGCGGCACCCTCGCGATCGTGCTGCGCGCCATCGCGTCGACCATCCCCACGATGGAGTCGCTCGGGGTCCCGGCGGCGTGCGCCCAGCTCGCGGAGAAGGGGCGCGGCCTCGTGCTCGTCGTCGGCGCCGCCGGCAACGGCAAGAGCTCCACGCTCGCCAGCATGATCGGCCACCTCAACGCGACGCAGCCGCTCCACATCGTCACCATCGAAGACCCCATCGAGTTTCTGCACGAGGACCGCCGGGCGAGCGTCAGCCAGCGTGAGGTGCAGATCGACACCGGCTCGTTCGCCGATGCGCTGCGGTCGGCGCTGCGCCAAGACCCCGACGTCATCCTCGTGGGCGAGATCCGCGACGAGGTCACGATGGATGTTGCCCTCCAGGCCGCGGAGACCGGCCACCTCGTGCTCTCCACTCTGCACACCCCCGACGTCACGCGCACGATGAGCCGCGCGGTCTCGCTCGCCCCGCGCCGCCCCGGCGCCGCCGAGGAGATGCGCGAGCGCCTCGCGTCCTCGCTCCAAGGAGTGGTCGCGCAGCGCCTCCTGCCGTCGAAGAGCGGCGACGGGCTCGTGCTGCTCGCGGAGGTGCTCGTGGCTTCCGGCACCGTGCGTGAGGCCATCCGCCGCCCGGACAACAACCCGTCCCTCAGAGAGCTCATGGAGAAGGGCGCGCACCCCTACGGAATGCAGACGTTCGAGATGCACGCGCGCGCGCTCGTCGCGGCGGGGCGAATCTCCCGCGAGACCGCGAGCGAAGCCGCGGTGTTCTGAGCGCCGCGGCTACTCGTCCATCGTCGCGCAGTGCTCGGCGAACACGTGGCCGACGATCTTCCCCTCGGCGAAGGTGGCCTCGAGATCGAACGCGGCCCGCTCTGGAGCGTCGCCCTCCAGGGCCACGACCGTGAGCTTGATCGCCGTCGCCTTGTCGAGCGGCTTGTCGGTGAGCACGGCCTTGAAGTCGAGCAACGTCACGGCGACGCCGTCCGCCTGCGTGAGCGTCTTGCCCGCCGAGCCCAGCGGCACGCCGCTGATCACGAGCGTGCGATCCGGGGTCGGCGACGACTGGGTGGGGCACTCGGGTCGCCCGCCGGCGTGCGCCTCGGTCGTGATGCCGCTCACCTTGCCGGCGTTCTTGTCCCACCCGAACTGCGCGCGCTCGAAGCGGGCGGTCTTCGCGCCGTACGTCGCGTCGAGCGAGAGGGTCGCGCACGCGCCCACGCAGCCCGCGTCGGGGACCGCGGCGTCAGGGGGCGAGCCGTCGGGCGCGGTCGCGTCGGCCGCGGCGCCGTCGCCCGCCGCCGCC
>DAORJJ010000808.1:0-2583 GCA_035439005.1 Polyangiaceae bacterium | reverse complement strand
GGCGTCGTCAGCTACGCGCTGGCGGTGATGGAGATCTCATCGGCGTGCTGTTCGACCTCGGTCGGCATGTGCGTGACGAACATGTGCGCCGAGCTGATCACCCAGTTCGGCACGCCCGCGCAGCGGCAGACCTTCGTAACGAGGCTGACCTCGGGTGAGGCGATCGCGGGAGCCTTCGCGGGCCTCGCCGGCTTGGCGCCGCCCGCCTTGCGCGCGCCGCTGCCCGCCTTGCGCGCGCCGCCGCCCGCGGCCGCCGCGGCCTTCGCGCCGGGTGAGCGGGGCGTACGCGACCCCACCACGCGGTTCTTTGAGCCCTTCGGCGGCTTCTTGTTGCGCTGGCGAGAGGGCGCGCCGCCTCGCGCGGCGCCGCCGTCGTCGTCCGCCCCGGGCGCCCGCTCGTGCAGCTTCGCGAGGCCGAGGCGCTCGGCCTTCGTGCCCGCGATCCGCTTGCCGAGCACGGTGCGCCGCTGGAGCGACACGTCGATGACCTCGACCAGCATCCCGTCGCCCAGCGAGATGACGTCGCCGGAGCGCCGGCCGACCACGCGGAGCCCTGAGTCGTCGACCTCGTAGTCGAGCCCGCCGAGGTCCTCGACGCGCACGAGCACCTCGAGGAACGGCTCGTCGAGCGCGACGAAGACGCCGCTGCCGACCACCGCCGACACCCGCCCGACGAAGCGCTCGCCGAGGTGATCTTTCATGTAGTATGCACGATAAAGATCGACGATGCCGCGCTCGACCTCCATCGCCTTGCGCTCGTTCTGGGACGACATCACCGCGGCCTCGCCGAGCACGTTCGCGTCGCGCTCGGGCCGCTGGCCGAGCACGAGCGCGTGCACGGTGCGGTGCACCCACACGTCGGGGTAGCGGCGAATGGGCGAGGTGAAGTGCAGGTAGGCCTTCGACGCGAGGCCGAAGTGCCCGAGGTTCTGCACGTCGTAGGTGGCCTGCTTCATCGAGCGGAGGAGCAGCGAGTTCAGCACCGCCGAGAGCGGGTGCTTGGCGAACGTCTTGAGGAGGCCGGCGAGCGCCTTCGGGTCCTTCGTGTGCTCCACGTCGAACTCGACCCCGAGCTCCGCGCACATCACGCTCAGCTTCTGGAGCTTGGTCTCGTCCGGCGGGAGGTGAACGCGGAAGAGCGACGGGAGGTTGCGCTCGACGAGCCAGCCGGCGACCACCTCGTTGGCGAGGAGCATGAGCTCCTCGATGAGCGAGTACGCCTTCTTGATGCCCGGGTTCTGGCTGCGCTTGGTGACCGCGACGGGCAGCCCCTCTTCGAGGGTGATCTTGGGCTCCGGGAGCTCGAAGTCGAGCGCGCCGCGCTCCATGCGGCGCCCGCGGAGCACGCGCGAGAGCTCGTAGGCGATCTCGAGGCCCGGGCGGAGCGCGGTGGCCGCGGCGCTCTCGGGCTCGTCGTCGAGGAAGCCGAGCGTGACCGCGACGTCTTCGTACGAGAGCTTCGCCTGGCTTCGCATGAAGCCGCGCAATACCTTGAAACTCTTTACGTTTCCTGCGGCGTCGAGCCGCGCGTCGACCGCGAGGCAGAGCCGCGTGACCCCTGGCAGGAGCGAGCAGAGGCTCGACGACAGGGCCCGCGGGAGCATGGGGATCGCGCGCTCGGGGAGGTAGATGCTGCAGCCGCGTGCGCGCGCCTCGTCGTCGAGCGCGGAGCCGGGGCGCACGTACGACGACACGTCGGCGATGGCGATCACGGCGCGGTAGCCCCCGTCGTCGGTGCGCTCGACCCACACGGCGTCGTCGTGGTCGCGCGCGTCGCGCGGATCGATCGTCGGCAGCGGGAGGTGGGTGAGGTCCTCGCGCCCGGCGAGCAGCTCCTCGGGCACCTCGGTCCCGAAGCGCTCCGCCTCCGCGATGGCCGCGTCGCTGTGCACCTCCTGGATCTGCGCCATGATGAGGAGCTTGGCGGCCTCGACCGACAGCTCGCCCGGCGTGCCCAGCACCGCCTCGATCTTCCCCTCGACGGCCTCGTTCGGGCTCTCGGGGAAGCGCGTGATACGCACCACGGCGGCCTGCCCGTCGCGGCCGCTGTTGCCCTCCTCGCCGGCCGCGTCCACGCTCGCGGTGAGGTGGATCGGGCCGCGAATTCGCGTGTCGTCGGGCTCGAGCCACGCCGAGCTCCCGCGCCGCCGCAGCGTGCCGACGACCCGCGGCGAGCCGCGCTGGAGCACCTCGACCACGCGCCCCTCGGCCCCGCGGGGCCCGCGCCCCACGATGCGCACGATCACGCGATCGCCGTGGAGGCCGCCCGCGAGCGCCTCCTCGGGCACGTAGACGTCGTCGCCCCTCTCTCCGCCCGACACGAACCCGAACCCGCGCGCGTTCACGCTGAGCGCGCCCTCACGCTCGCCGGGGCGCAGCTCGCGCCGAGGGGCCGCCTCCGGTCGCGCCGGAGACGGGGCCGCCACGGGCGCGGGCGCCGCGGGCGCAGGGGCCGGCTCCCTTCGCGGGAGCCCCTTGGCCGCCTTGCCCTGCTTGTCCCCCGGCGCCGGCGTGGCGGGCAGAGAACGCCGCCGTTGCGGAGTCCGATCCATCGTTGAAAATCGCGCTGGTTTCTAAGGTCTA
>DAORJJ010000807.1:0-2591 GCA_035439005.1 Polyangiaceae bacterium | reverse complement strand
CCCGCCGCCGTCGGCCGCCGCGCGCTCGTTGGAGCCGCCGCCCGCGGTGGCCGCCTCGGCGGGCGAGGCCGGGGCCGGGGAAAGCCCGCCCCAAGACGCGAGCACCCCAAGCTCGATCGCGAGCCTCGACGATCCGGGGGCCCTCCCTCAAACCCGGGTGCGCCCCGCCGCCGACGGCCCCGCGTTCGAAGCGCGCGTCCGCGCGCTGTGGGACGCCATCGTCCACGACGAGCCCGAGCGCGCCGCTCCGTTCTTTTTCCCGATGAAGGCCTACGAGCAAGTCAAGGCCATCCCCCACCCCGCCTCGGACTGGCGGCACCGACTCTTCGCCGCGTACGCGCGCGACATCCACGCCGCGCATCGCCGGCTCGGCGCCCGCGCCGGCGAGGCGAAGCTCGTCCGCCTCGAGGTCCCGCCCGGAGGCGGGCGCTGGGTCGAGCCCGACGAAGAGACCAACAAACTCGGCTATTTCCGGGTGTACGGGTCGCGGCTTCAGTACGAGGTCGACGGCGCCCCGCGCGCGATCGAAGTGAAGTCGCTCATCTCCTGGCGAGGCGAGTGGTACGTCGTGCACCTCGCGGGCTTCAAGTAGAGTGGCGTCCTCCGCGCGCGCGTGAAAAGCTCGTGCCAGGAGGCCCATGCGTCGAACCCCCGCCCACCCGAGCCCCTCGCGACGGAGCGCCCCCGCCGCGGGGCGCCTCGGAGCCCTCGCCGTCACCGCGCTGCTCGCCGCCGTGGGGGCGCTCGCGTCGTCCGGCGGCTGCACCCGCGGCACGCCCGACACAGCCGGGGCCGACGCGGGCGACTGCCTCGGCGCGGAGTTCGTCGGCTCTCCGCTCTCGATCCGGTGCGGCGCCCTCGTCGACGACGACGGCCGGCAGGTGTGGCTGCACGGCGTGAACGCGCGCGTCGAGGGGCTCTTCGACGTGACCTTCGACGACGGGCGCGTCCCGCTCGAGCCGATCCCCGATTTCACGGAAGCGGACGCCACCAACATCCGCAGCCTCGGGCTGAACGCGCTGCGCCTGCCCATCAACTGGAGCGGGCTCGAGCCCACCGAGACGGGCGGGTTCTCGGCGCCCTACCTAGAGCGCATCGCGCAGATCGTCGGGTTCGCCCGCGACGCCGGGCTCTTCGTGCTGCTCGACCTCCACCAGGACGCCTACTCCAAGGAGATCGGCGAGGACGGCGCGCCCTACTGGGCGATCTCGCCGCCGCCACCCGAGCGCCTCCAGGGGCCGCTCGACGACCTCGAGGCGCGGCGGCTGTCGAAGCCAGTGAAGGACGCCTTCGAGACCTTCTTCGGCCCGAGCGCCGAGGGGGCGCGGCTCCGCGCGCGCTTCGCGAAGGCCGCCGCGCGGGTCGCCTCGCGCTTCGCGTCGGACACGGCGGTCGGGGGGCTGGAGCTCTTCAACGAGCCGCTCGGCACCGACGAGCAGCTCACCGCGTTCCACACCGAGGTGCTCGCCGAGGTGCGCGCGGCGGCGCCGAAAAAGCTCGTGTTCTTCGAGCCTTCCGCGCTGCGGAACCTCACCGATCGCGCGTCGATCCCCGCGCGCCCGCTCGGGCCCGGCACGGTGTACGCGCCGCACGTCTACACCCTCGCGTTCACCGGCACGCCCTCGTCGATCGCCGCGATGACCAAGGAGACGCTCCGCCCCTCCAACGAGAACGCCCGCGCCGAGGCCGACGGGTGGCAGACGCCGCTCGTGATCGGCGAGTTCGGCTTCTCGCCCGCCTCCCCGGCCTTCGCCGACTACATCGCGTGGCAGTCGGAGCTCCAAGACGAGGTCCGCGCGAGCTCGTTCTTGTGGGTCTGGAAGGAGACCAGCCAGGGCGCGTGGGGCGTCTACGACCGCGTCGGCACGAAATGGGAGGAGCGCCCCGCGGTCGTGAGCGCCCTCACGCGGCTGCGCCTCGAGCGCGTCGCGGGGCGGCTCGGTCGGGTGGGCTACGACCGCGAGAAGCGCCGGCTCGCGTTCACCTTCGAGGGCGGCGCCGCCGGCGGCCGAAACGTGATCAGCGCCGGCCGCCTGGCGGGCACGGTGGACGCCAAGTGCGACGGCCGGAGCGTGGCCGCGGAGGGCAAGGGCCCGCTCGAGATCCCGTGCGGCGGTCCCGGCTCGCACGAGGTGCTCGTGACCGTCATTCCCCGCTGAGAGCGTCGGCCGAGGATCAGCGGGTGAACGAGCACACGACGTCGATGGAGCGCCCGGCGTTGTGGACGAGCGGCTGCACCTTGAGCGCGTTGGTGTAGCAGAAGTCCGCCGCGCACCCCATGTTGTCTCGGCTGGCCGTCACCGAGGTGGGGCTGCCGCCGGGGCCGATCACGACGTGGTAGCCGAGACCGAACGAGCGATCGGTGTAGTTGCACGCCTTGGCGAAGGACCCGCACTGCGCGAGCTGCGGATTGCGGGCCAGGTCGCCGTTGCTGAAGTCGGTGGAGACGCCCGGGATCGGCGCCACCCTGCAGCCACGGAAGACGGGGTTCGCGGGCCCCGATGGCGCGGTCGACGGGGCGCCCGACGGCGTGGGCGGCGCGGTCGACGGGGCGCCCGACGGCGTGGGCGGCGCGGTCGACGGGGCGCCCG
>DAORJJ010000806.1:0-2605 GCA_035439005.1 Polyangiaceae bacterium | reverse complement strand
ACGCCCGCCCCGAAGAAACCACGCGTGAACGCGTCACGATGAGAACTACACCCTGGCGTGACGACCCTTCGCTACTAGTGACCGCCGGAGTCGCTTGTCGCTCCGACGATCCGCCGGAGCTCCGCGACGAACGGAGCGAAGCTCTCGACGCACGAGCGTTCCAAGGCCCCGGCGTCGGCGAGGGTCGCCAGCTGCTCGAACACCCGCGCGCTCGCGTCCTGTCCGAGCGCCCGCCGGAGGACACACTTGGGGTGGTCCGAGTCGGGGTCCGACTCGTCGCCCCACAAGGTCTCGGGTCGCGCGGGGATGGGCGATGCGGGCGGGGCCTTGCTCGCGAGCCGATCCTCGGCGCGTACCACTGCGATCGCGCGCGGATCCCCCAGCGCCCACGCCTCGATCATCCGACACGGGGTCGCCTTCACGCGCGCCACGTCGTTCGCCCCCGTCACGTCGGCGAAGCCGGCCTCGATCTCCTGGTGCATCTCCGCGAGCTTCTTCCGCCGCTCGACGTCCGACTTCTTCCTGCCCGGGGCGCGGTCCACGTCCTTGACGAAGACCAGGAGATCGTAGTCGCCACTCGAGGCGAGCGCGAGCGCCTTCGCCGCGCGGTCCGCGTGGCCCTTGAGCCGAGGCTTCTTGTCATAGCGCCCTATCGAGGTCACTCGTTGGGCCTCGATCGTGATCGGACGCGGCAGGTCCCGCAGCAGGCCCCGCAACATGGGCGGGATGTACCCTTCGGGCCGGCGCGCTCGGCCTCGGGCAGCCGCCGGGAGGGCGCCGGCCAGCTGATCCAACTCCCCAATCTCCGACGGCCCCTCCGCGACGATGAGCACGCGGGCGGCTCGGTCCGTCGGCAAGCTCACGAGCGCTCGCCCTTCTCGCGCTTCACGCCCTTCACGAGGCGCTCTTCCCCGGCGTTGTACCAGAGCTCGCCAGGCTCGAAGTGCTCACGAAGCTTCTCGTAATTGTGAGTGTCCTCGAGGCGCGTCACGAGCACCCGGCCCCCGCGTCCTCTCGTGACAAGACGAGACGACGCGGCAGGGACGTAGTTCAGCGTGATGGGGCTGTGCGTCGTGGCGAGGACCTGAGTCGTCTTTGAAATGTCTGCGAGGAGCCGCGCGATTCCCCCAATGAGGCGTGGGTGGAGGCCGTTGTCGAGCTCGTCGAGCAGCACGACCGTAGGTGGACTCGGCCACTCCGGGACCGCGGCGAGGACCATCATGCGGAGCAGGCCATCGCTCACCTGGCGGGCGTTGAAGGTGGCCTCTTCCCCGTTCCACTTCTCGGTGATGTCGAGCGACTTCGCGCCGTTCGGCTTGACACGAGGCTCCACGGAGACGAGCCGCGGGTAGTGCCGCTGAACACGCTCCAGGAACGACGCGAAGCGCTCCGGTCGCGTGCGCTTCAGCCGATGGAGGAAGCTCGCGAGGTGCTCGCCCCGGGAGCCAAGACGCTCGCCGTCGGCGGTGGAGGGCGATCGAAGGACGCTCGGATCGAGGGTCCAGAACGGGTGGATTCCCTCGGCCCAGGCCTTCAGCGCGAGCAGACCAGGGTGCTGCGCCGCATCCTCCTTGTCATCCAGGGTCGACAGCCACGACTGGGGGAGCGTCATCTTGGGCAGCACGCGGCGCTCGCCGGTGCGCTCGTCATACAGGGTGACGCTGCGACCCGTGCGGTCGAGCAGCGGCCGGTAACCCTCCGTCCCCGCGTGCTTGACCTCAACGAGCTCCCCGGCGATCCCGGCGTACCGCCTCGAGCCGAGCGTGAGCCGCCAGCGAAGCCTCGCGCCCTCTACCTCCACCTCCACTTCGACGCTGAGCGTCTGGCTCGGTGCGCGGAGGTGCGGGAGATCCGCGTACTCCCAAGAATGCACCTTGAGCATCTCGTTGATGTTGCCCCGGACCAGCGCGCCCAGGAGGTCGACAGCTTGAAGAATCGTCGACTTACCCGCGCCGTTCGGGCCCGCGAACACGGTGAGGGGCATCACCGGGATGATGTGACGCTCCTTCGCCTCGCCGAAGGCCTTGAAGCTCGCGATGGTGATGGATCGCAGCACGACAGCGCCTTCGTAGCGCGGGGCCGCCAGTCGCGACAACGGCAAAACACTTTGTCCCGCCCCCTGCAGAACCTGCTCACGCCACCGCAGCAGGCAGCCCGCACGGCTCCTCGCCGTGTCAGCCGCGAGGCCCGCGAGCCGCGCGATCCGCAGGGCCAGCTCCTGCTCGCGGGGCGGAGCGGCGTTGAACAGGTCCGGTGCGACCTCCTGGATGGCTCCGCTGCCTTCGATGGCGCTCTTCCAGGCGGCCGCCTCCTCGCCGCTCCCCGGCTCGGTCGCGAGGAGCTGCCGCCCCCCCGCGGTGACCTCGAGCCCATCACGGCGCGCCTTCGCGAGCCCGAGGATCTGCGCGGCAACAGAGTAGTACGCGAGCTGACGCGTCTTGAGCGGCACGCGCGCCCCCGCCTCCGCCAGCGTGGCCGCGTCTCGTGACGCCTCGAGGAGCCTTCGGAGCTTTGGCAGGGTGCGGGCTTGAGGGATTTGTAGCTTAGCCATCGGCGCTCCCGGCCCTCTCCCCCGCCCGCGACTCTCGAAGCCCACGAGCGCCCC
>DAORJJ010000805.1:0-2610 GCA_035439005.1 Polyangiaceae bacterium | reverse complement strand
GGATCGACCACCGCGGCGTCGGCGGCGCCCGCGTCGCTCGCGCCGGGGGTCGTGGAGGAGCACGCCGCGACGGCGACGAGCGCGGTCGCGAGGCCCGCGCGAGCGAGCGACGCGAGCGAGACGAGCGGGACGAGCGACGCGAGCGAGACGGGCGAGGAAGAAGGGCGCAAGATCATGCCCCTACGTTAGCCGAAGAGGCCGCCCTCGCGCGCGCCGATGGGCGCGACCGGGCGCGAAAACTTGGCCCGAGGTCGCGCGGTTCCTTATGCATCCGACCCATGAGCGCGGCAGAAGAGACGGTCAAGTCTGGGTTCTCGTCAGGCAACATCGCCATCCCCTTGCCGAGAGCGTTCGGGCGGCTCTTGCTCCTGCGGCTGCTCGCGCGCGGCGGCATGGGCGACGTCTACCTCGCCGCGACCACCGGCATCGAGGGCGCGGAGCGCCCGTGTGTCGTCAAGACCGTGCGGCGCGACCACATCCACGACGGCTCGTTCCTCGCGCGCTTCCTCGACGAGGCCCGCGTGCAGGCGCAGCTGAACCACCCGGGCGTGGCCCAGGTGATCGAGGCCGCGAGCGACGAGAACGGCGAGCCGTACACGGTCGTCGAGTACGTCGAGGGGCGCTCGCTCGCCGACGTGCGGCAGCGCGCGATCCAGCTCGGCAGCCGCATCGAGTGGCCGGAGGCGGTCGCCATCGGGGTCGAGCTCGGGCAGGCGCTCGCGCACGTGCACGAGCGGTCGGGCTCCGACGGCACGCCGCTCGGGATCGTCCACCGAGACCTCTCGCCTCAGAACGTGATGGTGGGCTACGCGGGCGAGCTGAAGCTCATCGACTTCGGTACGGCGCGCGGCCAGAACCGCAAGTGCCACACCGTCGCGGGCGTGGTGTTCGCGAAGCCCGGGTACGTCGCCCCCGAGGTCGCCCGGCAAGAGGTGGGCGACGGCCGCATCGACGTCTACGCCATGGGCGTCATGCTCTGGGAGCTCTGCGCCGGCAAGCGGCTGCTCGCGGGCGATCCCCAGAAGCACCTCGAGGAGGTGGCCCAAGGGCGGTTCACGGTGCCGGCCCTCCCCAAGACGCGGGGCGTGCCGCCCGAGCTCGACGCCATCCTCCAGCGGCTCGTCGCGAACGACCCGGACGAGCGCTACTTGAGCGCGGGCCACGCGGCGAAGGACCTCGCGAAGCTGCTCCAGTCGGCCCCCGCGAAGGAAGGCGGCGAGCGGAGCGTGCGCAGCCGCATCGCGGCCTTCATGAAGACCCTCTGGCCGAGCGAGCCGGCGCGCTCGCGGGCCGAGTTCGGCAAGCTCCTCAAGCAGGCGCGCCACCTGCGCTCGGAGAACGTCACCCCGAGCTCGAGCAAGGTCGCCGAGCTCCAGGCGGCCCACATGAGCGACGACCCCGCCGCGCTCGCCGGCACGCCCTATCGCCTCGGCAAGAAGATCGGCGAGGGCGAGAGCGGCCAGGTGTTCGAGGCCGAGCACGTGGAGCTCGGACGAAAGCTCGCCGTGAAGGTGCTGGCCCCCACGCAGTCGGCGGCGCAGGACGCGGTCGAGCGCTTCCGCCGCGAGGCGCGCGTGGTCGCCAACCTGAAGCACCCGAACCTGGTGCACCTGCACGACTTCGGCAAGGCGCTCGACGGTCGGGTGTTCCTGGCGATGGAGCTGCTCGACGGCGAGACCCTCGAGAGCTACGCGCGCCTCGACTCGGACGACCACGCGAGCCGCGGCCTGCGCACCCGCGACGCGGTCGACGTGTGCGTGCAGATCACCCACGCGCTCGAGACCGCGCACGCCGCTGGGCTCGTGCACCGCGATCTCAAGCCGCAGAACCTCTTCATGACCCGCGCCGGCATCGTCAAGTTGCTTGACTTTGGGGTGGCGATGGCGCTGAGCGACGTGGAGGGCGACGAGGGCGCGCGACCGCGCGGCTTCGCGATCTTCGGGACGCCCGAGTACATGGCGCCCGAGCAGGTCGCCGGTGAGCCGGTCGACGAGCGCTGCGACATCTACGCGCTCGGCTGCGTGCTCTACCAGCTGCTCACCGGCTCGTGCCCGTTCAGCGGCACCTCCGGGGTGGCCATCATGGGCAAGCAGCTCCGCGACCCGCCCGAGTCGTTCGCGCAGATGGCGCCCGACCGCGTGCTCCCCGCCTCCATCGAGGCGATCGTGATGAAGGCGCTCTCGAAGTCGCGCGACGAGCGCTACCCGAACGCGAAGGCGATGCGCGAGGCGCTCGAGGGCGCGCTCGCCCGCACCGAACGGCGCCGCGGCGTCGGGCGCGCGCTCGTCGGCCTCGCGGGGCTCGCGTCGCTCGCGGTGCTCTTCGCCGGCGGCGCGAACTACGCGCGCCAGAGCGGCGCGCTCGGCGGTCTCCTCGGCGCCACGACCACGGCGGCGCGGGCGGCCGACGCCCCCGTGGTCCCGACGGTGGCGGTCGACGCTCTCCCACTCGCCCCCGCGCCAGCGACCCCTGCGCCAGCGACCCCCGCGGCGACCGTCGCGGTCGCCGAGCCCACGGCGACGCCGCCCGCGGCCACCGAGGCGGCTCCCGCGCCGCCCGAGCCGCCCGCCAAGGCCGATCCCCACGCCGCGACCGCGCTCGCCGCCGCCG
>DAORJJ010000804.1:0-2618 GCA_035439005.1 Polyangiaceae bacterium | reverse complement strand
CCGCTTCGCCCGGCTCGCTGCCCGGCCCTCCCACCGCGCTCCCGGCGTCGGAGCCCACGCCCGCCTCGTCCGCCGCGCCCGCGCCCGCCTCATCCGCGCCCGCGTCACGCCAGGGCGCGAGGGTGGCGCGCACCTCGAGGTACGACTCGCCGCACGGCCCCTTCAGCCGCCCGTCGCACGGCTCCGCGCCCTCGACGTTCGCGAACGACGAGAGGGTCCGAAACGACGCGCCGTCGTCGGTCGAGGCGCCGAGCGCGGGCCCGCCCAGCGTGAACGGGTTCGCGCACTGATAGAGCGCGGCGTCGGTCGCCGTGAGGCACTGGACACCCACGTGCGACGCGCGGGCGAAGGTGCGCCCGCGGTCGTTCGAGAGGAACACGCCGTCCGCGGGGAGCCCCGAGCCCGCCCACACGCGCGCCCCGTCCGGCGAGATCGCCGCGCCGTACATCGCGCTCGGGATCGACAGCACGGTCCGCGTGGTCTTGCCCGCGTCCTCGGAGAGCGCGACCTCGCTGCCCTCGAGGTGAAGGAAGCGCGAGAGCACGCGGTCTGGGTTCTTTGGATCGACGCCGATCAAGAAGTACGCGCCGTCGTGCGACCGGACCTGGTCGTGCGCGACGAACCGGCGCCCGCCGTCGTCGGAGCGAAACAGCCGCCCCTTCAGCGTCCCGTTCGGCTGACCGCTCACGTAGACCCTCGACGGCCGCGACGGCGCCGCGTCGACGGTGACGATGTACATGTCCTCGAGCCCCTTGCCGCCGCGCTCGAAGCGCCCGCCCGCCACGCCGCGGAAGAGCGCGCTCGGCCGCCCCGGCGTCGTCGTGACGACGAGCGCGACCCCGGCGCTGTCGACCGACAGGTCCTTCACCGTCTCGCCCTCGAGCTCGGGCACGCGGCTCACCTTGCAGAAGTCGCGCGTGTACGCGAGCCCGCTCTCGAGCCCCACGTAGAGCGTGCCGTCCTTGCCGAACGCGAGCGGCGGATCCCACGTGCCGCTGTAGCCGAACGTCTGCTCGCAGACCCACCGGAAGGTGCGGCCCCCGTCGCGCGAGACGAGCAGCCCGAACGTGCTCCGGAGCACCAGCAGCGGCGGCGCGCCGGGCGGCGTCGCCGAGCGCGGCGCGACGATGAGCTGCTGGGCCAGGGGGAAGCGGCCGTTCGCGTACGCGGAGCGCGTCGTGTAGCCTGCGGAGGCCGCGATGAGGAGGAAGAAGGCGATGGCCCGCACGGGCACTGTCTACACCGGATCGGCGGCGCGGTCGGGCTCGATGGGCTCGATGGGCTCGGTGGGCTCGGTGGGCTGGCGGGCGCCGGTCGCGGTGGCGGGCGTCGCCCTGCTCGGCGCGCTCGCGCTCGGCTGCAAACGGGCGCCTCCACCTCCGCCTCCTGCGCCCCACGCGATCCCCACGCCACCGGAGCGCGCGCTCTACGTCACCAACAACGGCTCCGACTCCCTCAGCGTCATCGACCGCGACGGCGTGACGGTCACGAACGTGCCGCTCGACATCGATCCCGACGCGCGCGAGGCGCCGCACCACCTCTCGCAGGCCCGCGGGGGCGACGTGTTCGTGGCGCTCGCGTTCCCTCCCGAGGGCGCCTCGCCCACGAAGAAGAAGCCCCACGCGGGGCACGGCGAGTCCACCTCCCCCGGCAGGCTCGCGCGGCTCTTGCCGAGCTCGCTCACCGTCCGCGCGACGCGCGACGTGGACGAGAACCCGGGCGACGTGGTGGTGAGCCACGACGGCAAGCTCGTGCTCGTCACGCACTTCGACATGAAGCGGGCCATGACGGTCGCGGCCGCCGGGAACGCGAGCCCGGCCACGATGTTCGCGCGGCTCCAAGTGTGGAGCACGGCGTCGCTCGAGCTGCGCGCCCAGCGCCCCCTGTGCGTGGCGCCGCATGGCGTGGCGCTCACCCGCGACGATCGCACCGCGCTGGTCGCGTGCTACGGCTCCGACGAGCTCGCGGTGGTCGACCTGACGAGCCCGACGCTGCCGACCGCGCGCTACCCGCTCGGCGGCACACCGGGCGTACCCGGCGTGCCCCGCTACGGCCCCTACTCGGTCACCCTGCTCGGCGAGGACGCCGCCCTCGTGGCGAGCCTCGAGGGCAACGACCTGCGGGTGTTCGACCTCCGCACGCGGGCCTTCGTGCCGGGGCGGACCGTGCCGATGGGGGCCAAGGTCTTCATGCCCGCCGTGAAGGGGACGACGGTGGCCTATGTGCCTCTCCAGGCGCCCGACAGCCTCGCGCGGGTCGACCTCGTCACCGGGAAGGTCACGGCCCAGGTCGTCAAGCCGATTGACGAATGCCGCGCCCCGCACGCGTTCGCGCTCGACGGCGACCGCCCGTTCGTCGTGTGCGAGGGCGACCACAAGACCCCCGGCACCGTGCTCGAGGTCGAGCCCACCACGCTCGCCACGCTCCGGCGGTGGACGGTGGGCGTCTATCCCGACGGGGTGCTCGTGGGACACGCCGCCGAGGGCGCCGCGCCGTGAGCGAGCGACCCGGCGCGGTGACCCGCGTGGTGGTCCTCGGCGCCGGCTACGCGGGGCTCGCGGTGGCGCGGGCGGCCCTCGCACGGGGGCTCTCGGTGGTCGCCACCACCCGCTCGCGCG
>DAORJJ010000803.1:0-2628 GCA_035439005.1 Polyangiaceae bacterium | reverse complement strand
GGCCCCCCCCGACGCGCGCACCACCGACGCCGGCCCGCCCGAGGCGGACGACGACGCCGCGCCCCCCACGCCTCCCGTCGACGCAGGCGTCCCCGACGCGGCGCCGCGCCCCGCGACGCCCGACGCCAGCCCGCCGCCCCTCGTCACGGGCCCGGTCACGTCGCAAGAGGACGCCGTCGCGCGCGCGACCGTCAGCGCCCGCATCCAGGTGCTGTCGCGGAGCCGCCGACAGCGCGCTCGACAAGGCCTACGCCGCGCACGTGAAGAAGGTGCAGATCGCGCCCACCCACACCGGCTCGTGGACACGCGGGGTGAGCCAAGACGTGAAGAGCGTCGCCGCTGGGTGGGAGATCCGCTTCAGCAGCCACCCGCCCGCGGGGTTCTCGTACGAGGCCGTGGTGCACGTGAGCGCGCAGGGCGACGTGGCCGTGAAGAAGGCCACCGCCGAGCACGCGAGCGACTGATCACATCGCGCCCTCGACGCCCAAGCTCGGCACCGTAATAGGTCCGATCTGTTCGCCGACGCACCCGTTCCCGAGGTCGACGTCGTCGGGCCCGGCGCGGGTGGCGCACCGCACCCCGGTCGCCTCTTTGCGCAGGGTGACGTTCAGCCCCTCGAGCACGACCGACACGTGCCGCGTGGCCCCGAGCTCCCACCGCTTCTCGAGGCGCACGTCGAAGCGGGAGAACAGCGGGAGCCGCGCGCTGTTCGGCGCCGCGAGCAGCGCCCCGTCGCTCCCCGTCGGCGTGTACGGGCGCCCCGAGTAGAGGACGAACCGGACCCCGGCGCGGTAGCCCCTCCCCACGTCGTACGCGACCGCGGCGTTCAGCACGTGGGTGCGGTCGTAGTCGGAGGGGATGACCACGCGCCCGTCGTTCGCGAGGCTCGCGCCCGCCGGCGGCGCCTCGGCGCCGAAGACGCTCGCCGGCACCGTGCGCGTCGCCCGCGACAGCGTGTACGACACGAAGCCGGTGACGCGCTTCGACAGGTCGCGCTTGAGATAGAGCTCGAGGCCGACGGCGTTGCCGCTCGTGCGCGTCGTGCAGGCGTTGCCGTCCGTGAACGCGTTGCGGGCGCCGGGGCAGGCGGCGAAGGCGTCGGCGAGGCCGATGGTGCGCGACGCGAAGAACGTGGTGGTGAGCGCCATCGCGTAGGGCAAGGTCCACTCGAGGCCGTGGCTCGTCTGCGCCGAGCGCTCGAGCCCCTCGCGGAGCCGCCCCACGGTGAGCCCCGGCAGCGGGAGCAGGAAGCGCGGCGGCTGCGCGGCGATGCCCACGGCCGACACGAACACCACGCGTGGGACGACCCCCACGCGCACGGAGAGCCGCGGCTCCACCGACACCTGCTTGCCCGGCAGCGCGTCGGGCTCCGCCCCGGGCGCGCGCTCGAACGCGGAGATGCGATAGGCCGCGTAGTGGTCGAGCCTCATCCCCGCCGTGAAGCGCAGCCTCCCGGCCGGCGACCAGGTGACGTCGGCGCGCGTCCCGAGCAGCAGCTCGTCGCGCGTGGGGAAGAGCTTCACGAACTCGGGGTTGGGCGGCACGTCGGCCTCGCCGCGGACCTCGTAATGGTTGTATTGGGTGTCGGCCCCCCCGCGGAGGACGATCTCGCGGCTCAACGCTCGCTCCCACTCCAGGCGCCACCCGAAGAGCTCGCCGCGCACGCGATCGCGAAGGCCGAGCGCGCTGCCGTCGGTGCCGACCGTGAGCGCCGTGCGCACCTTGCCGGAGGGGATGAGGTGGTCGTGGCGGAGCTCGACGCGATGAAACTCGGTCTCGAAGATGGTGCGGGTGTCGCCCCCGGACTGGACCGTCTCGCCAACGCCGACCGGATCGTCGACCACGGTCTTGTTGCCCACGGCGGCCACACGCCGCCCGAGGTAGTCGTAGCTCCCGAGCACGAAGAGCGTGAGCGTGTCGCGCTCGCCGAGCCGCACGCTGAGGCGCGACTGGTAGTCCCAGTACGAGAGGCGCGTGTTCGGGGCGAACAGCGGCAGGAGCAGGCCCGGGTAGCCGAAGCGCCCCGCCACCAGCGCGGAGCCGCGCTCGCGCGGGAGCGGGACCTCGACGAGCGCGCCGGCGTCGAGCAGCCGCGCGTTGGCCTCGCCGCGGAGCCGCCGCGACGGCTCCTTCGTGACGCCCGCCACCACGCCGCCCGACGAGCGCCCGAACTCCGCGGGCGCCGCGCCGGGGTAGAAGTCGATGCGGTCGACGAGCGCCGGGTGCACGACGCTCGGGCCCGCGCCGAGGTGAAACAGCACCGGCAGGCGGACCCCGTCGAGGAAGTAGCCGGTGGCCCCAGGCGGCGCGCCGCGCACGAAGAAGAACGGCAGCCCGCTCGCGACCGGCACCACGCCCGGGAGCGTCTCGATCGCGCGGAACCCGTCGCCGAAGGCGCCCGGCACGTCGCGGATCTCCGCGCGCCCCATGCGGGTCACGCCCGCGAGCCGCCGCGCCCCCAACACCTGGATCTGCGTGACCTCCGGCGCGAGCGCGTCGTACGGGTTCGGCGGCAGCGCCACGCGCGGCGGGGGCCCCGGACGCGGCGGCGGGTCGGGGTACGGGTCGTCCGGCAGCTCGACCGGCGGCAACAGCTCGAGCGGCACGCGGATGCGCGCGGCGACCGGC
>DAORJJ010000802.1:0-2634 GCA_035439005.1 Polyangiaceae bacterium | reverse complement strand
CGCTGCGCCCCCCGCCGCCGGCTTCGCGGCGCCGACGGTGCCCGCGCCGGGCTCCTTGGCGGTCGACTCGGCCGTCGGCGCCTGCGTCACCGCTGGGGCCGCCGTGCCGGCGGGGTCCTTCGGCGGATCGTTCATGGCCTGCGCGCCGCTCCCGGTGGCGCCCGCACCGCCCTTCGTGGCGGCGGGCTCGGTGGGCGTGGTTGGGCGCGTGAACACGATGGCGAGCACGACCGCCACGGTCAGGAAGGCGACGCCGCCCACGATCGCGAAGATGATGCCTTTGTTGCTCCCGCCACCGGCCTGCGCCGACGGATCGGACGCCGCCGCGATGGCCGGGTCCATCGCCGGGGGCGCGAGGATGGGCGCAGCGAGCGCGGCGCCGAACGCGCCGCCGCCGCCGAGGTTCATGATGTCATCGACGCCGCTCGACTTCGGGCGCTCCGCCCGCGCCGAGGAGAGCGCCCGGATGTCGATGAGGCCCGAGGCGTCCCCCTGGGGGCTGGCCTTGCTGCTGCCGCCATTTCCGGACGACCCGTTCTCGGCCTGACCCTCTTTGGTGAGCGACGCGAGGGAGAAGAGCACGCTCGACTCGTTGCGCTGGCCGGTGAGCTTGGGCTCGTCCTTCGCGGGGGCCGCGACCATTCGGTCGTCCTCGCCGCCCGCCTGCGCGACGCCGCCAAAGAGGTCGGCGCCCGCGTTTCGGCTGCGCTCGCGCCGCGCCGCCGGGGCGCTCTCCCCGCCGCCGCCGCCGCCGAAGAGGTTGGGGCTCGCCCCGCCGAACAGGGGCGCCGCCGCCGCCGCCGGGACCACGGGCGCGAAATCGCTCCCCGCAGAGGCCGGGTGCATGCTGGGGGCGGACACCGCGGCAAACAGCGCGTCGATGTCTCGGATGGGCAGCCAGCCGTCCATGCCGTCTTTCCAGCAGTACGTCTCGGAGGTGACCGTGCCGCTTCGGTACTCGCTGACGATCTCTCCCGTCGACATCGTCCGCTGGTCGCCGTCCGCGACGTTCACGGTCCACTGGTCGCCGGCGCCGTAGTCGAGCATTTCGCCGCCCGCGCTCGCGTCGTCAGGGGCCTGCGCGTGGCCTTCGGCGCCGTTGATGACGATGGTCGCGCCGCACTTCTTGCAGCGGATCTTGACGACCTTGCCGAGGACCTTCTCGTCCGCGATGGTGTACTTGGCTTGACACGATTGGCACGAAATCTTCATCGCGGAACCGTCCTTTTGACGCGCACATCAACACATCGATGGCGCCGACACGACCACCATCACCTCGCACCAACGCATCGCCGAAACTTTGCCGTTCGTAGCTCGTCGCTCAGGCCACAGTTAGTATAGCTGGCATCGTTTTCCCCGATCAAGTGAAGGGCCGAACTTCGTCGGGGCCGCGAGGCTCGTCGCGCGCGGGTTCGAGGCTGGCGCGTGGCTTGGACAGCGCGAGGGCGCGGCACATTGGATGCGGGCGTCGGTCGCTGCTCGTCGTCGCTCGTCGCCGCCGGTCGCATGGCCTCCAGTACGTGGCACCGCGCGGGTCGATCTACTGCGCGAGCGCCGCGCGCGCGGTTTAGTTGAGCAGCACGAGCGACGTGCCGTCCTTGCCGCAGAACACGGCCGACCCCTCGTACCGGGAGCCGCACGTGGGGCAGATCTTCCCCTTGGGGCCGGCTTTCACGGGTGCTGGGCGGGAGTGCGCGGGCAGCGGTACGAGCTCCTCGCGGTGGTCTGGGCAGACGGTCGTCCCCTCCCCAAAGCCGCGCTTGCACGTGGGGCACAGGAGCGGCACCGCCGCCTCGAGGGCGCCCTTGGGTACGAGCTTGCTGCCGTCGTGCGGACAGAACGTCGTGCCGCGCAGCGTGCGCTGGCAGGTCGGGCACACGAGCTCGGGCTCGGGGGGCGGCGCCGGGGCGACCCCAACCGGGGCGGCCCCCTCCGCGTCGCGCGCTCGCGCCGCTGCGAGCTTCGCCTTCGCCTTCTCTGCGCGCCGGACGCTCTCCTCGTGCGCGACGAGCTCCTCCCGATAGGCGACCTCTTTCGCCTCTTGGCGCGCCTGGATCTCGCGGACCAGGTCCTCGTGCTGTGCCAGGCGCTCGGTCTCGAGCGCCTGCGCGCGCTTCTGTCGCCGTCGCAGCACGAGGTAGGCGACCCCGAGGGCGGCCACCGCCGCCGCGATGATGCCGACGAAGGTCGCGCGGCGCGCCTTGCGCCCGTCCTCGGCGGCCACCTCGGCGCTGCCGATCGACTCGGTCGGGAGGGAGACGCTCGCCGACTCGGCCTCTCCCGCCGCGTTCAGGCCCTGCTTCGCGAGCAGCGCGTCGTAGTTGGCGGCGGTCGAGATCTCCACGGTGACGCGGGCGGTCTTGCCCTCCGCGCTGGCCTCGAGCTCGTAGCTGCCCTCCGCGGCGCCCTCGGCGACGCTGACGCGCCCTTGGGCGTCGACCGTGACGTTGGGGTCCTTCGGCGGCCGCGCGGTCCACTTGACCGCGGCGGGGAGGGGGCACCCCGCGTCGTCGACGACCTTCGCGCGGAAGGGGAACGCCTCGCCAGCGCGGAGGAGCTTCTTCGAGGGGCGCACCTCGAGGCGGGCCGGTGGACCCGGGTGGGCGCAGGCGCTCGCGGGGGGCTCGGGTGGAG
>DAORJJ010000801.1:0-2645 GCA_035439005.1 Polyangiaceae bacterium | reverse complement strand
CCGCTCGAGCCGCTCGCTCACCTCCGAGGCCGCCTTGGCCTGCGCGCCGGCGGCGCCCGCCTCGAGGGAGAGCCGCGTCGACTGCTCCTGGCCGAGCCTCGCGCCCTGCGCCCGCACGCACCCGACGTAGTCGGCGACCTGCTCGCTCGCGCACACGCCGTCGAGCCGCGCGCTCCCTTTCGGGCACGCGGCGGTGGGGGCCTTCGCGGCGCAGCCCAGCGTGGCGCCCGCGAGGGTCAGCCACGCGAGGACCGAGCGTGAGCGCGCGCGCATCGCCCGAGTCTCCTCCGAAGGCTGCCCGCCGGGAAGGGGAGAACGGCGGTACGCTCGGCCGCGTGATCGACCCGAGCCTGCCCCACGACGTCACCCTCGCCCGCCGCCGCGAGGCGCTCTCGACCCTGGTCGTGCACGCGGGCGAGGCCGCCGATCCCCACACTGGCGCGCTCGACGTGCCCATCGTGCTCTCTTCGGCGTTCGGGTTCCCGAGCGCCGAGGAGGCCGCGAGCGCGTTTCGGGGCGAGAGCGACGCGTACATCTACGGCCGCTGGCGGAGCCCCACGCTCGAGGCCCTCGAGGCGAAGCTGGCGGCGCTCGAGGGCGCCTCGGCGGCGTGCGCGACCTCGAGCGGGATGGCGGCGATCGCCGGCGCGGTGCTCTCGCTCGTGACCTCGGGCGAGCACGTCGTCGCGCCTCGCGCGATGTACGCGGAGTCGGCGCGGCTGCTCCGCGAGCGCCTCCCCCGCTTCGGCGTCGAGACCACCTTCGTGGACTCGTCGGTCGAGGCCTACGCGCGCGCCATCACGCCCGCCACGCGCGTGCTCTACGCCGAGACCCCGCAGAACCCCACGCTCGGCCTCCTCGACCTCCGCGGGCTCTCGGCGCTCGCGGCCGCGCGAGGGCTCACGCTGGTGGTCGACGGCACGTTCGCGACGCCGTTCTGCCAGTCGCCGCTGGCGCTCGGCGCGCACCTCGTCGTGCACAGCATGACGAAGGCGCTCTCGGGCCACGGCGACGTCATCGCGGGGGCGATCGTGGGCGAGCGCGACGCCGTCGAGCGGGCGCGCGAGCTCGTGGTGAAGGGCTTCGGCGGCGTGCTCTCGCCCTTCTCCGCGTGGCTCGTCCTCCGTGGGCTCCGCACCTTCGCGCTGCGGCAGGAGCAGGCGTGCCGTCCGGCGTACGCCCTCGCGAGGGCCCTCGCCGCCGACGCGCGGGTCGCGCGGGTGAACCACCCGTCGCTGCCCGAGCACCCGGGGCACGCGCTCGCCCTCGCGCAGATGCACGCGTTCGGCTCGCTGCTGTCGCTGGAGCTCGCCGGCGACGAGGCGCTCGCGTGCGCGCGCGGCGCCCGGCTCCTCGAGGCGCTCCGCGTGGCGACGCACGCGGTGAGCCTCGGGGACGCGCGCACGCTCGTGGTCCACCCGGCCTCCACCACGCACTCGACGATGCCGAGCGACGCGCGTCGCCTCGCGGGCATCTCGGGCGGCCTCGTGCGGGTGAGCGTGGGCCTGGAGGGTGAGGGGGACCTGCTCGCGGACCTGCGCCAGGCGCTCGACGCGGCGTTCGCGGGGTGAGGCGAAGTTGGCGAGCCTGAGGCTTCTGGCCCGCTTGTGGGGCTTGGGCTGAGGGGGCAGGGGGATTCGCCCGGCTGGCCCCGGGCTGAAGCCCGGGGCAGGGTCACAGGCTCGGTCGACCGGCGACAAGCCCGCCGGGCGGGCTCGCGAGGGGCTTCGGGTCCTGTCCCGCGCCCCTCTCCACCCTGGCCCCGACCGTGGCCCTGGCCCCGACCATGGCCCTGGCCCTGGCCCTGACCCCGGCCCTGGCCCTGGCCCCGACCGTGGCCCTGGCCCCGACCGTGGCCCTGGCCCCGACCCTGGCCCTGGCCCTGGCCCCGACCCTGACCCCGACCCTGGCCCCGACCCCGGCCCCAGCCCTCCTCCGAGCCCTCGACTCGGAGGCCGAGGGCTCGCTCCGCTCGGGCCGCTACCGCACGAGCCCCGTGAGCAGCGCCACGAGCCGCGAGCCGATGACCACGCACCGCTCCGCCGCGGCCGCGGTGGTGTCGCCTGCATACGCGGCGATCTCCACGGCGGCGACGGCCTCGACGGCCTCACCCCGGGCGATGGCGAACACGCGCGCCTTGTCCGCGCGGGACGCGCGCCCTGCGCCTTCCGCGCAGTTGAGGCACGCGCCCTTCGCCGCGCGCAAGGCTTCGTCGCGGAGCTTCGCGTCGCGGATGTGGGCGGCCTTGACGGCCAAGAGCAGCTCGACGGCCACTCCGTAGGCGACGAGCTTGTGGTGCGGGAGGTGAGGGAGTGACGTGGCGGGAGGCTTGGAGGGGTGGGTCATGCCCCCGGTCGCGCAGGCGGCGTGACAGCGCCCAACGGAAGTGGCTTGCCGGTTGGTAGGACGCCGCGGGGCGCTGGCGCGACGCGTGCGCGCTCTCGCGTGACCCACCCCTCCAAGCCTCGCGCGGGGAGTCGCTGATGTGAGCGGCACGAGGGACAAGGGACGCGGGACAGGGAACGAGGAACGAAGAACGAGGAACGAGGGCAGGGAATCGGGGCTGGGACAGGGTCGAGGTCGGGGTCAGGGTCAGGGTCAGGGGCAGGGGCAGGTTCGAGGTCAGGGTCGGGGTCGGGGTCGGG
>DAORJJ010000800.1:0-2645 GCA_035439005.1 Polyangiaceae bacterium | reverse complement strand
CCGCCCTCGGCCGTCGCCGCCGTCGTGCCCTCGGCGCTCTCCGCGCCTCCCGGCGTCGAGGGGCCCGCGCCCGCGAGGTCCTCCGCGCCGCCGTCCGCTTCGCCTTCGCCCCCCGCGCACGTGAACGCAAGCTCCCTCGCGGCCCAGAACGCGCTCTACGAGGAGGCCCTCGAGCAGAAGCGCTCTGGGGCGCCCACCGCCGCTGTCGCGAGCCTCGACCGCCTGCTCGAGCGCTACCCGAGCGGCCCGCTCGCCGAGAGCGCCTCGGCCGAGCGAATGCGCCTGCTCGCGAAGCTGGGCTCTCCGCGGGCCGCCGGGGCCGCGCGCGAGTACCTCCGGCGCTACCCGCGGGGCTTCGCCCGCGCGACGGCGGAAGCGCTCGCGGGGCGCGCGGACCCATGAGAACGCGGCGGACGGGCGTCGCCTTCGCGCTCGCGCTCGGCGCCTTCGCGCTCGCGCTCGGCGCGTGCGACGGCGAGCTGCGGTTCGACGAGCCGCCCCCTGACGCGGGCCGTGACGCGCCCGACGCGCGCCCGCCCGGCACGGGGCTCTGCGCCGCCGACGCCGACTGCCTGCTCCCCGGCCTCCGCTGCGACGTCGCGTCTCAGACGTGTGTACAATGCACAGAAAACGCGCACTGCGGCGCGTCGCAGCCGCGCTGCGATCCGCTGCTTCACAGATGCGTGGAGTGCGCCTCGTCGGACGACTGCGCGGCGCCGCTCGCGTGCGACTCGTCCACGCGGCGCTGCCGCCAGGCCTGCCGCGAGGGCCGCGAGCTCTGCCCGGGCGCGACGCGGTGCAACGAGGTCCTCCGCCAGTGCGTCGAGTGCTCGGAGAACGAGCACTGCCGCGACGCCGCGCGCGGTGTCTGCGATCGCGGGACAGGCCGGTGCGTGACGTGCCTCGCCGACGCGGCGTGCGCGGGAGGGCGGTGCGACGTGCTCGCGGGCGCGTGCGTCGAGTGCTTGTCGCCCGCCGACTGCCCGGCGGAGCGCCCCCTGTGCGATCTGGGCGCCGGCGTCTGCGCCGCGCGCCCGTGAGGGCTCGGCGCGCGACGGACGCGCGCTACTCCGGGAGACCCGTGCCGTAGACGGCGCTCGTGAAGAGCGCGTCGAAGCTCCGGTGGAGCTCCGCCTCGAGCTCCTTCTGGAGCATGTCGGTCGTCACGGCCTTGTACTTGTGGCGCGTGAACCACCCCTTCAGGAACGCGTCGAAGGCCTCGCGACCGACGGCCTCCTCGAGGGTGCGGAGGACCCACGCGCCCTTCACGTACACGACCCCGTCGAAGATCTCGCGCACGTCGAGGGCGTCGTTGCGCGGGCGGAGCGGGTGCTGCGCGGCCGTCGCGCGCGCCTCGGAGATGGTCGTGCGCCAGCGCGCGTCGGACACGGTCTTGCCGTAGACGGCCTCGAGGCTCCGGTGCGTGAGGTACTCGGTGAAGCCCTCGCTGAGCCAGAAGTCGGCCCAGTTGGCGATGCGGACCCCGTTGCCGCTGTAGTGGTGGCAGAGCTCGTGGATGGCCGTGTGCCGGGCCTCGGCGGCGCTCCCCGCGAAGTCCGAAGGATCGATGGCGACCACGGTGGGGTGCTCCATTCCCCCGCCGCCCCACGTGGTGGGCACCTCGACGAAGCCGGCCTGCGCGAAGGGGAAGGCGCCGTACGTGGAGACGAGGAAGTCGAGCGCCTTCGGGGTGCCGCCGAGCACGTCGTCGCGGCGGCTCGCGTGCGCGCGGGTGACCCACGACGGCATGGGCACGCCCCCGGCCGACGTCGCGTCGGCGCGCACCCAGTCGGTCGAGGCGCCCACGAAGAACCCGTAGGTGGGCGTGGGCGTCAAGAGCTCGAAGCGCCAGGTCTTCATGCCCGCGTCGGTCGACACGCTGCGCTCGGCGCCGTTCGAGACCACGGTGTACTGCTCGGGGAAGGTGAGCTTCGCCGTGAACATCGCCCCGTCGCGCGGGGAGTCGCGCAGCGGGAGCCACCAGCGGCCCTTGCGAGGCCAACTTGCAGAATACATGGACGTGGGCGTCACGACGAGGCCGCCGTCCTCGCGCTCGCGGTCGTCGATCTCGCGGCTCAGCACGTCGTAGGCGAAGGTGAGCCGAAAGCCGGTGCCGGCGCGCACGGTCTTGCCCAGGGAGACCCGAACGTGGTCGCGATCGACGGCCTCGAAGGCGAGGGTGCGCGAGCCCGAGCTCACGCGGCCGAGGTGCGGCTGCGTGAAGTCGACCACGAGCGAGGTGATCGGCGCGGTGGCCACGTAGGCCGCGGTGACCGTGGCGCTGAACACGGGCGTGCGCAGAGAGCGGCCGCTTACGCTGCGGGTCTCTTCGCCGCGGTAGGCGAGCGTGACGTCGTAGCCGATCGTGTCCACCTCCGGGAGCGACCGGTCGACGTCGCTCGCCGACACGCCGTGGAAGGAGATGAGCTCCTCCTCCGCGACCTCGGCGGGCTCCTCGACCTCGGGGGCCTCCCCGCTGCAGGCGACGAGGGCGAGGCCCACACACAGCGCGCCGAGCCCCCGCGCTCCGGCCGCCGCGAGCGCGCGGGGCGCCCATGCGAACGACGAGAGACTCCGCGAGACCGGCAGGACAGGGGGCGCCACAGTCCAGGCATAGCGCCCTGGCCTGGTCGCGCAAAGGGAGA
>DAORJJ010000799.1:0-2646 GCA_035439005.1 Polyangiaceae bacterium | reverse complement strand
CGGGCGCGACCGACGGCGCGAGCGGGGTCGTGCGCGCGAGGGGCTCCTGGCGACGGCCGGCGAGCGGCCGGATGACGCTCGGGGGGCTCGAGGCTCCGCCTGACAACGGCGAGGCCATGCGGGTGGTGACCATCTCGCCCTCGTCGGTGTAGGGCACCGGGCCGCCCCGCGACGCTGGCCCGAGGCCGCCGAGCTGCAGCTTGGTCTTCTCCGTGCCGCCCGACTCGACGAACGCGCGCGACGCCTGGCTCGCCTCGAGGCCAGGCGGGATCACGGCGCGCTGCGAGATCGAGCTGTCGCGGCGCGGCGGCCCCTCGGCGAGCGGGAGGAGGGCGGCCTGCACGTCGAGCGCGCTCTGGTAGCGGCGGTTCAGGTCCTTCTCGAGGCAGCCCTGGATGACGCGGCGGAAGCCGGGGTCGAGCCCCTCTGGGAAGCGCGGATCCTGGGTACGAATGCCCGCGAGGACCGCGGAGATGGTGCCCTCGAACGGGAGCTTCCCCACGACGACCCGGTAGAGGATCACCCCGAGCGACCAGATGTCGGCGCGGTGATCCACGTCCCGCGACGAGTTCGCCTGCTCGGGGGCCATGTAGTACGGCGAGCCGATGATCGTGGTCACCGTGGTGGTCTCGCTCATCTCGCCGACCCGCTTGGAGATCCCGAAGTCGATGATCTTCGCGGTCAGCTCGCCGCTCAGCTTCTTCACGACGAAGATGTTCGCGGGCTTCAGATCGCGGTGCACGATGCCCTGCGCGTGCGCGTCGGCGAGGCCCTCGCACACCTGGGCGAGCAAGCGGGCGATCTGCGGGAGGCCGAGCGAGCGCTTCGTGATGAGCGCCTCGAGCTCGTCGCCCTCGAGCAGCTCCATCACGATGTAGAGCGTGCCGTCCGGGAGGAGCCCGGCGTCGAAGATGGCCGCGATCGCGGGCGACCTCACCTGCGCGAGGATGCGCGCCTCACGGAAGACCCGCTCGCGCATCAGCGGATCGCGCATCGTGGCGTCGAGCATCACCTTGATGGCGACCGCCTGGCCGAGCACGAGGTGGGTGCCGCGGAGCACCGCGCCCATCCCGCCGAGCGCGATCACCGCGTCCACGCGGTACCGCCCGTCGATCACCTGACCAACGAGCGAACCCACGCGCTGAGCTTCGGTCGCGCTACTCATGAAGGCCGAGGTCACGTAGTCTCGCCAAGAACGGGGACCGTGTCGACAAAGTCCACCACCTCGCCGCCGCCTCGCCCGGGGGGCTCCCTCACTCGGGCCGCCGTCGTGGCGGGTCTCCTGGCCGTCGTGGCCCTCGCCGTCGCGGTCGCTTCGGGCGGCGGTCTGCCGGGCCTCGACGATCGGATCGCGCGGTTTCCGCTCCCGAAAGACGCCCCAGGGGACACGGCCTGGGTGGTCAGCCGATGGCTCCACGCCGCCGCGCTCTCCGCCGACGTCCGCGCCACGCCCGGGACGCTCGAGCTGCGCGCAAGGCGCCGGGACATCCAGGCGCTCGGCGAGCTCCTCGCCCACCCGCCGGGCCTCGTGGTGCGCTCGCGCCCAGCGCGGTGCGCCGATCACGGGTGCCCCGACGAGGCCGAGGTCGCCGTCGGGGCACCCCTCCCGCCGGCGCGGCCTGGCGAGGTCTTCGCGCTCGCCCCGACGCGCCGCGGTTGGGGTCGGCCGGTCGTCGCGGCCAGCGGCGACGAGACGCGGCTCACCACCACGGAGCTGACCGTCCGCCGCGGCGCAGGCCCCACCCTGACGCTCACCGCCGCGCCCGGCTCACGGGCGGCGGCCCTCCTCGCCAGCGGCCGCGAGATCGTCGTGTCCGACGGAGCGCATGCACTCTACACGGGTCCCTCCTCACCTAGCCTCACGCTCTCGTTCGGCGACGACGTCGCGGCGTACGAGCGCGCGCGGCGCGCGCGGGTCTTCCTCACGCTCCCTCCGCTGCCCGCGCTCGCTCCCCCCACGATCGTCACGCCCGCGCGCGATCTCACGCTCGCGACCCTCGCGCTCGCCTTGCCGACGCTCCTGTCGCTGCTCTACGTCGCGTTCGTGCGACGCTTCGATCGCGCGCACCCCGAGCCCCTCTCGCTCGTGACGATCACCTTCGCCCTCGGGGGCGCGTCCACCCTGCTGGCGCTCGGGCTCGAGGTCGCCGAGAGCCGCCTCACCCCGTGGCTCGACCCGCGCAACCTCACCCTGGGTGGGCAGCTGGCGGCCCTGCCGCTGTCGACCGTCGGCTTCGCGTTCACGGTCGGGCTCGCCGAGGAGGGCGCCAAGCTGCTCGCCACGCTCTACGCGACGCGGCGTCGCGAGTTCGACGAGCCGGTCGACGGGGTGGTCTACGGCGCCGTCGCGGCCCTCGGGTTCGCCGCCGCGGAGAACGTGGTCTATTTCGCGTTCGGGCGTGTGTCGCCCGCGCTCGTGGCGGGGCGCGCTCTCACCGCCGTGCCCGTCCACCTCTTCCTCTCCGGGCTGTGGGGGTACGCGCTCGGCGCGCGCCTCGTGCGCCCGAGCCAGCGCGTCGCCCCAGCGCTCATCGCCTCCGCGCTCGCGCACGGCGCCTACGACGCGGCGCTCTCGACCGACGGCGGGGGGCCGCTCGCCGCGGGCGTGGTGCTCGCCCTCGCCGTCTCGTTCGTCGTCGTGCTCCG
>DAORJJ010000798.1:0-2658 GCA_035439005.1 Polyangiaceae bacterium | reverse complement strand
CGCCGCGCTCGCGCTCGCCGGGTGCCCGAAGGACGACAAGCCCAAGGGCGACGTGCCGCCACCGCTCCCCGGCGCGCCCAGCGCGTCCGGCGCGGCCGCCGCGGCCGCCGCGTGCGCGTCCGGAGGGGGCCAGATCGCCGACCCGGCGACCGCCGCGTTCTTCCCTCGCGCAGCGGGCGGCTACTGCGTCGACCCTCAAGGCGAGACGCGCACGTACGGCGAGAAGGGCAAATACTCCATGGAGGAGGTGTGCACGACCGCGTTCGACGGCGAGTGCGTCGTCTACACGCGCTTCGGCCTGAAGCGCGTCGTCTCGTTTCGCTACGTGGACGCGGCCGGCCAGGGCGCGACGGTCGACGTCGTGCTGTCGCAGTTCGCCGACGCGGCCGGCGCGCTCGGCATGTACACGATGCGCGTGGTCGCCGCCGACCCCGCCGACCCCTCCACGCCTCGCGTGCTCGAGCCGGGCAAGGGCGGGCCGTCGGCCGCCCTCGGCGCCCTCGGCACGGGGCGCGCGTACGTGTGGCGCGGGCCCTACGTCATCGAGCTGCAGTACAACAACGAGCGGGAGACCCCCGCGCAGCTGCGCGCGTCGAGCGACGCGGTGCTCGGGACCATCGGCCGGGCCGTCGCGGCGGGCCTGCCGGAGCAGGCGCGGCCGCGCGCGGTCACGCTGCTGCCCGACGCCGGCCTCATCCCGAACGGCCTCCAGTTCTTCCCGAAGGAGCCGTTCGGCTGGAAGAACGTGGGCCCCACGGCCGTCGGCTTCTACAAGGAGGGCGATCGCCGGTGGCGCACGGTGGCGATGGGCCCAGCCGACGAGTTCCAGGCGAAGGACATGCTGAAGACGCTGAAGCAGCGCCCCGGCTCCATCCCCGTCTCGGGCGTGGGCGACGAGGCGGTGCACGTCGTGAACCCCGGCGAGGGGGGCGCGCCGAAGATCGAGATCCTCGTCGCGCGGAAGGGCACCGCGGTGATCGGCGTGGCCGACGAGGAGTACGCCCTGAAGGCCGCCGCGCCCGACAAACTCCAAGCCGCGCGCCTCACCAAGGACGAGGCGATCGCCAAGGTGAAGGCCATCCTCGACAAGCTGCCCGCGCCCGCCGCGCACTGAGCCTACGCCCGCGGCGGTCGCGCGCCGCGCTACCGGCGCTTCGGGGGCGCCTTGGCCACGTCGCGGAGAAAGCAGCGATCCTCCACGCCGAGCGCGGCGCGGACCGCCTTCGAGCTCTCCACGAGCCGCTTGGTCACCGGGTCGTGGTAGCCGCTCGCGTCGGGCAGGTCCGGCGCGCTCGCGCGGAGCGCGCGGAGCACCTGCGCCGTGAGGCGATCGCGCGCCCATTTCCCCACGAGCGAGGCGAGGCCCACGAGCACGTGGCTGGCGTCGGCGTCTTGCACGAACGCCACCTCCCCGAGGTCGGGGAAGCGGTAGCGGCTCTCGGCGCGGCCCTCGGTGAGCGTCACGTGCAGGCGCCCCGCGAGCGGGCCGAAGTGGGGGCCGTAGTAGTCGTAGCCGCCCACCTTCCCGCACACCGCGTAGACGGGCTCGCCGGCGCGGTCGCGCGCGTCGAGCACGTGCCGCTCCATCGCGTGGAGGTCGACCGTGAAGCGCGACGTGCCGCTCGCGGCGGCGTCGTTCAGCCGGCGGTTGCAGACCGCGACGACCCTCACCGAGGTGAGCTCCAGGCCGCGGCGCGCGAGCGCCCCGAGGTCGCGGGTGCACTGCGCCACGTGCTCGGCCTCCGAGGTGAACGCGTCGCCGTCGCGGAAGCAGAGGTCGCGGTGCTGCGAGGGGCAGGGCGCGGTGAGGGCCTCGTGCGCGTCGAGGGAGAGCCGCCGGAAGAGCTCCTCCGGCGACGCGGGATCTGGGCCCTCGAGCCGCGCGAGCGCCCGCGCCCACGCCTCGCCGAGCGCGGCGTGCCCGTAGCCGACGAGCGCTTTCGAGTCGCCCACGCGCGCGGCGAGGGCGCCTCGGAGCTTGCGGCCCGCGAGGCGCTCGCCCTGCGGCGTGGCGCGCGCGAGCACGGCTGTGACGACCAGCGGCCCGAGCAGCGGGCCGAGGCCGTTCTCGTCGACGCCGACGAGCGCGCGGGCGGCGCCGGCTTGCGGCGGCGTCGAGCGCGTCGAAAGTCGACCGTTGACCTGGGGACTGGACATGCTTACCGTGTTTCGCCCCCGAATGCGGAGGGGACCGTGTTCTCCCTAAGCCGTCTGTGCGCAGGGTCGCGAAAGGTTAGTTCGGGCATGAACAAACAGCAGCTCAAGAAGTTCAAGACCCTCCTGGTGGAGAAGCGAGACGAGATCGTCAAGAAGGCGAAACAGACCCTCGAGGAGGACATGTCGCTCGACTCGAACGATCTCCCCGACGAGATGGACCTCGCGTCGAGCGAGTACCTGCAGAGCTTCACGTTCCGCCTGCGCGGCCGCGAGAAGGTGTTCCTCGACAAAATCGAGAAGGCGCTCCGCAAGGTCGACGACGGCTCCTTCGGCACGTGCGAGTCGTGCGAGGAAGAGATCGGCGTGAAGCGCCTCGAGGCGCGCCCCGAGACCACGCTCTGCATTCGCTGCAAGGAAGACCAGGAGCGGCAGGAGAAGGACTACTCTTAGCAGCCCGTTGATTTACTCCCGTCGGCCCATCGCCGCCGCATCCCGGCCGCC
>DAORJJ010000797.1:0-2662 GCA_035439005.1 Polyangiaceae bacterium | reverse complement strand
CGCGCCGACGAGCGAAGCGCCACGCGACCGCGGCCGCTCGCGCCGCGGCGGCACGCCGCACCGCGAGTTCGCGAGCTGGGAGCCGCCCGCCGAGACCGACGACGACCAGCCCATCCTGCCATCCAGCTCCGCGTCGAGCTCCGCGCCCGAAGCGAACGAGACCGCGCCGTCGCTCGAGAGCGCCCGCGGCCCTCGGCGCGCCCGGCGCGTGCGGCCGGCGTCGAGCGATCCGCCGGACACCCTGCCCTACGGCGGTCAGTCGCCCATCATGCCGGGCATCACCGTCAGCGACGAGCCCGCCGACGCGGACCCGCGACCCCCGCGGGCGCCGCGCGGCGACGCGCGCGACACGAAGGAGATCGAAGACGATCCCTCCTTCGCGCAGCTCTTCCTCAACGTGGGCCGGCGCGACGGCCTGCGCCCCGGCGACGTGCACGACCTCCTGGTCGAGCTCGCGCAGCTCGACGAGGGCGCGCACGGGCGCATCCGCATGCGCGATCGCATCACCTTCGTGAGCGTGCGCCCCGAGGTGCTCGAGCACGCCATCACCGCCCTCGGCGGAAAAGTCGTGGCCGGTCGCACCCTCGTCGCCGAGCGGGCCAAGCCTCGCGCCGAGCGGGACGAGAGCTGACCTGCAACACACAAACGCCTAAGTTTCGCCAATGGTTCAAGCCTATTGGTCGAACGACGACGTGCAGGTACGATGACCGCTCATGACGACGTCCTACGCCGCCAGCGCGAAGGGTGAGGCGCCCGCCTCGGCCCCCGCGCACAGCCTCCGTGCACTCCTCGACGCTCGCCGCGCGGCGCGCGCCCCCCTCGCCCTGGGGGAGGCCGTCGCGCTGCTCGCCCCGCTGGCCGCCGACGTCGCGCGGCGACACGCGCAGGGCGAGCTCTTGATCTTGCACGCGTCGTGCATCTGCGGCGACGACTCGGGCGAGTGGAAGTACGACCCGCTCTACGCCACCATCCCCACCTCGCCCCAAGACCAGGCGGTGCTCGCGCCGGAGCTGTCCGGCCGCAACCTCGGCCCGGCCTCCGCCAGCGTCTACGCGCTCGGCGCCATCTTCTACGAGTGCCTGACCTGCGCGTCGGTCGGGCCCGGCATGGCGCCTCCGCGCACGGCGAACCCGAGCCTCCCCGCGGGGATCGACGCGCTGCTCGGCGCGGCCCTCGTCGCCGACCCGGCCGCGCGCCCCGCCGACCTGAACGCCCTCGCCCACGCGATGTTCGATCTCGCGCACAGCGAGCACTCGGCGCCCGAGGTGTCGCCGGCGGCGTCCCCGCAGAGCAGCTCGCACCACGATCCCTTCGCGGCCATTCAGAGCGAGCCCGAGCCGGCGCCGCCTCCGCGGGTCGACGCCACCACGCAGCTCGCCCAGCTCAAGGCGCAGCTCGAGAGCGATCCGCGGCCGCGCTACGTGGTCGTCAAGGACTCGATGGATCACGGGCCGTTCACCGCGGTCGAGGTCCTCCAGCAGATCGCGAGCCACTCCTTCACCGGCGCCCACGTGCTTCGCGACGAGGTCTCGGGTGAGTCCAAGCGCATCGAAGACTGGCCCGACTTCTCGCAGTTCGCGGAGCACACGCAGATTCATCGCGAGATCGTCGCCGAGAAGAAGCAGGTCGTGCTCCTCGAGAAGGCGGAGAAGAAGGCCGGCATCGCGAAATACGCGGTGGGCCTCGGCGTCACCGTCGTGCTGCTCAGCGGCTTGCTGCTCTGGTACTTCAAGGCGCGCGGCGCGCGCGACGACTCCCAGGCGATGCTCGACGATCCGTCCGCGCTCGACCTCTCCACCGACGGCGGCGTGAAGGGCAAGATCCGCCGCGGCGGTGGCGGCGGCGGCGGCGGCGGTGGCGGCGGCGGCGGCGGCGGCGGTGGGGCCTTCGGTGGCAGCTACGAGGCCGCGCTCGCGGCGAACAACGAAGAGATCAAGATGGGACAGGCCGCGGGAGGCCCCGATCTCTCCAACGCCCAGCTCTCCGCCCCGATGGCGAACACCGCCTTCATCTCGGGGTGCGGCGCGCCCGACAACATGAGCGTCACCGTCCGCGTGGCCATCAAGATGGGCCGCGCGGTCGGCGTCTCGGTGTACACCAACCCGCCGAACCCCGGCGTCGCGAGCTGCGTCGACCGCCACGTCCGGCAGCTCTCGTGGCCCGCGCACCCGAAGATGGACTCGTTCACCACGAAGTACTGACGGTCCGCGCGACCCCGTCCTCAGGGCGTGAGCGCGCGGAGGGCGCCTCGCACGGCCGCCAGGAGCGACGCGAGCGGGCCCGTGGGCGGGTCCTTCGCCGGGTCGGGGGCCGCGGTGCTCGCGAGCAGGTGGACCGACGCCTCGTCCACGAACACGCCCGCGCAGGCGCCGCAGCGGTGCACGTACGGGCCGCGCCCCTCGAACAGCTCCACATCGAGCCGCACGGCGCACCGCGGGCACGGCCCCGCCACCCGGGCCGGCTCGGGTCCCACCCACACGTCGTCGACCGGAGGGACGAGCGCCGACGCGAGCGCCCGAGGCTCCCCGTCGAACCAGTCGAGGAAGAGGCCGCGGCACTCGCGGCACACCTCCACGAGCGAGTCCCCCACCGCGATGGAGTCGAGCGCCGCGCCGCACCCGGGGCAACGCAGCGCCGAGTGTCGGTAGTCACTCACGGGCTG
>DAORJJ010000796.1:0-2670 GCA_035439005.1 Polyangiaceae bacterium | reverse complement strand
GCGGCCGACGAGCTCGCGGCCGCGTTCGCGCAGCGCGACGCCATCGTGGCCGCCGGCAAGCGCGCCGGGTTCGTCTATGTAACGCTGGACCTCGAGGGGTACCGCGTCGGCAGCCACAACGCGGTCCTGGTCGGCAAGAGCCTCCGCGTCTTGTCGTAGGCGCGCAGGCACACGCACGCGAGCGACCGGCGAGCGTGCGGGCCCATGCCACGCGACCGAAGGGAACTTGGTTGTGTCGGCTTAAGTAGGGCAATGTCCCACCTCAATGACGGAGCCGCTTGATCGTCGCCTGGGACCTGGGCTGGCCAAGAGCCGGGCGTCGCTGCTCCTGCACGGGCTTGGGCGTGTCCGCACGTGCGACTCCGGCTGGCGAGAGCTGTTCGACCGCGCCGACGTCGTGAGCGAGGGCGCCGTGCGCGAGGAGCCCGGGGCCGAGGTCTGGTACGGCACCACGAGCGCGCTGCTCCCCGTCGAGGCCTCGCAGACGGCCCCGTTCGAACCCGCGGCCCTGGCCGAGCGCGACCTGCACGCGCGCCTGCGGGCCGTGCGCCTCGCGCGGCGGGAGGCCCTGAGCCGCGCCCCCTCCCCGCTCGGCACGATCCGCTGCGAGCTCCGATTTTCCACCCACCCAGGCGGGCTGAGGGTTGACGCCGAGGTCGAGGCGGCCTTGATAGAGGCCCCGGCGCGTCGAGGCGCCGGCCGCCCGCGCTGACCCGCCGAACACGACCGCCCCGAGCATGCCCCGCAAGAAAGACGACCCGCCGAACACGAAGCCGCCCCGCGCGCGCGCGGAGATCATCCACGTGGCGTTCGGCAAGGGAGGCGGCCGGGTGCCCCCGCCGCCGCCGCCGAAGTCGGGGGACGCGCCCGCGACGTCGAGCGCGCCGCCGCCGTCGGGCTCCACCGAGCCCATCGCGGACGTCTTCACGGGGAAAGAGGTCGAGCGCCTCCTCGGGCTCGGCGCCGGCACGCTGCGCTCGCTCGCGCGCCTCGGCATCGTGGCGCCCACCGGGGCCCGCGGCCGCGCCCGCGCCTACACATTCCAAGACCTCATCGCCCTGCGGGCCACGAGCGACCTGCTGCGCAACAAAGTGAAGCTCCGCGACGTGGCGCAGGCCATCGGCGCGCTGCGCAGCAGCCTGCCGCGCGTGACCCGGCCGCTCCAAGAGCTGCGCATCGTGAGCGACGGCGCGCGCGTCGTGGTGCGGGCCGACGGCGGCCCCTTCGAGCCCACCACCGGGCAGATGGTCCTCGACTTCCAGGTGAACGCGCTCCGCGACGACGTGGTGCGCGTGCTGCGCCCCGAGACCAAGGCGAACCGCGCGCGCACCGCGTACGATCTCTACGTCCGCGCGAGCGCGTTCGACGAGGACCCCGCGTCGTACGACGAAGCGGAGGGCCTCTACAAGCGCGCCCTCGAGCTCGATCCCAAGCTCGCGATCGCCTACACGAACCTCGGGAACATCCGCTTTCGACGCGGCGACGTGGCGGGGGCCGAGGAGCTCTATCGCCGGGCGCTCGAGGTCGACGATCGCCAGCCGGAGGCCTACTACAACCTGGGGTACGTCATGCTCGAGCGCGGCCAGGCCTCGCAGGCGATCCCCTATTTCCAGAAGGCGATCCAGGCCGATCCGAAGTTCTCCGACGCCCACTTCAACTTGGCCATGGCGCTCGAGAACCTGGGCGAGAGCGGGCGGGCCAAGACGCACTGGAAGCGCTACCTCGAGCTCGAGCCCACCGGGCCCTGGTCCGACGTGGCGCGCGACCACCTCCGGCGACGCGGCGACTGAGCGGTCAGTCCCAGCCGCGCACCGCGAGCTTGAGCCGCCCGACGAGCGCGCGCACCTCGTCTCGCTTGAGCGTGGTGCCGATCATGGTGCCCAAGATCGCGAGGCCCGAGGCGCTGAGCAGCACGAACCCGACGCGGTGGTCGCGCAGGCCCGCGTAGGCGAGGTTCGCGGCGACGTCGAGCGTGACGAAGAGCGTGCCGAGCAGCACGTACGCGCGAATCCGCAGCACCATGCCGGCGACGACGCCGAGCAGGCAGACCGCGCCGAAGACCACCGCGTAGGTGCCGTCGGAGGACTCTCCGAGGCGCATCACGAGCGTGAGCGCCGCAGGCAGGTAGAGCAGGAGGCTCCCGATCACGCGCACGGCCTGCCGCGTGGCGGGCGTCAGCTTCGCGCCGAAGATCTGCGAGAGCACGAGCACGAGCAGGCCGAGCGGCCCGAGGTAGGCCTCGACGCCGTCGAACCCGATGGAGAGCGCGGCGACGAGGAGCGCGACGTTTCCAGCGATCGCCGCCAAGGAGGCAAAAATGCGGCTCCTGTCGGCGGCGGCGAGGCCAGCGTAGAGCACGCTGGAGCCGGCGGCGATGAGGGCGGCCTCGGTGGTCGCGCCGTCGCCGCGCACGACCGCGACCAGCAGCGGCAGGAGCGCGGCGAAGCGGCGCGTGGCGGCCGCGAGCGGCGGGACGCCGAGGCGCCTCGCGAGGGTCGAGAGCCCGATGAGCACGAACCCGAAGGCGAGCGCGGCCAGGGCGTCGGTGAACGGCGGGAGCGCGGGGAACCTGGAGCGCAGCAGCGCGTAGCCGGCGACGGCGGACACCTGGAGCAGGTACGCGTGGCGCGGGGTGAGCCCCCGCGAGAGGGCGTGCGCGGCGACGGCGGC
>DAORJJ010000795.1:0-2676 GCA_035439005.1 Polyangiaceae bacterium | reverse complement strand
CGCTAGCAGCCCGTTGATAAACGGACCGAGCCTGCGCGTCGTCCGCGCGGCATCGGGCAAGGCGCGATCCGAGGAGCCGGCGGAGCCTACTCTTGTAGGTGAGCAGGCACCGGAGGATCGCAACGAAGCCCGTGCCGATGCGGCGGCGCGCGGGCGACGGGAGTCTATCAACGGGCTGCTAGGCGCGGAGAGCCCGCGCCACGAGCTCGGCGCGGGAGTCCACGGCGGCCTTCTCGAACATCGAGCTGAGGTGGGCCTCTACGGTGCGCACGGCGATGGAGAGCGTGGCGGCGATGGCGCGGTTCGAACACCCGTCGACGAGCAGCGTCAACACCTCGCGCTCACGCGGCGTGAAGCGCCAGCGCCGCGACGTCGCGGCGACGAGGCCCCGGGCGCCGCGCTCGAGGGGCTCGTGACCCACCAGCACCAGGGCGTCCCCCGCCTCGCGTGCGCGCGTGACGACGACGCCCATCGGCGGGCGCCCGCGCGCCGCTTCGTGGAGCATCGCCGCGCGCGCCGGGTCGCGCATGAGCCACTCCCGCCCCACCGGGTTGGACTCGAGGACCTCGCCGCTCGACGCGAGCACGAAGGCGGGGGAGGCCACGAGGTCGAGCGCTGCCCGGAGCATGGCTCGGAGCGCCTCCGTGGCGCTCTGCGTCTGCGCGGCGAGGCCCGCAGCCTCCACGGCAGGCTCGGCGCCGAGCTCGGCCTCCGCGCGAGGTCCAACGCGCGGCCGCCGCGCGCGCGGGGTCGCGTTCGTCTTGGCGCGTGGCTTCGTCATGGTCATGCGTGCGTCCCCCCTTGGGTGTCACTCCCGTGCACGCCTTCACGGTAGGCGCGGCGACGCGCGCCCGCGTCGCGAGGGCTCGTCGCCGACGTGGACATCGCGACTCCGACGCGGCCTTCCCCGTGTCCGCTCACTTGGCGAAATAGGCGCGCATGCCTTCGTCCTTCGGCTGATGCTGAAACTGTAAGTGCCATCGATCGAAGAGCGTGACTCGTGTGGTGGAGGTTCTGAGTGCCAATCGCCGCGGGTAGGTGCAGAGTGCGCGCGAGCCTGGTTAGGTATTTCTCTGAGCGCCAGGGCGAGCGGAAGACCCCATGCGAACCCTGTCCGACGCCAGGGGCGGCACGGAAGGGGCCGCTGTCCCACGTCGGCGGAGCACAACGATGACAGAAATAGTCTCTCCGCGACACCGTGGAAAGTACGTAGGACAGCGCTTTCCTGAGCCGGCCTCTCCGTCCACTACCTAATGGCGGACCACCCCGCCCCCGCGCCCGTCCGTCTCGCGTGGAGATCCGCAGGAACGGGCGCCCACGCGGGCGATCGCGCAGACCGTGCGCGGACCGCACGACGCGCGCGGGGAGACGGCCGGGGCCGTGTTCGCCCAGCGCGGGAGTCGCCGCCGCGACGAGACGGGGCCGCGTCCGCTCGCGTCGAGGTGCGTCGCGTCCTGGACGTTCGTCGGGCGCGGTCGGTTCGATCGGAGTCGCGTCCGGGCGCGTGTCGCCGGGGCGACCGAGCCGTCGCTCGCGCTCTTCGACTGCGGATCGGCGAAGCAGGCTCCGCTGGCGAGGGCGGCGCCGTGTTCAAGCCATGGTTGGCATTCCTCACGAGCGCGACTCACGACTCCGGCCGAATCGAGAGACATGAGTCGATACGTGAGGAGTACTCAGGATGGCCGGCGCGGCGGCCGCGCGACATCGTGGGAAGCACGCAGGCTGTCGCCTTCGGGAGCCGCGACGCCGGGACGCTCGCCCACACCCGGCGTCAGCGCCGCGGGTCCCGGCTGCGAGGTGGCGACCGTCTCCGTGCGCCCCACGCGTCCTCCGCTGGGACCGCCCGCCCTGCGCCTCACGCGCACGCGAGCTCGCAGATCGTGCGAGCGGATGGCCCGGGCGCGCCCTGGGTGACGCGTGGGCGCGGGCTATCGTACCCTTGGGGGATGGTGCCCCGCATGTACGCCGCTTCGCGACCAACGTTCGTAGGGCCGACGGCCGCGCTCGTGGGCGTGCTCGTGGCAGGGGGCCCCGGGTGCGCGCCGCCGAAGGTCGCGGAGCCGCTGAAGGCTCCGACGCCCGCGGAGGCGTTCGCGGGGGTGCAGTGCTCGGCGGTGCGTCCGCAGACCGAGCCGGACCTCATGGCGTGGGACCCGGGGTCGCGCGCGAGCCTCGCGCGGCTCAGGCAGGAGGGCCTCGTCGCGGTTCGCTACCGGGCCGAGGGCTGCAACGTCGAGCTCGAGCTCCTCCCTCACTGCATCGGGCGGAGCGCGAAATACACCTTTCTGCCGTACCCCGAGCAGCAGACCAAGCTCGCGCGCACCGCCGAGGAGCTGTACGCGCAGCTCCCGCTCGGCGCCGCGAAGCTCGGGGGCAAGCTGAAGGGCGAGCAGATGATCCGCACCGACTACGTCCTGGTCGGCACCGCGGCGATCCCCGCCGACCTCAAGATCGAGCGCGCGTCGCTGACGGGCGACTGCGCGCGCGCCACGCACGTGATCTCCGCGGTGTATCTGGGCGGGTTCCAGATGTTCGCCGGGGACGCGCGCGAGATCAGCGGCGGGGTCAGCGTGTTCAGCCTCGGGGGCGGCGGGGACTGGACGCAGAAGGCCGAGCGCCTCGACTCGGCCGGGCAGGCCGAGGCGTGCCAGACCGCCGCGAAGGAAGGCAAGGAGG
>DAORJJ010000794.1:0-2677 GCA_035439005.1 Polyangiaceae bacterium | reverse complement strand
CTCGGCTACGACGGCGCCGCCCGGCGTGGCCGCGAGCTCCAGCGTCTTGCCGCGCAGGTTCACGTAGAACCGCGGCGCCGACGGGGGGCCGCGCTCGGCCGCGCTCGTCGTGAGCTCGGCGCACGGCAGCTCGGGCGGCGAGAGCGGCTCCCGAGGCGTGACGCCGCGGAGCTCGGGCAGGCCGACCTTCACCGTGCGGGTCTCCGCGTCGCCGCCCGCGGGCGTGAGCGCGGCCTCCTTCCAGAGCGTGAGGACGCCCCCGACGGTGAGATCGCGGCGCGCGAACACGGTGGCCCGCGCGAAGCCCTTGGCGTGGAGGCCCGCGCCGCGGAGCTCGGCGAACGCGCCGCCGGAGGCCAGCACGAGGAAGCGCCCCGAGCTCGCGCCGGCGACGGAGGTCAGCGGCCCCTCGCGATCGCCGAGCTCGACGGGCGCGGTGATGGGCCCCTCGACCGCGCAGAGGACGCCGGCGGTGGGCTCGTCGAGCAGCCTCGTGGGCCGCGCTAGAGGTCGCGCGGGCGGCGGCGTCGCCGGGCGCGCGGCGCGCGTCGTCGCGCGAGGCGCGACCCTCGGGCTCGCCTGGGGCGGGGGCGCTTCATGACAGGCGGACGCGAGCCCGGCGAGCCCGAGGAGCAGGCCGCGCGCTTGGCGGAGGCGGTGAGGCGAGGACCTTCGCACGACGCCTCCACGCTACCACCACTGGCGTGGGGCGGCGCGGGGAGGCCGAGGGAAGGTTTGGTCGAGGGGCGCGTACGTGCGAGGTGTCTGGCGCGCTCGGCCGAGCCGGTCACGTCGACTCACCGCCCTCCATCTTGCCCAGGAAAAATCCCATGTTGCGACGTCGTTCGGTCCCGCTCCTCGTCCTCGCGTCCACCCTCCTCGCGCTCGGCCTCGGCGGCGTCACGGGCTGCGGCGGCGGTGGCGAGGCGAAGTCCCCGTCCGGAGAGAAGGCGGAGGTCTCCTCGCTCGAGGAGCTCCAGGCGATGCCGAAGGAGATCAACGCGGAGCTCTCCGCCCTCACGAAGCCGATCGACGACGTGGGGGCCGTGATCGAGCAGCTCACCAGCATCCCCAAGCGCCACGGCATCAACGCCGGCGAGCTCGCGTCGCTGGCGAAGGCGACGTTCGACAACGGCACGGTGAAGGTCGAGCTCAAGGGCGACGTCAGCGCCGAGGCGAAGGCCGAGGTCGAGGCGGCGCTGAACAAGCTGAAGGACGTGGTCGCCCAGCTGAAGGCCGTGCCCGAGAAGGCCGCCGCGATGACCCCGAAGCTCGCCGCGGCCACCGCGAAGATCCCGGTCCTCGCCACGAAGGTGTCGACCGGCGCGACGCTCGCGATCTCGAGCCCGTTCGCCAACGGCGAGACGAAGGCCAAGGCGAACGGCGACCTCGCCGCCGTGAAGACGGCGCAGGCCGAGGCGTCCAAGGCCGTGAGCGACGCGCAGGCGAAGATCACGGGCATTCCGGCGATGGCGACCGGCGCGCTCGGGAAGCTCGGCGCTTCGTTCGCCTCGATGAGCTAGCGCGCAGCGCGCCCGACGCGCGTCGACCCGGCCCAGCGTCTGCCGGGTCGGGTCGCGCCGCGTGGACCGGGGGGGGCTCAGGCCTTGGGGTGGCGGTGCTCCACGTCGTCGGCCAACGTGGAGAGCATCGCCGAGGTGCGTTCGAGCGCGTGGCCGAGCTCGCGCTGCACGAACGCGGTGCGATCGAGGGCCGCGCCGCCGACGCGGAGCGCGAACGCCGCCCACGTCGCGACGGCGTCGGGCAGCGATGCGCCCTCGGCGCTGGTGGGGGTGGCCTCGGCCTCTACGGGTGGCAGGACCTCGGGCGTGGGATCGACGGGGGCAGCGGCGGGAGAGACGGACGGATTCGTGCTGGTCGTGTTCATGGATGCGCTCCTGGTTGGAGGGAGAGGTCTGCGGGGCTCAGGCGGGCGGGACACACGCGGCGCACACGAAGGCGCGCTCGCGTGAGTCGGGCTCGCCGACGATGAGGTGGGCTTGCTCGCCCGCGGCGCAGTCGCGGCCGCACTGGGCGCAGGCGGTGGGCTTCGCGAGGCGCACGGGCTGGAACGCGAGGGCGCTCGCGAGGAGCTCCTTGTTGCGCGCGTCGGCCAGCCGATCGTGGAGGCGCTTGCGCTCCTCCTCCAGGTGCGAGGCCATGCGCTTGAGCTGGCCCTCGACGCCCTCGCCAGCCTTGTCGGCGGCGGCGACCGCGTCTTCGAGGATGGTGCGCACGAGGTTCGAGACCGGCATGCGGAGGTTCTCCGCGAACCGCTTGAGCTCGCGCTCGAGCACCGCCGGGACGCGGGTGTGGAGGACCCGCTCCTTCTTCTCGGGCGCCGCCTCTTCCGCGGGGGTCGCTTCGGAGGGCTCGGGCGCGGGCGTGTCGTTGGGTTCGTGTGTCACGAGAGTAAATGTATCACGCGCGTGATACATCGCAAGTGATTCGGCCGATTTTCACACGAACGACACAAACTGTATCACACGGCCTGCGTGTGATTCATTCGACGCGCCCGCTCCCCCGCCGCCCGCTCGCGCCCGCGGTCCCGAGTGATACGCTCGCTCCGTCGTTGCTCTTGGAGGTTCCATGTTGAAGGTCACCGCCGCGCTCGTTGGACTTGGGCTGCTCGCCGTAGGCTGTCAGGCGCCCGGGCGCCCCGCTGAGGCGCCCGCCA
>DAORJJ010000793.1:0-2680 GCA_035439005.1 Polyangiaceae bacterium | reverse complement strand
GCCCGGCGCGTAGCACGCGCCTACTCCCCAGCGCTCGTGAATTATCCGGGCTAGCGCGTGGAGCGCGCCATGGCACGGCGCCTCGGGTCGCGCTCGTTCACGCCGCGCCGCGCGGCCTCGAGCCAGCGAAGAAGCCCGGGCCTCAGGGGCTGCGCCACATGCGGCGCTCGTCGGCCTGCATGAGCGACAGCCTGCGCTGCTCCTGCAGGAACGCGCCGTACACGTGCGGCACGCGCGCGTCGCGGCCGAGCCTGTAGAGGACGTGCAGCGCCGCCTCGGCGTCGTCGCTCGCGCGGTGCGCGTTCTCGAGCTTCACGCCGAGCCGCGCGGCCACGTCGACGAGGGTGCGCGACCGCTGGTCGCTCTGGAGCTCCCGCGCCCACACGAGCGGATCGAGCCACTCCACCTCGCGCCGCAGCGCCGGGGCGAGCGGGCCCACGCCACCCACGCCACCGTCGCCGCCCGCGGCCGCGCCCGCCGCGACGCGCGCGAACTCGGCGTGCAGAAACGCGCGGTCGAACGGGGCGTTGTAGGCCGCAGGCACGCAGCCCTCGAGCGCCCTCCGCACCTCGTGGGCGATCGCTTCGAAGGGCGGGGCGTTGGCCACGTCGGCGTCGGAGATGCCGTGGACCTCCTGCGCGTCGGGCGCGATGGCGCGCCCCGGGTTGATCATCCAGTTGTACTTTACAACGACCTCGCCCGCGCGGCCGACCACGATGCCGAGCTCGATCACGCGGTCCTGCCCCGAGTCGCGGCCGGTGGTCTCGACGTCGAGCATCGCGATGGGGACGTCGAGCCAGGGCGTGTCGGCGCCGAGCTCCTCCACGAGGCCGCGCACGGTGACCCGCAGGAGGTGCGCGATGCCGGGGTAGTGCCTGCCGGATGGGAAGCATCCGCAGCCGTCCGAGATGACCTTCACGCGTCGCTCGCGGCGGCGGTCACTTGTGGGGGCCTGGATCCTTGCCGACGGCGCCCTGCGGCTTGCCGCCGTCGCCTTTCACGAGCAGCAGGGCGCCCGCGTCGGTCGCCGCCGTGGGCGCGGCGGGCGCGGCCCCGCCCATCGACGCGAGCTCTTGCGAGAACCACTCGGCGAGCTCGGTCTTCATGTCGTACTCCCGCCCGTTGATGTAGATGGTCGGCGTGCCCTTCACCTGGAGGGCGTCGGCCTGCTTGCGGTCGCGGTCGAGGCGGTCCTTCGTGGCGGGGGCGATCATGTCGGCCTTGAACTTGCCGATGTCGAGGCCGAGGTCCTTCGCGTAGAGGTCGAGATCGCCCTGCTCGAGGTGCTGCTGGTTCGCGTAGATCTTCTGGTGCATCTCCCAGAATTTGCCCTGGTTCATGGCCGCGATGGCCGCGCGGGCCGCGGGCTCCGCGTGGACGTGCCCGGAGAGCGGCAGGAACTTGTAGACGAACTTCACGTTCGACTTGTGCTCCTCCCACGCCTTGTCGAGGAGCGGCGCCATGAAGCCGCAGTGGGGGCACTCGAAGTCGGCGAACTCCACCATGACGATGGGCGCGGCGTCGGGCCCCTTGGACGGGGAGCCGTCGAGCGCCACGTTCTTCACCTGCTCGGCGTCGAAGCGGTTCTTGTAGGCCTTCTCGACCTGCTCGCGGGTCATGCCGTCGCGCACGCCCTTGAGGACGTATTTCGCCGCGGGGAGGCACTTGGCGCACGCGCGCTTCTCGTTCACGCACTGGGCGATCGGCACCGGCACGCTCGAGCACGGCGACAGGAGCTCGGACACGTACGTGGAGAACTCCTTCTTCTCGCGGGCGGTGAGGGAGCTCGTGTCGATGCCCTCGACCTTGACGTCGGCGATCTCGGGCTTGTCTTTCACGACCTCGCCCTGCGTGTTCGACTTCTGGCAGGTGCCGAGCGCCTCCGAAAGGGAGGCCAGCAGGGTGATGACGAGGCCCACACTCTTGACGTTCATGCCCATCGCCTCTGGACCCTTACCACGGGAGAATTGCCGGACAAACGGCCACGTTCACCCGCCTCCTCGCGCGCGACCTCGTCTCGCACGTCATGCCGCGCGCGCGGCGCGCCGATCTTCCCGCGCGGAGAGGTTGCGTAGCGAGGCCGATGCGCTATCAAAGGGCTGCTCATGCGCAGCATTCACTTGCGGTTCGAGAGCCCTGCCGGTCTGGCCGCGATCCTCGCGGACCAAGATGGGGCGCACGAGCTGCCGGCGCCTGCCGCGGCCGAGGTGGCCGACGGCGAGTGGGTGCTCGTGGAGCTCGAGCTGGCGAGCGACCGGCGCGCGCTCACCGCCACGGCGGCGGTGGGCTGCCGACGCGGGGACCACACGGTGCTCTGCTTCGAAGAGCGCGAGTGGGAGCACGTGGAGCACCTGACGGCGCCGCCCAGCGGCCGGGGCTCGAGCAGCCACCCCTCGGCCCGCCCGACCGCCCCGTCCACCGCGCCGGAAGAGTCCGACGAGGCGCCGCCGCGCAGCCTACGCACGCCCGGTATCCGCATCGCCCTGGTCGATCACGACGCGAGCACCCTCGCCGAGCTGAACGACACCCTCCGGTCGCAGGGGCTCGACGTGGTGCCGTTCGCGAGCGAGTCGGCGGCCCTCGCCGCGCGCGGGCTCGACCCGGCCTTGCCGATCATGCGGGCGCATGGCGCGCCGGGGCTGATGGCCTATCTGCGCGGCGAGGTCGCGCTGGACGAGGC
>DAORJJ010000792.1:0-2699 GCA_035439005.1 Polyangiaceae bacterium | reverse complement strand
GGCTGAGGCTGCTGGGGGTACGGCTGAGGCTGCTGCGCCGCGGCCGTGGTCGCGAGGCTCACCGCGGCAGCGATGGGCAGGACGGCGCGGGCCGCGCGCGTGGCGAGCGCGGGGCGCGGCCGCGGCGGGCGGGCGTCGCGGGCGCGCGTCGCGCCCGACGAGACGGTGGAGACCGTGGAGGGGACGGGTCGTGAGCGAGTCATGGGCGCCTCAGTGGTCGAACTCTGGACCGAGCTCGCGCGCCATCAAGTCGCGGACGGCTTGTGCGGCGGGCTTGTCCTCGTAAAGCACGGCGTACGCTTGTCGCACGATGGGCATGTCGATGCCCAACTTCTTGGACAGATCGTAGGCGCTCTTCGTGGTCTTCACGCCCTCGGCCACGTGCCCGAGGCTGGCCAGGATGTCCGGCAGCTTCCGGCCCTTGCCCAGCGCCACGCCGACGGTCTTGTTGCGGGACAGCTCCCCCGTGCACGTGAGCACGAGGTCGCCCATGCCGGCGAGGCCCGCCATCGTCAAGGCGTCGCCGCCCCGCGCGAGGGAGAGCTTCACCATCTCGGCGAGGCCGCGCGTGATGAGCAGCGCGCGGGTGTTGTGCCCGAACCCGAGGCCCTCGGCGGTGCCCGCGGCGATCGCGATCACGTTCTTCAGCGCGCCGCCGCACTCGACCCCCACCACGTCGCTGCTGGCGTAGGTGAGCATGTGGGGCGCGTGGAACCGCCGCATCACGTTCTCGCGGATGGCGTCGTTCTTCGCGGCGATCACCACGCCGGTGGGCAGGCCGGCCGCCAGCTCCTTCGCGAAGCTCGGGCCGCTGAGGAACGCGAGGCGACTCTTCGCCGACGCGGGCAGCTCCGCGTCCAGGATCTCGTCGACGAACATGAGCGTGTCGTTCTCGATGCCCTTGGTCGCGCTCACGATCGGCGCGCCCGGCGGCAGGCTGTCCGCGGCGAGGCGCGCGACCTCGCGCGTGGCGTGGCTCGGCGCGACGAAGAGCACGAGCGTCGCGTCCTCGAGGCACGCGCGCAGATCGCTCGAGGCGATGAGGCACGGCGGGAGCTGGGCGCTCGGCAGGTACTTCGGGTTCGAGCGCGTCGCGTTGATCTGGCGCGCCAGCTCCTCCGAGCGGCACCACATCGCCACGTCGTCGCCCTTGTCGGCGAGCAGCTTCGCGAGCGCAGTGCCCCACGCGCCGCCGCCGAGGACGGCGACCTTGCCCTTCGTCTTCAGCGACCTGGTCATGGGCCATCACACTACACGCATCGCCCGGGGCGAAGTAGCGCTATGCTGCCCGCCGACACCCCCGCTCCCCCGCTTTCCCCCGAGTTTCCGTGCGAAAAGCCCTCGCTCTCCTCACGCTCCCCACGCTCCTCGCGCTGTCCACCGTCGGGTGCGGCTCCTGCGGAGTCTGCAGCTTCCGCGGCACGCTGAACGAGCCGTCGTCGCGCTCGATGCGCCGCTCGATGCTCCAGACCGGCCTCGGCGAGTTCTGCAAGCAGATGACGTCGCACAACGCGCCGCTCAAGCTGAGCGACGACACCCCCGTCATCGGCCGCTTCTATCCGCGGTCGTGCGCGCAGCGCGAGATGCCCAACGGCGACCTCTTCATCGAGTTCCAGGGCGAGGGGTACGCCTACACGAACGTCTCGAAGAAGGTCACCTTCCAGATGTCGGGGTCGGTCCAGTACAACCAGGACTTCCTCGTCGCCGCCGACAAGTGCGACGTGTACGCCTACTTCCGCCCCCGGCAGGTGGTCTCGTCGAACTTCCAGGTGGGCAAGATCGAGAGCACCACGGCGAACTTCCTGAACACCCTGAACCCGGTGGGCGAGACGTTCGGCCGGCAGCTCGTCTCCTCGAAGCTGAACGAGGGGTTCACCGTCATTCACGACGAGGACGGCAGCGACGACGTGTCGCTCGGCATCGTGGAGCTCGGCAAGCGCCCGTTCCACGCGTTCAACCTGCGGGGGCAGGATCGCGTGGTGCTCGAGAACTCGCGCACGGAGGTGCACCAGAACCAGCGCGACTTCATCGGCCCCCTCGAGGTGACGGGTGAGGGACAGGCGATCTTCCTTCGGGCGCAGCTCGACGGGGCCCCGCAGCTCGATCTGTTCCTCGTGCCGCGCGCGGCCGGCGACGCCTCGCTCCGGCTCTACCTCGACTACCCGTCGCACGGGCCGCTCGCGCAGCCGCCCATGCTCTCCGACGTGCTGAACCAGGGCACGGAGTACACGCGCGCGGTGCCGGTGCCCAAGGGGCAGTACTACGTAATCATCGACAACACCCCGAGCGCTGGCGTAGTGAACCCGCCTGCGAACCCCCTGGACGATCGCGCCGCCGTGGTGAACTACGCGGTGTCGGTCGGCGAAGCCCCGTGAACGAAGCTCCCGACGAAGACAACCCCACAGGCAGCGCGCCCGTCGCGGCGGAGGGGCCCGACGACGACGCGGCCGTGAGGTCGCCGGAGGGCGACAGCGAGGCGAGCGAGGGCGCCGAGGCGCGCGAGGCCGAGGCGAGCGAGGCGAGCGAGGTACGCGCCGAGAAGGTGCGGCGCCGGAAGGAGCCCACGCGGCCGCCCGCGGCGCCGCTCCCGCCCGTCAGCCGCGGCCTCCGCAGCCTCTACTGGGCGCTCTGGTTCGTGCTCGCGGCGCTCGTGCTCGCGAGCGTGTGCGTGTGGGCGCTCACCCCCTCCAGCGGCGAGC
>DAORJJ010000791.1:0-2701 GCA_035439005.1 Polyangiaceae bacterium | reverse complement strand
CGACGCGAGCGACGCGGCCCGCGACGCGAGCGACGCGAGCGACGCGGCCGACGCCGCGGTCCGCACGAGCACCGGCGGCACCGGCGGCGTCACCTGCGCCAGCACGGGGACGCTCGCCTCCGGCCGCACGTATTGCGTTGGCGTGCTCGGCGGCGCCGAGTTCAAGCTCGAGCTGCCTCCGGCGCCCACGGGCCCGCTGCGCCTCGTCGCCTTCATCCACGGCGACGGCGCCGCCAGCTACCTCGACAACTCCACCATGGAGGCCCTCGTCCCCTGGGCCGACGCGCACGGCGCCGCCGTGCTCGCCGTGAAGTCGCCCAACGCGTGCGCGTGGTGGCAGCACCCCACCCAGACCGACTGCACGCCGACGGCGCCGTTCATGCCCGACCTCGACGGCCTCAACGCCGACGCGCTCCGCGCCGTGCTCGACGGCGTCCGCGGCGGCTACGACGTCACCCTCGGGCCCGCGTTCTACTACGGGGCCTCCGGGGGCTCTGTGTTCCTCACGCGCTCGTTCTTGCGGCGCTTCGGCGATCGCTACCCTGGCTATTACGCGCTCAACTGCGGCGGCGAGATGTCGCCCAAGTCGTTCGAGTGGGACGTCACCAACGCGGCGAAGCGGGGCCCGACGCGGCTCTATTTCACGTATGGCGATCTCGACTTCCTCCGCGGCGACATCGAGGTCGCGATTCCCTATTTCAGAGGGCTCGGGTTCCCCACCGACGCGGTGATGCTCACGGCGACCGAGCACTGCGCGTTCGACACCGACGCGCGCGCCCAGGCCGTGTTCTCGGCCGCGCTCGGCGAGTGAGACGCCGGCGCGCTGACTCGCTGGGCGCGCCTACTTCACATAGACGCCGGCTTTGTAGTGGCCGCTCCCGCTGTCGACGTGGAGCTGAAACTTGTACATCCCGGGCTGGGTCGCGCAGTGCCCCACCATGGCCTGCTCCGACTCGCTCTTGCTCTCGGTGACGCGCTTGTTCCGCGGATCCCACAGATACACGTAGAGCCGCTTCACCTTCCCGGGCTCGCCGGCCGCGATGATCCAGAAGCACTTCCCCGCCTCGAGCGCCGTGAAATACTCGCTGGTCTCCGCCGAGCCCGCGAAGAGCTCGCCCACCCGCTTGGCGCCGGGCGCGGCCGCGGCGGCCTGCTTCTCGATGAGCTCCTCGAGGTTCGCAGAGGGGGGCGTCGCCGCGGCGGGGGCAGGCGCAGGCGCCTCCTTGGCGGCGGCCTTGTACACGACCACCGCGAAGTGCCCCGCCCCGTCCGACACCTTCCCCTGAAGGCGGTAGATCCCCGACTCCTTCGCGCAGTGCGTGAAGACCCCGTGCTGCGGGCGGCCGCGCGCGCTGTCGAGGCGGCGGTCCTTCGGGCTGAAGATGTACATCGAGAAGCGCTCGACCCCCGCGTCGCCCGCGTACCCGAACCAGTAACAGGTCCCCGCGTCGAGCTGGAGTCGCCAGTCGGTGAAGCCGTCCTCCCGGTGCGCCACGCCGAAGAGCGCCTCGCCCACCCGCGAGCTGCCTTCGCCCGCCGCCCTTGCCTCGATCTCCGCGCGCGCGCCGAGATCCGGCGGGGGCTGGGGCGACACGACGATGGCCTCGCGCCCGCCCCCGCACCCGAGCGCCGTGGCCCCGAGCGACAGCGCGACGAGGGACAGCGCGACGACGGCCGCGCCCGCGGCGTGAGGCACGCGGGCGAGAGGTGAGCTCGGAGAGGGGAGGTGCGGGGCGGTGCGCATGCCACCGGGTTAGGCCAACCGCGGAGTTCGCGCAACCGCCGCCGGCCCCGCGCGCGCCCGCTTCCCCTCGGGTCGCCGGGGGGCGAAGATGATCGCCTTGCTGCTCCGTGCCCGCGCGGTCCACCTCGCGCTGCTCCGCGTGTCCGTCGTGCTGGTGACGCTCGTCTCCCCCGAGCCCGAGCTCGCGCGCGGCGTGGCCCGGGCGCCCTCCGCGCTCCGCTTCTTCCCCGAGGGGCTCCGCCTCGCGGCCACCTGGCTCCCGGTCTCGCCCGCCGCCGTCGAGGTCTCGCGCGCCGCGTACTACTCGGCCGGGGCGCTCGCGCTCGTGGGCCTCTTCACGCGCCCGGCGCTCTTCGTGTTCGGCCTCGCCGCGCTCCACCTCTTCGCGCTCTGCCAGCTCACGGGCGAGGTCGTGCACGACATGCACCTCGCGTGGCTCCTCGTCCTGCTCGCCGCCAGCCCCGCGGGCGACGCGCTGTCGGTCGACGCGCGCCTCGCCCGCCGCCGCCGGTCGCGGCGGCGCGATCCCGCGTACGAGCTCACGCTCGGCTTCGCGCGCGCGCTGCTCGGCGTCGTCTACTTCTTCCCCGGCTTCTGGAAGCTCGCGACCTCGGGCCTCGCCTGGATCACGAGCGACAACGTCCGAAACCAGATGCACTGGAAGTGGGCCCAGTGGGGCGGGGCGCTCCCCCCGGTGCGGGTCGATCTCGTGCCCGGGCTCGTCGAGGTGGGCGCGGCCTGCGTCGTGGCGTTCGAGCTCGGCTTCTTCTTCCTCGCGCTCGCGCCGCGGGCCCGCCGCCCGCTCGCGTTGGGCGGCCTCGTCTTCCACCAGCTCACCGAGGTGTTCTTCCACATTCGGTTCGTGAGCTTGTATGCATGTTACACGTGCCTCGTGGCCGACGGGGGCCGGCGCGGCGTGCGCGGCCGGTGGCTCACGCGGCGCAGCGCGCCGGTGCT
>DAORJJ010000790.1:0-2706 GCA_035439005.1 Polyangiaceae bacterium | reverse complement strand
CCCGGCCCGGCGCTCCTGCGGCGCCCGTGCCGCCCCGCGCCGCGCCGTCGGCGCCAGCGATCACGCGGCCACCCCCGCCGTCCGCGGCCCGACCCGGACCGCAGTCGGTCACGCAGGCCTCGCGCGCCCCGCAGCCCGCGGCTGGCAACCTGAGCGAAGATCGAATACGTCAGATCTATGCACAGTACGTGCGCGAGAAGCGGAGCCGCGGCGAGTCCACGGCCACGACCACGTTCGAGAGCGTCGCGCGCAGCCTCCGGAGCTCGAGCGAGAAGCTCCGCGGCCAGCACGCCGGGCGCGACGTCGACTTCGAGGTCACCGAGAAGGACGGGCGCACGATCTTGAAGCCCGTCGTCAAGTAGCGCCGCCTCGCCAGCGAGCGTGGCGCGCCTCGCCCACGCCTACTTCGCGTCGAGGAGCGCCTTGAGCGAGCCGTCGGCGAGGGCCTTCTCGGTGTCCTCGGCGCCGCCGAGGAGCTGCCCGCGCACGAACACCATGGGGAACGTGGGGAAGCCCGTCCACAGCTTGAGCGCGAGCCGCTTCTTCCACTCGCCGAGGTAGCTGCCGTACTCGAGGTACGTGAACGGGTGGCCGGCCTGCTCGAGCGCCTTGCGCGCGCGCTTCACGAACGGGTTCTGCGCCATTCCCACGACCACGATCGTGTTGCTCGCGGTGGCCCGCTCGACCTCGTCGACGACGTCGGGGTGGAACGCCTCGATCCGCGCGGCGGCCGAGGGGAGGACCTTGTCTGACGAGAGCTTCCTGACCATGGCGCGCACTCTCCCACACCCGCCGGTCGCCGGGAAGCTTGGCTTCCCTTTCGTAAGCCGCGAGCGCCGCTCTTGACCCGTCCGGCGCGGTCGCAGTATTTCCCGGGGGTCCACGTGTCGTCCCGCTCGTCCCGCTCGCTCCCGTCGCGCACGGGTCGTGCTCGTCTCTCTCTCCCCGAGGTTCGAATGGGTTCTCGCATGTCGTGGCCGGAGATTCGTCAGAGCGACGACTACCGCGGCCGCTGGGTCGCGCTGGACGACTGCACCTACGACGCCCGCACGGGGCGGCCCTCGGCCGGGAGCGTCGTCGACGCCGACGACGACCTCGTCGAGCTATGCAACCGCATGCGGATCGCCAACAGCCGCCGGTGCGCGATCCTCTTCTGCGGGGTGGACGAGGAAGAGGCCGCGGCGCGCCGGCACCACTAGCCGGGCGCGCGGCTCAGCGGCACGCGCCGGGGTCGAAGAGCTGGCAGCGGCCGTCGAGGCACTCCAGGAACGGGCGGTCCACGCACGACGAGTCCCCGTCGCAGGGCTCCCCGAGGCGCGCGCGCGCGACGCACGTGCTTCCCCGGCACTCGCCCTCACGACACCGGAACGCATCTCTTCCGTTGTCGCAGGTCCCCCCCAGCGGCACCCCTTCCCACTCGGGTGCGGTGGGAGGCGCGCACACCGAGCGCTCGCACGCGAGGCCCGGTCGGCACTGGAGGCTGTCCGAGCACTTGCCGCCCTCTCCGCGCTGGTCGGAACACACGCCGTCCTCGCACCACCCAAAGCGGCAATAGGAGTGCTCTCGGCAGGCCGCGCCAGGGAGCCCGGGCGCCGTGCACGTGCGCGTCGTCATCTCGTCGCACCGGAGGCCGGGCGCGCACGGGTACCTCGTGCAGTCCTCGCCCTCGGCCGCTCGGGGCGCGGGGACGCAGCGAAAGCCCACGCTGCAGCCTTCGCCCTTGCACCCGGGGCACACCCCGCCCGCGGCGCACCCGTAGGGCACGCAGAGCTCGCCTACGGGTGAGCGCGAGACGCAGGTGCCGCACGCCGGCGCGTAGGTCCCCCACGCGTAGCTCTTGTCGCACAGCCCGCCTGCGCACTGGCTGGAGTCCCCGCACGCCGCGCCGTCGGGCAGCGTGCCAGGGATGTCGAGCTCACACAGCGAGAGCGCGCTGCCCCACTCTCCGCGCGCTCGGGAGAACACGCCCGCGCCGTAATAGCCATTGATGCACAGTCGCCGGATATGGACCGAGCATGCGTGCAGCACCGCAGGCGTGATTCCGCTCCCCGGCGCGCCAAGCCACGTACGACACCGCTCTTCGAATAGCCTCCTCGTGCGCGCCTGCGCGGGCGGTAGCGGCACCTGCCACTGCCCGGCCGGGACGATGTCGGCGCGCGTGCACTGGGCGGCCGTCTCGTGCGCGTCGGCATACTCCGCGCACGCCGCCGCGATGTCCAACACGGGCGGCGCGGCCGGAGGCTCCGACGCGCACGCGAGCGGCGCCACCGCGAGCGCCGCGAGCGCGAGCGTGCCGAGGGCGCGACGCGAGAGACACCGGGCCGGTGCGGCGCCCATGGGTCACCGCCTCCCGCGCGACGCGAGGAGTCCAGGTGGAGTCACCACGCGCGCGCGGCAGGGCATGCGTCATCGTACGGGACACCGAGCCCCGTGTCCTCCCGAGGCGAAGACGTGGGAAGGGGCGCGCCCACGGAGAGGCCATGTGCGCGATCAGGGGGTGAAGTAGTCGAGCTGCGTGGTGGGGAGCTTCGGCTGGGTGGGGCGATTCGTCGGACCGAGCGCGGTACGGAACGCGTCGATCTGCGCCTTCGAGGCCGAGATAGGGACCGTGAGGAGGTGGAACTTCACGACCGCGGAGCCTCCTTTCTCCCAGCAGCCTGTTGATTTACGGACCGAGGCCCGTCGTCGTCCGCGCCCGGCCCGCCG
>DAORJJ010000789.1:0-2711 GCA_035439005.1 Polyangiaceae bacterium | reverse complement strand
CTCGCTTCTCGCCCGAGACCGACCAGCGCACCGGGTTCGTCACGCGCGCGGTCCTCGCCGTGCCGCTGCGCGAGGAGCCTCGCGCGCCGGTGCGCGGGGTGCTTCAGCTCTTGAACCGACGGAGCGGCGGCCCGTTCGACGCGGACGACGAGCGCTACCTCGAGGCCCTCGGGCAGCAGCTCGCGCGCGCCCTCGCGATGACCACCCTCCGCGCGCGCGACGCGGAGGTGCCCGGCGTGACCCTGCGCGGTCCCATCAACCGCATCGTCGGCTCGAGCCCGGGCCTCGCGCCCGTGTACGAGCGGGTCTCGCTGGCCGCCAAGACGCGCGCGCACGTGCTCCTGCGAGGGGAGACCGGCACCGGCAAGGGGCTCTTCGCCCGCGCGATCCACGCCAACTCCGACCGACAGGCGAAGCCCTTCGTCGTCGTCGACTGCACGACGCTGCCCCCGCCGCTCGTGGAGAGCGAGCTCTTCGGGCACGAGCGCGGCGCCTTCACGGGCGCCGATCGCCGCGTCTCCGGCAAGGTGGAGCTCGCGCACGGCGGCACGCTCTTCCTCGACGAGATAGGGGACCTGCCGCTCGAGAGCCAGGGCAAGCTCCTGCGCTTCCTCCAGGAGGGCGTCTTCGAGCGAGTGGGCGGCCGCGCCACGCTGGAGACCGACGCCCGCATCGTCGCCGCGACCCACCGCGATCTCGAGGCGCTCGTCCGCGAGGGGCGCTTTCGGCAAGACCTCTACTACCGCCTGCGCGTGGTCGAGATCGTGCTCCCGCCGCTCCGCGCTCGAGGGCGGGAGGAAGTGTTGGAACTCGCACGCCATTTCGCCGACGGGTTCGGGCGGAGGTACGGCCGGCCCAACCCCAAGCTCACGCCCGAGCTGGTCGCGTGGCTGTCCGAGCACCGCTTCCCGGGCAACGTGCGCGAGCTCGAGAACGTGATCGAGAGCGCGGTGGCCCTCTCCCCGGACGGTCTCCTGGCGGCCCCCGACGGGGCGCCTCGCGTCCCGCGCAACTCGGCCAGCCCGGGCCCGGCGGGCGTCGCGCTCCCCCTCGGGCTGACCCTCGAAGAGGCCGCGCGGCGCTACGCCGAGGCGTCGCTCGAGGCGGCGGGGGGCGTGAAGACCGACGCGGCCCGCAGCCTGGGCATCTCCAGGAACACGCTCGCGCGGGCGCTGAAGAAGCGTGACGCGCGCGTGACGAATAGACCCGGCAGCCGGTAGGCTCACCTCGGGGGATGTCACACAAGCTCTGTCTCACGTGCGCCGCGGTGGTGGAGAGCGGAGCCCGTTGCGGCGCCTGCGGGGCGGTCGCCGTGGCCCCGACGCGCGCGAACCTGGAGCGCGCGCTCGACGCGCGCGTGGGCGTGGCCATCGACGCGTGGGAGGCTGAGGGCGTGCTCGAGGAAGGCGAGGCGGCGCGTCTGCGCGACGCGCCCTCGCGGGCCAGCCGCGCGCGTGCCGAGCGCTCCGAGCCGGCCGCAGAGGCCCCGGGCGTGTTCGAGCGCCTCTCGGCCCGGCAGCGGGAGATCGCCACGCGCTGGGAGGCGGCGGTCTCTCGCCTCGAGGCGGACGCCGCGCCCCCCGCGGAGGAGCCGGTCACCACGGCGCGCGCGCGCTCCCCGGGCGACGCCCGCGACGCCGTCGAGGTGGGCGAGGGGCTCTTCGGCGGCCACGGCCCTGGCGACGCGGCCGGCGGGGCGGGGATCGGCGCGCTCCTCGGCCTCGACGAGCTCGGGCCGCCTTCCTCGGCGCCGCGGCCCGGCTCACCGCGCAGCGAGGCGCTCTCCCCGAGCGGGCTCTTCGCCGAGTACGCGTGGTGGTTCCTGGGCACGCTGCTCGTGCTCGCGGGGTCGGCGATGGGCGTGCGGGAGGCGTGGCGGACGCTCGCCGGGCCGCCTCGGCAGATCGTCGTCGCCGGCGCGCTGTTCGGCTACCACGCCATGTTCCTCGGCCTGTCGGCGCTCGTCGCCAAGCGGAGCGCGCGCGCCGGCGGCGTCCTCGCGGCGATCGCCGTGGGGCTGCTGCCGACCGTCTTCGTCGCGCTCGCGGCCCTGGTCGACGGCTCGCGCGCGCTCGGGCTCGGCGTCTCGGCGCTGGTGGTCGCCCTGTCGGTCGCGAGCCTGGGCCACGCCGCGAAGAGGTTCGCGTGCCCGGCGTGGGTGCTCCCGGCGGCGGTGGTCCCCTCGCTCGTCGCGGAGCTCTTCGTCGGCTCGGGCGCGGGGGCCGAGGCGCGCGTCGCGGTCCCGTTCGTCGGCGTGGCGACGGTGGCGCTCGCGGGGCGCCGGCTCGCGCGGGACGGCGCAGGCGTCGCGCCGTTCGCGTCCGCGCTCTACGCGGGGCTGTCGCTCGCGCTGCTCTCGCTCGCCGGCGCGCCCGGGACCGAGCCGGCGCGCCTCGAGGTCGGGAGCCTCGCCGCGGCGGGCGTGTGGCTCTACGTCGTGGCCCTGTCGGCGCTCGTCGCGCACACGCTGGGCGCCGCGCCCGTCCGCGTCCGCGCGCCGCACCTCGCGCCCGCCGGTGAGCTCATCGCGTTTGGAGGCGTGGCGCTGGACTCGGTGGTCGCGGGGCAAGCCGCGGTGGCCGACGCCGCGCTGACGCGGCCCGCGCTCGCGTTCGCCGCCGTCCCCGCGCTGGGCGCGTGCGCGTTCGGGCTCGCCGTCGGGCGGCACGGCGCGGCCGTTCACCCCGCGGCGCTCTTGGCGGTCGTGGCGG
>DAORJJ010000788.1:0-2728 GCA_035439005.1 Polyangiaceae bacterium | reverse complement strand
CTCGTCCGCCTCCGCGCCGCCCACGCCGCCGCCCGCCGCCGACGCCGCGGTCGCCCCGGCCGCGCCGGCGCTCGGCATGAACGACGTCTCGGTCCTCGTGCCGCTGCCGAGCTCGCCCTCCGCGCCCGGCGCGCTCGGCCCGGAGGACGCGGGCGAGCGCGGCCCGCTCCTGCCCAAGGCCGTCTACGACGCGATCCCCAAGTTCGGCGTGACCCCCGCGCAGGGCCTCGACTACGCGCGCATGCGGGTGGTGGGGGTGCGGTTCGATCCCTGCTTCCCCGCCGCGGGCGGCTGCGACGCCCAGGTGCGCCTGGTGATGCAGCCGATCACCGACGCGGGCAGCACGCTCGACTCGGCGCTGCACCTCTTCTACCGCCTCACCGAGGCCGAGCTCGCGTCCGTCGTCGCGGAGCTCCGCCGCCTGCGCGGGCTGGCCCCCGAGGTGAAGGACGCGCCCCTCGACGTGCACGCGGGCCTCGCCGCGCAGGGCCTCGAGGGCCCCTACGGCAAGGGGCTGCGCGCCCTCGTCCTCCGGGTCGCCGGTGAGCAGAGCCTCATCCGAATGACCTTCTTCCTGCGCGCGCCGCCCCGCCAGGAGGAGTGGTTCTTCGGCGGCTTCGACCGCGTCGACGGCAAGCTCGTCCAGCTCGACATCGTGGGCGTGGGCAAGGTCAACCAGCGGGTGAACCGGCCGGTCGTCCCCGACGGCTACGCGTTCGAGCTCACGCCCTCGCCCAAGGTCCCCGAGGACATCGACGCGCTGCTCTCCACCGAGAAGGCGAAGGCCGCCACGCCCGCCGCGCGCGAGGCCGCGCTCGGCGCCCTCGCCCGCATCGAGAACCCCGCCAAATACGGGCCCGACCAGCTCTCGTGCGCGGGCTGCCACCTGGCGACGCACCTCGGCGCCGCCACGCGCGCCGCGCACGGCCTCGACGTGACGAAGCAGCCCGACGCGTACAAGTCCTCCCGCGATCTCACGCGCGTCACCGAGTCGGGCACGGAGGCCTCGTCCCTCCGCGCGTTTGGCTATTTCGCCAGTCGCCCGATGATCGCCAATCGGGTCATTTACGAGTCGGCCGCGGTGGCGGACGAGCTGGAGAAGCGGTATCCGAGGAGGTAGGCCTCGGGCCGAGTCAGTCCCAGACTGTGCGAACCACGCCCGACTCGCGGATTCGTTCGTCCGCTGTGACGAGGGCGGCCTTGTTCACGCGCGCGGTGGCGACGATGAGGCGGTCCGCCGGATCCGCGTGCGACCACGAGAGCTGAGCGGCGCCCACCGCGATTTGTGGAAGCAGCGGGAGCAGCTCGGTGCGCCGGTCTTCACACAGGGCGGCCTCGAGCCAGAGCGCGTAGGGTCGATCGAAGCGGAGCTTGCCGGCCTCGGCCTTCATGGCCACCTCCCAGACCGAGATGGCCGGTATCCCCACGCGGTCCGCCTTTCGGATGGCTTGGGCTGCTCGCTTCCCGAGCTTCTCGGGCTTGGTGAGCCACCAGACCCAGGCGTGTGTGTCGAGCACGATCACGCGAGGTCGCCCGGCGCTTCCCACGCGACGTCGACCGGCGCGAGCAGGTCCTCCTCGTGGAGCAGGCTGCCTCGGAGCGAGGAGCTCGGCTCGCGCGGGAGGGGAACCACGCGCGCGACGGGCCGCCCACGCTTGGTGATCACGAAGGAGCGCCGGCTCGACTCGACCTCGTCAAAGAGGGAGAGGCACTTGGCCTTGAACTCGGCCGCCGAGACCTCGCGGATGTCGGTCTGCTTGCCCTCAGCCTTCCCCTTCGCCTTCATGGTCATGAACGTATCGCTCGTGACCACTTCGAGCAAGCGCGCGTGATCCTCGCCACCGCGCGTCTCATGTCGCATGGCCTCACGGACCCCCGCTCGTGACGACGATCACGCGAGCCTCAGCCGCCTCGCTCCGTGCGGTCCCAAGGATGAGCCTTCCGCTCCCGCCGCGCCCCCGTTTGCCTCGCGCCCCCTCCTCGTGACAGAACGGCTTGCACCCATGACCATGACCACCCTCCGCGTCCTTGGGCTCTCGGGCTCGCTCCGCAAGGCCTCGTTCAACACCGCGCTGCTCCGGACCGCCGTCGACCTCGCGCCCGAGGGCATGACCCTCGAGCCGTTCGACCTCGGCGCGCTGCCGATGTTCAACGAGGACCTCGTCCCGACCCCTGGCGCGTTTCCCGAGCCGGTGGTCGCGCTGCGGAGCGCGCTCGCCGCGGCCGACGCGGTGCTCCTGGTCTCGCCCGAGTACAACCACTCGATCCCCGCGGTGCTGAAGAACGCCCTCGACTGGGCGTCGCGGCCGCCCGCGTCGCCGCTCGGAGGCAAGCCCGTCGCGATCGTCGGCGCGAGCATGGGGGGCTTTGGCACCGTGCGCATGCAGGGGCACCTCCGCCAGGTGCTCACCGCGGTGAACATGCTCACGCTGGGCCGCCCGGAGGTGTTCGTGTCGACCGCCAAGCAGAAGTTCGACGCCAGCGGCGCGCTGGTCGACGAGCCCACGCGCGAGGCGGTCCGAGGGCTCCTCGTGGCGCTCGCCGAGTGGACCGCGCGCGTGCGCCCGAAGGCCTGAGGCCGTCCTCGCCCGTCCGCTCGCGCTCGCGCTCGCTCCCGCCATCGATCGTCCCCCGCGCGGCGCAGCTTCTGTGTTCCACCGAGCTGCGGCATCATGGAGGGATGCGCACCGCCACGCTGTCTGCGCTCGCCGCGTCTGCGCTCGCCGCG
>DAORJJ010000787.1:0-2735 GCA_035439005.1 Polyangiaceae bacterium | reverse complement strand
CGCCCGCCTGCTCACCCAACGCGACCGGCTCGGCGCCCGCATCGTGGAGATCGAGCGGCCGCTCTCCGATCTGGCGTACTCGCTCACTGTGGCCCTCGAGGCCGCGCGGGCGTCGCTCACGCGCGTCGCCTCGCCGCCGCCGCCCCCCCTCGCGGTGGCGATACCGCAGCAAGGGTGAGCCCGCGGCGAGCCGGAGGCGGCCGTTGACGCCCTAGGGGGTTCCCCTACGCTCGCCGAATGCGACGGTTCGAGCTCCACGACGGCACCACCTCGAAGTTTTGGTCGGTCGCGGTGAGGGGCAAAGACCTCCTCGTAGCCTTTGGGCGCGTCGGGTCGAGGGGCCAGGGGAAGACCATGCCCTTCGCGACGCCCGCCCTCGCCAAGGCGGCCGCGGCCACGCTCATCGCCGAGAAGGTGCGAAAGGGGTACTCGGAGCTCGCCGCGGACCCCAAAGCGCCCGCTGCGTCGTCCCCGGCCTCGGTGCGGAGCAAGGCCAGCCCCAAGCGCGAGGGCGCGCGCACGACGACGCCGACACGCGCGCCTTCGGACGCCGACCGCGTGCGTCGCGCGTACGGCTTCGACCTCCCCGAGGACCTGTTCCATTTCTGGGAGTTCGCGAAGAGCGCGCGGCCCAAGAGGCCACTCGACGCGCTCGAGGCGCTCGAGATCCGGCTCACCGGGCCCTTCGACCTGCTCGCGGGGCGGCTCGATCGAGTCCTGACGAACGGCCCGCTCCACCCGCTGTTGCACTTCCGCTTTCGCCACGATCCTCCGGAGTTCCTGACGGTCGCCATGGGCGACTCCGACGGGCTCCACTGGGGCTATTGGTTCGACGAGCGCCCCACCGAAGCGTGCGTGTGCGACTACTACGCGCGCGACGCGTACGAGCTCTCGCACGACGGCGCGACCCTGTTCGACGCGTTCCGCGCGCACCTCGAGGGCCGCTGGCAGGGCGCCCGGGAGGACGGAGAGCGCGCAGAGCTCCGGCGCCTCGACCGGCTGCGCGAGACGCTCACCGCGGCCTCCGGCGACACGGTCGCCGAGACGGGCGATCGGTACCTCGCGGCGACGCGACGCGCGCGGCACGCGCGGCTCGATCGGGTGATCTCCACGACGCGCGAGGGCATGGGCGTCGTCGCGCCCGCCGCGTCGTACCGCCCGCTCTCCAAGGCGAGCCCGTGGCTCGTCGCGGAGCTCGAGGCCGGCCGCGTCGACCCGCTCGTATGCGAGGCCGAGCGGGCGCTCGCCGGCGGCCTGCCCGGCGGCGCGCTCAAGCTGGGTCGCGAGCTGTGGGGCTTCTCCGATCCGGCGCGCGAGGCCCACGCCGCGCGGCTCCTCCACGCGGCCTACACCGCCCTCGGGCGCGCGGAGCTCGCCGAGATCGTGCGCATTCACGCCGCGCACCGCTGGCTGCCGACGGTCGACGTGACCGACTACGACGAGGCCTCGCTCGCCGACGCCCGCAAGAGCGCGGGCGCGCGCGCGCGCTCCGGGGAGAAGGTCGACGTGGTCTATCGCGTCGAAGAGTCGGGCGGCAAGCGCACGGCGAAGAAGGTGGCGGTGGTCCCGCACCGCACGCCGCTCGACGCGCTCGCGCGGCGCACGCTGACCGCCATCGAGGCGATCCCCGACGCGAGCGCCGCGGCGGACGTCCTCGGGCGCGAGCTCGCCGCGAAGCCGGACTGGGCCGCGGCCGGAGGGGCGCGGTGCCAGCGCCTCCTCGAGGCGCGGCGCTACGCCGAGCTGGCCGAGCTCGCGACGCGGCTCGCGAAGGCGGCCAAGCCCCACGAGGCGCACCTCTACCGCGCGTACGCGCTCCTCGCGGACTACGGCCGCGGCGCGCCCACCACAGCGGCCCTCGAGGCGCTGGCCGAGGCGACCTTGCCGCGGAAGGCCGAGAAGAAGGGCGCCGCGGCCCTGGCGGACGCACGCGAGGAGGTCGTCGCCCTCCTGCGCGCCCACGCGCCGCGGCTCGCCGCGGGCCTCCTGTCCCACTATTTTCCTCGCGCGGCCTCGCTCGAGGACCAGCGCGACTTCCTCATGGAGAAAGGAATGGCGCTCCACGACGCGCAGGACGACGCGGCCGCGGCGGCCTGCTTCCGGGAGCTCGTCGCGCTCGACGGCGCCGCGCCGTCGGCGCACCACTGGCTCGCGCACGTGACCACGGGGCCGGAGTCGATGGCCGCCTACCAGGCCGCGCGGCGGCTCTTCGAGGAAGCGGACGACGACGAGGACGCGTATTACCTCGGCGCCGTCTGCGCGATGCTCGGGGACACGAAGGCGGCGCTCAGGCACCTCACGGCGGCGCTGGCGGACGACGAAGAGAAGCGAGAGGAGGCGCGCACGGATCGGGAGCTCGACTCGCTCCGCGGCATGCCCCGCTTCGAGCGGCTGCTCGAGGGCTGACGGCGCGCGGGGCGGCGGCCGCGATTACGTGCAGTCTACATATGCCCGCGCCCCTCGCCTCAGGGGCGCAGGAGGAGCACCTCGACCTCCAAGGGGTCGTCGTCCGGGCGGAGGCGGAGCTCGCGCGCGACGGCGCGCGCCGCGCACGCGACCGCGTCTTGCGGGCCCTCCGAGGCGAGGACGCGCGTCGACCCGCCCCCCGGACCGGAGGTGACGGCGAGCCGCGCGTACGCGGCGCCGTGGCCGCGGAGGCACGCGAGGGAGCGCGCCGAGAGCGCGCGCGCCCGACAAGCAGCGCTGTTCCTATCCATCCATCTAAACGGGGACGC
>DAORJJ010000786.1:0-2737 GCA_035439005.1 Polyangiaceae bacterium | reverse complement strand
CTGTGGCGCTCCGATCGCGCGAAGCTCGGCGTGACGAGCCTCGACACGAGCCGCTTCGAGCGCAACCTGAAGCTCTTCACGACCGAGTGCGGCCCGTGGGCGTTCGGCTCGAAGAGCTACTACGCGCGCCACATGATGGACTACGCGCCGTGGGAGCCGCCGCGCGCGTACACGCTCTTCGCGACCGGCGCCGCGTGCCTCTTCCTGGCCGTCTTCCCGGCCGCGCTGCTGCTCGCGCTCACCGCGCGCCGCCTGCCCTACGCCACGCGACGCGCGGGCGTGGTCGGCGCGCTCGCGCTGCCCCTCGGCCTCGCCGGGTTCCTCACGAGCGTGATGGTCATGGACCACTTCTCGATGCGCTACCTCGCGAGCGTGCCGCTGCTCTTGCCGCTCGCGCTGACGCCGCTGCTGGGCACGCTCGGCCCGCGACGGCTCGCGGCCGTGCTCGCGCCGGTGCTCGTGGCCACCGGCGTCTCGGGCTGGGTCTCGTTCGGCCCCGACGTTCGCGGCCCCCTCATCGCGCCGCGCGCGCCCGGCGCCACCGACGAAGAGCGCGTGATGGCCACGCTCGCCGAGCGCGGCGTCACCTACGCGATGGCCGACTACTGGACCGCGTACCGCGTCTCGTTCGTCACCGCCGAGCGCCTCATCGTCGTGCCTCGGCACGCCGCGCAGGACCGCTACGCGCCCCACCGGCGCGCCTTCGAGGAGCGCGACCGCGTGGCGTACCTCATCGACCCGCTCCGCACCGGCGAGGCGCCGGACGCGGTCGCGGAGGAGCTGGCGCGCGGCGCCCTGCTCGCCCCAGTGTCGCGGACGACCCGGGAGACCGTGGGCCGCTTCACCGTGTTCGTCGTGGACCGCGGCGCGGGCCGCTAACTTAGCCTCGCTCAGAAGGCGGCGGCGAACGCCTTCATGGCCACGAACGCCATGAGCCCGCTGAGCGGGAGCGTGAGCACCCAGGCGATGACGATGTTCCCGGCGACGCCCCAGCGGACCGCCGAGAAGCGCTTCGACGCGCCGACGCCCATGATGCTGGCGTTGATGACGTGCGTGGTGGACACGGGCACGCCGAGGTGGCTCGCGCCGAGGATGACGAGCGCCCCCGTGGCCTCAGCGGCGAACCCCTGGATGGGCGAGATGTGGATGATCTTCGAGCCCATGGTCTTGATGATCTTCTTGCCGCCGCCCATCGTGCCGAGCGCGATCGCCGACGCGCAGGCGAGGATGACCCAGGTGGGCACCGCGTCGCCCTTGGGCGCGGCCCACGCGGGCAGGGCGTGCCCGGCCTTCGCGTACGAGAGCAGGGCCAAGGTGATGATCCCCATGGACTTTTGAGCGTCGTTCGAGCCGTGGGCGAAGGCCATCAGGCCCGCCGAGGCGAGCTGCAGCCGGCGCGAGGCGCGCGTGACCATCGTGGGGCGCGCCTTCGAGAACCACACGATCCAGAGCACGCCGATCATCACGAAGAAGGCGACGACGAAGCCGAGCGTGGGCGACACCACCAGCGGCACGAGCACCTTCTCACCGAGCGCCGTCCACTTGAAGGCGCCGAAGCCCGCGTGCGCGACCACCGCCCCGGCGAGCGCGCCGATGAGCGCGTGAGAGGACGAAGAGGGGATGCCGTACCACCACGTGATGAGGTTCCACGCGCAGGCGCCGACGAGCGCGGCGAGCACGACCTGCTGGGTCACGATCGCCGGATCGGTGAAGCCCGAGGCGATGGTCTTCGCGACGGCGGTGCCCGCCATGGCGCCGCCGAAGTTCAGCATGGCGGCGAGGATCACGGCCGTTCGCACCGGGAGCACGCCGGTGGAGACCACCGTGGCGATCGCGTTCGCCGCGTCGTGGAAGCCGTTGATGTAGTCGAACACGATGGCGGCGATGATCACCGCGATGAGCAGGCTAAGCATGCTTGACCGCGAGGTTCGCGAGGATACTGGCGAGCTCGTCGCAGTGATCGAGCGCGTTCTCGAGGTCGTCCAGCACCGCCTTCTCGCGGAGCAGCACCTTCGCGTCGACGGTCTGGTCGTGGAACAGGCGCGAGACCTCCGCCTTGTAGACGCGGTCACCCTCCTTCTCGAGCTTGCGCAGCTCACGGGACGACTCGACCAGGGCCGCGTAGTCGTGCTTGCGGAGGTTGGGGATGGCCTTGTCGACCACCTCGGTGCACTGGTGGAGGATGCCGAGCAGCTCCTGCATGGCGGGGGTCCGCTCGGTGACGCCGAAGAGCTGGCAGGCGCGCGCCGCGCCGTTCGCGAGGTCGATGATGTCGTCGAGCGCGGACGAGAGCAGGTGGATGTCCTCGCGGTCGATCGGCGTCACGAAGGTCTTGGCGAGCGACTCCTCGAGCTCGTGCACGAGCTTGTCGCCCTTGTGCTCCCAGGCCTGCATGCTGACGCCCGCCGCGGCGACGTCGCGCTCGTCTTTGAAGGCCGCGACGCCATCACGCGCGGTGGTGGCCTGCTTCTCCAGGATGTCGAAGAAGTGTTCGTCCTTGGGGACGAGCCAGCGGATCACGTCTTGAATGCCCATGTCCGCGCCACCGTGGCGACTCCGCCGGGCGAGGTCAAGCGGCCACGGGCAGAGTTTGCCTGTCGGTCACACGAACGCCATCACGCCGCGCAGGTTCTGCGCGAGGCGGGGCTCCTCAGCGTGGGGCGGCGACGGAGGGCGACGGGGGCGCGCCCACGACCGGCGCGGCGGGGTGCGCCCCGAGCGGCGCCGCGGGGCCGGG
>DAORJJ010000785.1:0-2739 GCA_035439005.1 Polyangiaceae bacterium | reverse complement strand
CGGCGTCGAGGAAGGGCGCAGGATGGTCAGCGATGGTCGCCATGCCCCACCCGCTCCGTGGCCTGGTCTGGGTGCTCGCGGGCCTCGTCGTGGCGTGCGCGCGGGCTCCGGCGCCCGTCCCGGCGCTCGTCGCGACGGTCCCGCCGCCTACCGGGACCGCGTCGCAGCCCGCGGCGCCGCTCGAGCGCGCGTCGAGCGCGCCGCCACGCGAGGCACCGCCGCGTGGCGCGGGCGGCTCGGATCGCGACGGCGACGGCCTCCCCGACGACGTCGATCGGTGCCCGGACGACGCGGAGGACCGCGACGGCTTCGAGGACGACGACGGGTGCCCCGAGCCCGACAACGACCGTGACGGCATCCCCGACTACAACGACCTCTGCCCGAACGAGCCCGAGGACCGCGACGGCTGGCAAGACGACGACGGGTGCCCCGACCCGGACAACGACCGGGACGGCGTGCTTGACGTCGACGATCGCTGCCCGATCGAGCCGGGGCCGGCGAGCAACCGCGGCTGCCCGACCTACGGCGGGCGACCGTGAGCGGCGCCCGTGAGCGCGCGGTTGCTCGGGGCTCCTCCCCGGGGTACATCTGACCTCCTGTGAGACACCCCCACGCCGCCGCGCGCTCGCTGCTCTTCTTCGCCGCCTCGGGCCTCGCGCTCTCCTGCTCCGCCGAGAAGACCGTCGAGGCCGATCCCGAGCTCGACGGCGCCGCCGAGACCTCGGAGATCCCCGAAGCGCTGCGCGATCCGCAGCCGCCCCTCCTCGCCGCGCCGCTCGCCTTCGACGACGCGTGCGCCGCGGGTCAGCGGGTCACCGTCGCCGCCGTGGGCGACGTGCTCCTGCACGGCCCTCTGCAAGACCAGGCGCGCACCCGCGACGGCAGCGACGGCAACGAGGACTACGAGTCGCTCTGGGCGCCGGTCGTCCCGCTGCTTCAGAAGGCCGACGTCACGTATGCCAACTTCGAGGGCGCGGCCGACGGCTCGCGCGCCTACACGAGCTATCCCCAGTTCAACTACAACCCGCTCGTCATCCCGGCGCTGCAGCGCGCGGGGGTCGACGTCGTCTCCACGGCGAACAACCACGCGCTCGACGCGGGCGGCAACGGCGTGCGCGCCACGCGCGCGGCCATGCTCCGCTACGCGATGCCCTTCTCGGGCACGGGCGAGGGCGGGGAGGTGGCCGCGGCCGAGTGGCACGCGACGACCGAGGTGCGCCCCGCCGGCGGCGGCGCCTTCAAGCTCGCGTGGCTCGCGTGCTCGTTCGCCTCGAACACCGAGGCGGGCGCCACCAACGGCATCCCCGATGGGAAAAAGCAGGTGCTCAACTGCGGCCGCGATCGCGCGTTCATCCTCGACACGATCGGCAAGCTCTCGAAGACCCACGACGCGGTGATCGTCACCCCGCACTGGGGGGTCGAATACGAGGTCACGGCGAGCCGCACTCAGAAGGACCTCGCGCAGGGCTTCGTCGACGCGGGCGCCAAGATCGTCTTCGGCAATCACCCCCACGTCCCCCAGCCGTACGAGAAGATGGTCTCCCAGAACGACGGCCACGAGGCGTTCGTCGTGCACTCGATTGGCAACTTCGTCTCGAACCAGGTCGAGGGGATCTCGAGCTCCACCGCCACCTGGAAGACCGCCGTCATGTACGTCGGGCTCACCAAGCAGCCGGGCGGCAAGGTGGTCGTGAACGGCGCCCGCTACGTGCCGCTCACCATGAAGCGCACCTCGAAGCGCACGATCGTGCCTGCCGAGTCGAGCGCCGCCGGCGCGCAGGGCGTGGCCACCGTCGCCTTCGCCGAGCGCATGTACCATGCATCCAACCGGCTCGTGGGCGACGCGCCCCTCGTGACCGCCCAGAGGCTCGTCGACGCCGGGGGCCGCAAGGCGCTCGAGCCCTGCCGCTGAGCGCGCCGCCGCGGCCACGTGTGCTCGGCGCCGCGCGGGCCGCGTGGCTCGCCGCGGCGCTCGTCCTCGCCCTCGCGCTCGCCGGGTGCGCCCCGCTCCGCTACGTCACGCAGGCCGCGGCGGGGCAGGCCGAGCTGCTCGATCGGCAGCGGCCCATCGACGCCCTCGTGCGCGGCGGCCACCTCGCCACGCGCACGCGCGCGCTGCTCTCCCGGGTCGACGCCATCAAGGCGTTCGGCGAGCGCCACGGCCTCCGCGCCACCTCGAGCTACACGCACTACGTGAGCGTCGAGCGCCCCGCGGTCGTGTGGGTCGTGAGCGCCTGCGAGCCGCTCGACTTCCGCTCGAAGGTCTGGAGCTTCCCGGTCACCGGGAGCATCACCTACCTCGGCTGGTTCCGCGAGGCCGAGGCGAAGGCCTTCGCCGCGGAGCTGCGCGGCGAGGGGTGGGACGTCGATCTCCGCGGCGCCTCGGCGTACTCGACGCTCGGGTGGTTCGACGATCCGGTGCTGTCGACGATGCTCGTGCCCGGCGACGCGGGGCTCGGCGAGCTCGCCGACGTCATCCTCCACGAGTCGCTGCACGCGACCTATTTCATCAAGAGCCAGAGCGCGCTGAACGAGAGCCTCGCGTCGTTCGTGGGCAACCGCCTGGCGGGTGCGTACCTCGACGAGGCGCTCGGCCCCGGCTCGCGGGAGAAGCGCGCGTACGTCGCGCTCGAGCGGCGCGCGGCCGCGCGCGGCGCCGAGATGCGCGCGGCGTACGAGCGGCTCGAGCGCGTCTACGCGAGCCCGGTGGCGCCCGCGGTGAAGCTCGCGGAGAAGGCG
>DAORJJ010000784.1:0-2744 GCA_035439005.1 Polyangiaceae bacterium | reverse complement strand
CGCAGGCCGCGTGAGGTCGCCGCGCCCGGCCGCCGTGTACCCTCCGCCCGAATACACGGAGCCCGCGCCGAAGCTGCGGGTCCGGGCGAGCCCCACCGTGGCCGACACAGCGGGCGAGTCGCTCGAGGGCGCCAGCGAGGGGTACCGCTTCGTGGCCAGGGCGGTGGTGATCGCGTCCAAACCCTCGGGCTGGACGTTCTCGGTCTACGCGCGGGAGGTCGCCGACGATGACTGGTTCCCGGAGACCCGCGCGCCGCAGTTTCACCTCCACGTCGGGGCTCACCCGCTGGCGCGCGGCGCGACGTTCTCCGGCGCGCTCGCGCACGACGCCACCCTCTCCTTTCAGACGATCAACGCGAAGCTGGCCATCCAGGGGTACCCGAGCCGCGTCTCCTATTTCCTCGTCCTCGACACATGGGACGTGGCGCCGTACACGGGGAAATCGGTCGAGGCCGGGCGCGCCTCGGGGCGACTCTACTTCTACGTGCAGCCCCACAGCTGCGACGGGTGCTTCAAGGGGGCCCAGATCGCCGGCGCCTTCAAGGACGCCCGCGTGAGGTACTTCACGGCGCCGCCCTGACCGCGCGCGCCTGCGGCTCACCGCGCCCCGCGAGATCGTTGGCTCCCGACGCCTGCGCGGCGATAGAGTGCTCGCTGGGCGGCCTTACGACGAGGAGAGGGAGCACATGCAGCGCTACGACGAGCAGCAGTTCAAAGCCAGGATCGACGCCGCGCTGGGTCGCATCCGCACTCTCCTGGAGAACACCCGGAGCCCGCAGTACGCCGCCGACGTGCCGCACTCCTACGACGACAAGTACCTGCTCGCCGAGCACGTGACCCAGGTCTCGGTGGCCGCGCTGCTGCAGTGCCTCGAGGTCGCGGGGCTCTCCGAGGAGGGGTGCGCGACGCTGCGGCAGTGGGCGGAGAAGCGCTCGGTCACCCTCCGGCTCGAGGCGAAGGAGGAGTGCCGCTTCCTGCGCGAGGAGATCCGCACCATCGACTCGCCCGAGGTCGTGACCGAGACGCGCGGCTTCTTCGGCAAAGACAAGATCTCGAGCAAGGTCGTCACCAAGGTCACCGACTACTTCTGGGCCTTCGACTTCACGTACGCGCTCACCGCCTACCAGGGGAACGAGCCGGACAAGCCGCTGCCGCTGCTCGCGCGGAGCGGCAGCGTGGAGATGAAGACCGGCGCGAAGACCACGCCGCGCCCGCGCTCCGTGGTCCGACCTCCCGCGGAGGTCAACGTCACGTGGCTCTTTGGCCACCTCGACGCCGAGGCGCGCCCGTCGTTCGCCATCGACCGCACGGCGAAGGCCTGCCACACGCCGCGCCGCAACCCGCAGGTCGAGGCGGCGCTGCGTGCGCTCGAAGAGCTCCACGCGTGGTGCGGGCGGGTGGTGGCCTATTTCCAGACGGATCTCTTCCCGGCGCAGCAGGAGCACGGCCGCGATCTCTCGGCCATCCACGCCGGCGACGTCTTCGTGCCGGTCGTGCCGCTGTTCGAGGCGGACCACGGCGAGACCCGCCCGGGCGCGTCCGAGCCCGACGGGGGCGTCTTGCCCGCGTCCTTCGCGAGCGCGTTCCTCGCCGAGGAGCGGCGCACGCTGGTCGAGAAGTGCCGGGCGCTGTCGGCCACGTTCCCGTCGGACGGCTCGCTCATCACCGCCGTGGAGGGGGGCCTGCTCGTCACGCTGCTCCACGCGCGGGAGGTGTGCCAGCAGCTCGCGTTCGCGGTCGACTCCATCGAGGACATGCTGCGAAAGCAGCTCATCGCCGCGATTGGCAAGGAGGTGACTCCCGACGACTTCAACGCGTACATGGAGTTTCACCAACGCAAGCTCGTCAAGCCCGAGTACCGACCGAAGCCGTTCTCGTACGCGATCCGGCGCCCCGAGCACTACCCCGAGGGTGTGCTCGCCATCGAGGCGGAGCGCGGGGCCGCGATGCCCGACCCCATCTCCACCACCGTGGCGTGCAGCGAGGCGCGCCACCCGATGAGCTTCGCGCTCGACGCCTCCACGCGCGTGTCGTTCCTGGGCGAGCGCTTCCTCCACGCGTGGATCTCCCACCAGTTCTCGGGCCAGTCGGGGCTCGCGCTGTCGCTCGTCGCGCGGGCGCGCCAGTTCAGCAGCTTCATCCTGCTGGTCGGCCGCATCGCGTCGGCGGACGTGTTCGAGCCGCGTCACGCGATCATCGTGCAGAACAAGGATCTGCTCAAGATCCCGCTGATGCTCGAGCAGCTCCCCACGCCCAAGGAGTTCCGCGACGCGATCGAGTCGCTCTCGCCCGAGCAGCAGCGCTTCGCCAAGGCGTTCCGGGGCATGCAGCTCGAGAGCACGCTGTTCGCGGTGTGCGTCATCCAAATCAAGCCGCAGCTCGAGCAGCTCCTCAAGCTCGAGCCTGACAGCCTGACCAAGGAGATCAAGCTGACGCAGGAGCTCCTGAGCCTCTTCATCGAGTATCAAATCCCGAGCGATCTGCTCTCCTACGACGGCCCGCCGGAGGCCGAGCCCGCGCAGAAGCTCGCGCGGGTCACCGAGTACGTCGGCAAGATGTTCGAGATGATCCACGCCTCGAAGCAGCGCGAGCTCGCCGAAGAGCGCGAGCGCGAGGCCCTGCGGCTCGCCGAGGCCAACCGCTCGGCGCCGGTGTACCCGTCGCCGCCGATGTCTGCCTCCGCGATGCCCTTGGGCGCGGGCTTCGGGCCCCCGCCGCCCGCGCCCGGCGGCTACGGTGGGCCG
>DAORJJ010000783.1:0-2754 GCA_035439005.1 Polyangiaceae bacterium | reverse complement strand
CCCGCCGCCCGCACCGTGCTCGCCGCGGTCGCGCTCCTCGGCGGAGAGGCGCGGGTCGAGCAGCTCGGCAGGATCATCGAGGCGGCGGGCCAATCGCTCGGCGTCGAGGCCTGCGTCGCCGAGCTGCTCCGCTCGCGCTGGCTGGTGGCGCCGGAGCCCGGGTGGGTGGCGCTGCCGTCGCGCACGCACGTCACGGCGCTTGGGCAGCTCCTCGAGGCGCCGCTCGCGGCCGCGCTTCACCGCGCCGCCGCCGAGGTGATCGAGGGGACCGAGAGCGGCTTCGCGAAGCTCGACGCCGTCGCCCACGCCGTCGCCGCCGGCGATCTGGCCCGCGGTCAGCGCATCGTGTCGGCGCAGCAGCTCGCGCTCGGCCAGGCGCGCCACGCGGCGGCCGCCGCGCGCCTGCGCACCCTCGTCGACCTCGCGCCGGTCTCGGCAATGATCGAGAGCACGGACGAGCACACGGCGGTCGAGAGCCAGCCGGAGTCGGCCGAGGTGACCGCGGCCGAGCGCGTCGAGGAGCCGCCGCGTTCGGCGCCCGCCAGCGAGCCCACCTTCGTGCTGTTGAAGGCGGAACCTACCTCCGCCCACATGTCGGCGTCGGTCACCTCGCCCCTCAGCGAGGCCACCGAGTCCAAGGTCCCCACCCAGGAGAACCCTCGGGCGCTCTCCCCGGCGGACTCGGAGCCGCCCACCATCGCGGACGCGGCGCCGATCCTCACGAACCTCGCGCAGCTCCAGCGCACGCTGACCCCGCGCCCGCGGGCGAACGCCGCGGTCGTGGCGCCAACCCTCGCCGAGCAGCTCCGCGCCGCCCTGCAGAGCAACCAGCACGACCAGCTCGAGCGGCTGCTGGCGTCGGCGAACGTCGGTGACGTCCTGGCCGAGCGCGTCCGCGCCATCGCCCGCCTGCGGCGCGGAGAGACCGGCGAGGCGCTCCGAGGCCTGCGGCGCGTGCGGCACAGCGCGGACGTGGGGCCCGGTACGCGGAGCCAGTCGGCGCTGGCGCTGGCCATTGCGTACGCCGCCGCGTCGCGCTTCGAGGAGTCCCTCCTCGAGGGGCTCACCGCGCTCGCGCGGGCGCGGGAGGCCGGCCATCCACGCGGCGAGCACGCCTGCCTCACCTTCCTCGGGCGGCTCTACGCGATGATGTCGCGCCCCGAGGAGGCCTCCCGTCTGCGGGAGGCCGCGGCGGGCGTCACGTTCGCCTGACCGTTTTTCGCGCGGAAGAGCTAGCAAAGCCGCGCATTTCGTGAGATCCCGTGCGCATGATCGGCAAGACGCGCCAGGGCATTCTCGACTCCATCTGCGATGCCGTCGGCGACACGCCGATGGTGCGGCTCGCGCGAATCGGGCAGGGGCTCCCGTGCGAGCTGCTCGCGAAGTGCGAGTTCATGAACCCGGGTGGGTCCGTGAAGGACCGCATCGGGGTGCGCATGCTCCTCGACGCCGAGCGCGAGGGCCGCATCAAGGTGGGCGACACGCTCATCGAGCCCACCTCGGGCAACACGGGCATCGGGCTCGCGCTCGCGGCCGCCGTGCGCGGCTACCGGGTGATCATCACGATGCCCGAGAAGATGAGCCAGGAGAAGCAGGTGGTCCTCGAGGCGCTCGGCGCCGAGATCATCCGCACGCCGACCGAGGCCGCGTGGGACGCGCCCGAGAGCCACATCAGCGTGGCGCGGCGGCTCCGTGAGGTCATCCCCAACTCCCACATCCTCGACCAGTACGGCAACCCGTCGAACCCCCTCGCCCACGAGGAGGGGACGGCCACCGAGATCCTCGCCCAGTGCGACGGGCGCGTCGACGCGGTGGTCATGACGGCCGGCACCGGCGGCACCATCACCGGCGTCGCCCGCGGCATCAAGAAGGCCGTGCCGGGCTGCCAGATCATCGGCGTCGATCCGGAGGGCTCGCTGCTCGCCGGTCCGAGCGAGATCAAGAGCTACCGCGTCGAGGGGATCGGCTACGACTTCATCCCCGACGTGCTCGATCGCGGCGTGATCGACCGCTGGATCAAGTCGAACGACCGCGACTCGTTCCGGGTCGCGCGGCAGCTCATTCGGCAAGAGGGTCTTCTCGTCGGCGGCTCCTCGGGCGCGGCGGTGTGGGCCGCGCTCCAGGTCGCCCGCGGCATGTCGGCCGGGCAGCGCGTGGTGGTCGTCCTCCCCGACTCCATCCGCAACTACCTCTCCAAGTTCGTGAGCGACGCGTGGATGCGGCAGCACGGCCTCTCCGAGTCCGACTGGGAGCTCGGCACGATCGGCGACCTGCTCCGCGCGATGCCGAAGCGCGCCGTCGTCGCGACGCGCGTCGACTCGCCGCTGAAGGAGGCCATGGCGCTCTTCAAGGAGCACGGCATCTCCCAGCTGCCCGTGCTGGACGACGGCAAGCTCGCTGGCATCCTCACCGAGACCGACCTGCTCTCGCACCTCGTCGACGGCCGCGTGACGGGCGACACCAAGGTCGCCGAGGTCATGGTGCGCCGGGTGTCCTCGATCGCCCTCGGCGCCAGCGCCGGCGAGCTCCCGCGCATCTTCGAGCGCGGTGAGGTGGCGCTCGTGACCGACGACACGCGCGCGGTCCTCGGCATCATCACGAAGATGGACCTCATCGAGATCCTCGCCTCGCGCCGCCCGACCGTCCCGCCGAAGTCCTGAGGCCGCGCGCGGCGGCCCACCCGCGGCACTTCGCGTTAGAGTGGCGCGATGCGCCCTCGCTCCCGCCCTCGCGCTCGCCGCCTCGCGTCTCTCT
>DAORJJ010000782.1:0-2761 GCA_035439005.1 Polyangiaceae bacterium | reverse complement strand
ACCCCGCTCGTCGACATCGGCGCGAACCTCACGAACAAGGCGTTCCGCGCCGATCGCGACGCGGTCCTGCGCCGCGCTGCGGCCGCGGGCGTGGGCACGGTCGTCGTCACGGGGACCAGCGTCGAGGGCAGCCGCGCCGCGTGGGACCTCGCGTCGCGCCCGCGCGACTTCGGGCCGCGGCTCTACGCGACCGCGGGCATCCACCCGCACCACGCCGACACCGCGGGGCCGAGCGCGCTGCGAGCTCTGCGCGAGCTCTGCGAGCAGCCGACCACGCGGGCCCACGTGGTCGCCGTGGGGGAGTGCGGCCTCGACTACGATCGCGACTTCTCCCCGCGCGACGCCCAGCGACGCGCGCTCGAGGCCCAGCTCGAGCTCGCGGCGGACCTGCACCTGCCAGTCTTCCTCCACGAGCGCGCCGCGCACGCCGACTTCGTGGCCATTCTCGCGCGCTACCGGCCGCGCCTCACGCGCGCGGTGGTGCACTGCTTTACGGGCGAGGCCGCGGCGCTGCGGGCCTACCTCGACATGGACCTCCACGTGGGCATCACCGGGTGGATCTGCGACGAGCGGCGGGGCACCCACCTGCGCGGGCTCGTGCGCGAGATCCCCGCCGACCGCCTCATGCTCGAGACGGATGCACCCTACATCCTCCCGCGCGATCTGCGCCCTCGGCCGCCCACGCACCGCAACGAGCCCGCCACGCTGCCGCACGTCCTCGCGACCGTGGCCGCGTGCAGGGGCGAGGCGCGGGAGCAGCTCGCGCGTACGACCACCGAGACCGCGCGGGCGTTCTTTGGCTTGGAGGCGTGACGCGCTACCGGCCGTGGCTCCCGCGCGTGGGCGTCCGCGGCCTCACCGGCGAGGCCGTGGCGCTCGGTCGCGTGGGCGTCATTCGCGGTCCCCGAGCGAAGGCAAAGAGGCCATACGCTCGCTCTCTCCGGGATGTCCGTCAGCCGGGGGCAGTTCCATCGACCGCTACTTCAAACACGAGCCGAACTTTGCCAGCTCCGGCGACGCGAACGGCGTGCACGTGGCAGCGGGATCCGCGCACGGATGGGTCGCGTCGCAATACGGGCTGCACATCGCGCCACTCCCCGGCGTCTTCTCGCGACAGGTGGTGTCTGACCCGCAATCGAGCACCTCCTTGCACGGGGCGTACGCAGGGCTCGTTCCATCGAAATTGCAGAACCCAGCGAGACCGCCCCCGCCCCCGACGAGCGGGGCGGGCTTGCACGAGTTGCCGCTGGCGCACCCCCCTCCGAACGGCACACACTTCTGCCCGCAGAACCCGAGGCGGTTGTCACTCGACAGCGACTGACAAGCCGTTCCGGTGGGGCAGACCGTATCCCACGCACAATACGATTGGCACTCACGCTCTTGGGGCGTCGACTTGGGGTGGTTCAACCCGCTGCAGAAGAGACCGGGTCCACAGGTGTCTGAGCCGACAACCTCTTTGGGCCTGGTGCAGGGCTCTCCGAGCTTCCCGTTGCCGAGAGAGGGCGTGCACGACTCGACGGCGACCTCGCTCGCTCCGGCGAACGAGATCGCGCACTTTGGGGCCTTGGGGTCCGTGCAGTTCGCGGCGACCACGTCGCAGCCGCCAAGCGTGTAGGCCGCTTCAACGGTAGAGCCACACGGAAACGTGAGCTTGCCTTCGGCGGCGACCGCCGCGCAGCCGGGGCCCGCACAGCTCGCGGAGGCCTTCGCGCGGAGCTTGAAGGTCGAGCCCGTGACATCGCTGACCTCCAGGGACTCGAGCGTCTGCGTGATCTTGGCGTCGGGCGCGGCATCACCCGTCTGCGCCGCGAACGAGGTGCAGGCGATGGTGGCGCCGACGGTGCACGTCACCGCGCGGTCTGGGTGGTAGTAGGTGAGCGTAAATTGGTTGTCGCCCTTCCAAGCAACGGTCGGGGCTCCGGCGTCGTAGGTGAAGGCCCCCGCGCACGTATCCCCGGTGAGGGAGACTACGCCTGTGTAGTTGCCCACCGTGGGTCGCGCCAACTGGGCAGTCGGCGGTGCGTCGCTGCCGGCGTCCGTGGCGAGGCCGCTGTCAGGCGCCGTTGTCTCGCCTCCCTTGGTGCTGCACGCGAGCAACAGGGCGGCGACGAGGGAACACAGAGCGCCTGAGCGACGGTTCATAGAGGGCTTTCCCTGGGTGGTCCAGGCGTTCGTGGGTGAAGACGTCGAGGCTAACCGCACGAGCCCGGGCGGTCCACGCGTTCGTGAGTCGAGACCGCCAAGCGTTCGTCCCTGCGACGCCGGCGCGCGCCGACTCGTGCCTTGGTGTGGCGGCGCGCGCTCAGCGCTCGACGATCTGCACGACGAACGCGCCGCGGCCCGTGCCCACCGAGACCATCACGGTCGCGTCGTCGTCGGCCTCGAAGCACACCTTCCCCCCGGCGGGCACGGCGACCTCGGGCCCCTCCGTCGCGTAGGCTCCTTGGCTGTCACGCAAGAGCACCACCACGTCCTGCAGCCCGGGCTCGTGGGCGACGAGCAGCCGGTAGCACTGCCCCTTCTTCGCCCGGAATGGCCATGACTTCGCCGACTCGCCGTCGCCGAGCGTGCCCGACAGCGGGGGCCCGGAGGGGCGCAGACTGCACGCCTCGGCGAGCTGCTTCACCATGGCCGCGGGCGCGCCGCGCGCCGCGTGCGTCTCCGGGCAGGCCGCGGCCGGGTCGGGCACCACACGCGCGCGCGTCGAGCCGCGCACGCCCATCGGCGGCACGGGCAGCCCGGGGGGCAAGCCCGAGGGCAG
>DAORJJ010000781.1:0-2765 GCA_035439005.1 Polyangiaceae bacterium | reverse complement strand
CACCCCGGCCACGCTGACCGCGACCGAGGGCGGCGCGGGGTCGACCTTCGCGCTGGTGCTGAGCAAGGCGCCGGCCGCCGACGTGGTCGTCACGCTGGCCTCGAGCGACGCCACCGCGGACGCGACCGGCGACGCCGCAGACGCCGCCGACGCGACCGCGGACGCCGCCGACTCGGCCAGCGACGCCAAGGCAGACGCGGCGGACGCCGCCGACGCCGCAGACTCGGCCGTGCCTCCCGCGCCCGCCGTGCGCTTCGTGGGCCGGTGGGACACGCGCTCGGCCGTGGGCCCGCGCGCCGCCTACCCCGCGTCGCGCGTCATGGCCCGCTTCGACGGCACCGAGGTCAGCGTGACGATGAACAACACGACCGGGTTCTCGGGCGGTCCCGCCCGGTACGACGTGTTCATCGACGGCGTGCTCGACCCCACCCAGCTCGTCACCGTCACCGGCGTCGCGACGTACCCCCTGGCGTCCGGGCTCGCGCCCGGCGTCCACTCGGTGGAGCTCCTGAAGCGCACCGAGGGGAACCTCGGCGTCACCACGTTCATGGGCTTCAATTTCGGTGCCGGGACCCTCCTCTCGCCGCCGCCTACGCCGGCGCGGCGCATCGAGGTCATCGCCGACTCCACGATCGACGGCTACGGCGTCGAGGGCATGGGCCCGAGCTGCCCCACGGCCGAGCAGGTGATCGCGAGCCACAGCCCGCGCCTCGGGGTGGCCGGGCTCGTGGGCAACGAGCTCGGCGCCGACACCATCATGGTCGCGTACTCGGGCAAGGGCCTCTACCAAAACGGCTACCTCCCCGACACCGCCACGATGGGCGTGCTCTACCCGCGCACCCTCCCCGACGACGCGACCAGCGCGTGGGACTTCACCCGCTTCGTGCCCGACGTGGTCATCGTCTCCTTGGGGGGCACCGACTACGACGCGTCGAATCCGCCGGCGCCGCTCGCCGGGTTCACGACGAAATACGAGGAGCTGGTCACCAAGGTGCGCCTCCACGCGCCCAACGCGCACATTTTCCTCACGATTTACGCGCAGCTGAAGGACGTCTACCCGGCCGGTTATTTCACGCGGCGGAACGTGCGGAACGCGATCAACACGGTCATCGCCAACCGCGCCGCCCTCGGCGACGCCAAGGTCTACCTCCACGAGTGGCCGGAGAGCGTCCCGTCCCAAGAGACCGGCTGCCAGTACCACGGCAACATCGCGCTGCACCGCAGCCTGGCCGACCACATCCTGCCGGTCATCCGCGCGAAGACCGGCTGGTAGGGCGCTCGAAAGCCCTATCCATCGGGGCAAAGCTCGTGCAGAGTGCACGCATGCGCTGGCTCTACCACGCCCTCCCTCGCTCCCAGTCGGACGCGCTCCTCGCGGACGCGGCCGCCGACCTCTGCCCGGCCTCCCTCGAGCGCGACGGCTTCGTGCACACCTCGTACCTCCCCGAGGCGGAGGCGAGCGCGCGCCTCTACGTGGCCGACGATCCCGTCGTGCTCCGCATCGATCCGCGGCGTATCCCGCACCGCGTGGAGGAGACGTCCACGCCACGCGGCCCCATGCCGCACGTCCACGGCGCCGTGCCCCGCGACGCGATCGTCGCCGCCCTCGAGCTCGGGGCCCTCGGCGAGCACGACGAGGTCGTGGGCACGCGCTTCGGCTTCGTCGCGTTCGAGGGCATGACGCTCCTCGACCTCGTCGGCGTCCTCGATCCGGTCTCGCGCATCGCGAGCATGGGCTTCGACCCCGAGAGCACGTGCGAGGTCGTGTCGGGCACGCTGGGCACGTCGGTGTGGGAGGGCGCCGGCGCGCGCCTCTCCGTCGCGAAGGTGCGGCCGAACCTCGGGGGCTACGACGTGGTGATCCTCCCGGGCGGCCCCGGCGCGCGCTCCCTCGTGAGAGACACAGCGTTCCTCCGCTGGCTCGAGACCTACCCCAAGAACCGGCTCGCCGCCTCGGTGTGCACCGGCGCGCTGCTGTGGGCGGCCGCGGGGCGCCTCAAGGACAAGCGCGCGACGACACACGCGAGCGCCGTCGACGCTCTGCGCGGGCTCGGCGCCGAGGTGAGCGACGCGCCCCCGCGCCTCGTCGCCGACGCGGGCACCCTCACCGCCGGGGGCGTGACCGCGGGGCTCGACCTCGGCCTCGAGCTCGCGCGGCGCTTCGCGGGCGCCGAGGCGGCGCAGAAGATCGCCCGTCAAATGGAGCTCCCGAGCGCCTTCGGGGGGTGAGCGCGGTCGCCCGCCTCGGGGCCGTCAGCGCCCCGCCAGCTGCGCGACGAAGTGCGCCTGGATCACCTTGAGCGGCGGCTGGAGCATGCCCACCTCCTTCGTGAATCGGTCCCAGTCGACGGCCTTCTTGTAGACCGGCCCCCCCGAGAACTGGCGGTAGAGCCCGCGCCGATTGCCGACCGAGTCGATCAGGAAGGCGAGCAGCCCGTCCTCGGCCAGGATGGGCTTCTTGCCGGCCCCGCTGCCGTAGCCGATGACCGCAGGCAGGACCTCGAGCTGCGAGGCGGGCAGCACCGCGTCCACGCCCCAGCCGCTCTCCCCGCCCCACGGCCCGAAGCCGTCGTGGACGGCGTAGAAGGCCGCGAGGTCCGCGTCGAGCGCCCACCCGGCCGCGCGCGCGGCGGGAGAGAGCGCAGGGGCCGAGGCCGGCGGACCGGCCACGAGCGGCTGGAGGCGCCACGCCTCGCCCTTCGCGCCCCCGCCCTCCACGAGGTAGAGCAGCTGCCACTGGCCGGCCTCCTTCCGGGCGAGGACGG
>DAORJJ010000780.1:0-2786 GCA_035439005.1 Polyangiaceae bacterium | reverse complement strand
CGCACCAGCCTAAACCAGCGCCTCCGGCGTGCCACCGTGCGAAAGTAGGGCTAGAGCACGGTCACGCTCGCCGCCGACTCCACGGAGGAGTCGGCCCACCCTCGGAGGATCGACATGAAGACCCTGACCGCCGCCGCCACCGTCTCGCTGTTCGCCGTGTTGGCCTCCGCGTGCTCTCTCGCCGCGGACGACGGGGCCACCGCCGACGAGGAGGCGGCGACGGTCTCGTCCGCGCTCGACACCGGCGTCAGCGCGACCGAGCTCGAGAGCCTCACCTCCGCGGACGCCTCGCTCGCGGCGCGCACGCTCGCGGCCGGCGAGACGAAGGGCTGTCGGACGCGGACCCTCGACGCCGAGCGACCGAACGTCGTCCACGTGAAGCTCACCGACTGCTCCGGCCGCTTCGGCCGGCACGTGGTCAACGGGGACATCACGATCACCTTCACCGCGGGCGCGGAGGGCGCGCTCCACGCCGAGCACGCCAGCGAGAACCTCACGATCGACGGGCGCCCGGCGACCCGCCTGGTCTCGGCCGACATCACGTTCTCCGCAGAGGGGCGGCGCGTGGTCCGACACGCCACGACGAGCGGCACGAACGCGCGCGGCGAGGCCTTCACCCGCAAGGCCGAGGAGGTCGTCACCGTCGACCGCGCGAGCCGCTGCCGCACCATCAACGGGGCCGGCACGGCGACGTTCGAGGGCGGCCGCGTCGTCGAGTCCACGATCTCCGACCTGCGCCTCTGCGAGGACGCGGCCGGCGCCGACCTCTGCCCCACCGGCACGGTCACCCACGCGAACGCCGCCGCGAACAAGCAGGTTACGCAGGTGTTCGACGGCTCCGCCACGGCGAAGGTCGAGATCTCCCGCCGGCGCGGCGCCGAGTCGCGCACCTGGACGCTCGACTGCACCCCCCTCGCGGCGCAGTAGCGGGCCGAGGCGGACGTCCCGAGCCGAGTGAACGCCGCGGCTTCCGGGGTCCAGTCCGGGTGAGGGCGGCGCGCCACGTCGTGTAGTGTCAGCGCCCGAGCGTCCAATTTTGTCACCCCCGAGGGCTCGAGTTGGTACCCTCGCCTGACATGCAGCTGCGCCCCAACGTGGAGGTCCTCCGACGCGCGTCGGTGTTCGAGGGTCTGGAAGAGCGGGAGCTCCAGGCGCTGATGATTTGCCTCCGCGTGCGCGTCTGCGACGCGGGGACGTGGCTCCTGCGGGAGGGCGAGCCCGGCGCCTCGATGTTGCTCGTCGCGGAGGGGGCGCTCGCTGCGACGGTGCGCGACCGCAGGGGCGCCGAGCGCGAGATCAACCGGATGGGCCCAGGCGAGGTCGTCGGAGAGATGGCCTTCCTCGACCCCGCGCCGCGCTCGGCGTCGATCCGCGCCCTCGCCGCCACGACCTACTATGAACTCGACGAGGACGGCATGGAGACCCTGCGGCTGAACTCGCCCTCCGCGGCCGCGGCGCTCTCGAGGCCGTCGAACGCGGCGTAGTCCGCGATGTAGAGGCGCCCCTCCGCCGTCGCCCGCGCGAGCGAGTCTCCCGTCATGACGCGCTGATAGAGCGCCTCGTCCACGGCGAGGTTCGCCGGCACCCCTGGGCAGCGCGCGAGGATCATCGGGTTTACGCCCGCCACGCGCTGCCAGGCGAAGGCGCGATCGAGGTCGCCGGGGGCCTTGTGGAAGGCGTCCACGATCGGGGGTTTCGGCCAGATCTGGAACATCGCCTCATACGACTCCCACGACGCGACCGGCAGGGGCGGCAGGCTGTCCAGCAGCTCCTTCGGCGCCTTGAAGATGTGCTCCCGCAGGGTGTCGCGGTCCAGCGATTCGAAGCGCGTCTTCACGCTCTCGGCCAGGCCGCCGTGCTCCCACCCTTCGATGGTCATGAGGCCCAGGTTGACGCCAATCTCCGCGTAGGTCTTGAACGTGCTGAGCACGTAGCGGGCCGGGTAGTTTTCGTCCCGGGGGAGCGCGGCCGCGGTCGCGACGCCGACCGGCCAGTCGTAGGCCCACCGGTACGTGTCGCGGCTCGAGGCCAGCTGGTCCGCGCGAGCGCTCGGATCGCGCTCGTCGCGAGGAAGGCACACCTGCATGATTTCCCCCTTTTACAAGGCTCGTCCGCCGAACACGGTAGCACCGCGCGGCGAGGCCCGGGGGCGGATTCACGCCGCGCACCCTCGCCGTGACTCGCGTGGTCGACGCGCGGCGTCGCGCGCGCCTGGCGCCCAGAGCAGTCCACGATGGCTCCCGTGCGTCACCGCCTGACCGGCCTCCGCCGCGGCGTAGCGCGAAGCGAGCGCACCTACGCGCGGCCGTACACGGGCACGCTCGCCCCGGAGATGTCGCGGGCCTCGTCGGAGAGGAGAAACGCGATCACGCCAGCGGCCGACTCGGTCGACACCCAACGAGTGGGATCGGCGTCGGGCATACCCTCGCGGTTCGCCGGAGTGTCCATCGTGCTCACGAGCACCGAGTTGATCCGCACGCCCGCCGAGAGCACCTCCGCCGCGACCGCCTCCGCGAGGGCGACCGCCGCTGCTTTGCTCGCCGTGTAGGCCGCCGAGCCCGCGCCGGCCCAGGGCCGCTCCACGTTGCGGGACCCCACGACAACGACCGCGCCAGCGCGCCGCGCGACCATGCCCGGCAGGAGCCCGGCCAGCGCCGAATGCACGGTGAGCGTGTTGAGGTCGAGCATCTCGCCGAGCTCGCGCGCGCCTTCGTGCACCGGCGCGCCCCCCGCCCAGCCGCCCGCGACCAGCGCCGCGCGCGAGACGGGCGCGCCGGCGGCCGCCT
>DAORJJ010000779.1:0-2802 GCA_035439005.1 Polyangiaceae bacterium | reverse complement strand
CCCGTGAAAGAGATTGATGGACGTGTGGCCGCGGCGAATGTCCCCGGCCCGGTGACCAGTGCCCTGCAATCCGCCTTCTTCGAGACCACGCGCGGGCGCGGCGGCGGGCTTCTTTTTCGCGGACGGGGACGGGGGCTTCGCCGCCCCGGGGCTCGCGGCGCGCGGCGCGGCGGGGGCCGGGCTCGGGGAGACGGCCACCCCGCCGACCTCCTGGTACCCCTTTTTTGTCTTTTCTTTCACGAGTTTGTCGAGCTCGGTCTGCGCGGCTGCGTCCGACGCGTGGGTCTTCACCTGCGTCTGGCCGGAGGTGCCGATGCGGCCGAAGCACACCGTCACCGAGGCCCCCTCGCGTTCGACCTGCCAGAACTTGTTGCTCGTCCCCTCGCTGAGCTCGAACCTTCGCATGCGCCGAGCCTACCGTCGGCGCGCCGAGCGCCGCAACGGTCGGTCGTTCGTGCGAGCATCGGCCATGCGCGCTCGCCTCGCCCTGCTCGCGTACCTCGCGGTGGCCGCCAACGCGTGCTCGCGGAAGGAGAGCGCGCCCAGCGCGACGCGGAGCGACGACGCGTCCACGGGCTCCCTCTCGCGGAGCGGCGAGTGCGACGAACGCCGCGCGCGCCTCGAGGCGGCCCTCGCGTCCCACCCTCGGCGCGGGGCGAGCGCGCTCCTCGGCGTCGACGCGCCCGGCTGCCCCCCTGCGCTCCTCGGCGCTGGCGCCAGGAGCTCGCAGCCGTTTCGCATGGCGAGCGTCGCCAAGACCTTCGTGGCGACCCTGGCGCTGCGCGCGGTCGCGAGGGGCGCGCTCTCGCTCGACGCGCCGCTCCCCGCGGCGGTGCATGGCCCGGCTACGGGCGGCGTGACGCTGCGGGCGCTCCTCCAGCACACGAGCGGCCTGTTCCCGTACGAGCGCGACGCCACGTTCCTCTCCTGGGCCTCGACGCCGACGCCGCGCGCTCCCGACGCGCTCTTGGCCCGAGCGCTCGCGCACACGCCGCGCGCCCGCGCCGGCGCGCCGTTCCTGTACGCGAACACGAACTACGTGCTGCTCGCGCGCGTGCTCGAGCGCTCCGAGGGGGCGCCGCTCGGCGAGCTGATTCGCCGCGAGCTCACCGGCCCGCTCGGGCTCGCCGACACCGCGCCCGAGACCGGCCGCGAGCCCCTGCTGGCCTCCACCGACGCGCGCGGACGCGATCTCACGCGGACCCACCACCCGTCGTGGCTCTACGGGGCCGGCGATCTCGTCACGACGTTGTCCGACCTCGTCCGGTGGACGCGCCTCTACGGCACCGGGGCGGTGATCCCCGCGCGCCTCCGCGCCGAGTGGTTGCGGACCGTGCCTACGGACGACCCCGGCGTGCGCTACGGCCTCGGCGTCTTCGTGACCGAAGGCGACGCCGCGGGCGGCCTCGGGGCCGTGCGGAGCCACGCCGGTGACGTGGCCGGGCTCCACCTCGAGGCCGTGTACTTCGTCGACCTCGACGCGGCGGTCGTGGCGGTCGTGACCCGCGACGGCGACGATCCGGAGGGCCTCGCGGTCGCGGCCGGTCGCGCGCTCCGGGCGCCGTAGACTCGGCCCTTGCGGGGTCGCGCGAGGTCCGCAATGCTGCTCGCATGCAAGGCTCTGGCGGCGGCGACGGGCTCTCGGGACAGACCATCGGCGGCCGCTACCAGCTGCGGACCTTGCTCGGCCGCGGAGGCTTCGCCGAGGTGTTCCGCGCGTGGGACAACCTCGACGACATCGAGGTCGCCTTCAAGGTGCTGAAGGTGCCCGGGCACCTCTCCGAGGCCGCCCAGCGCGAGTTCGTCGCGCGGTTCCACGAGGAGGCGAAGCTCACGCGGAAGATGTTCAAGGGCATGCCGCACGTGCGGCAGGTGCTCGACATGGGCGTCGCCGAGCTCGCCGGGCTCCCCCAGCCGTGGATGGCCATGGAGCTGCTCGAGGGCGAGACCCTCCACGAGTGGCTCCGCCGCCGCCGCGGGAGCCCGACGCGCCTGCCGCCCCGGGAGGCCCTCGCGCTCCTCCGCCCCGTGCTCGAGGCGACCGCGTTCGCCCACGAGCGAGGCGTCGCGCACCGCGACCTGAAGCCCGCCAACATCTTCCTCTCGCGGGGCCCGAGCGGCGGTGGCCCCATAGTCAAGGTTCTTGACTTTGGGATCGCCAAGGTGCTCCAAGGCGACGAAGAGGCCTCGGGCAACACGATGACGTCGAGCACGATGCAGATGTTCTCGCCCCAGTACGGCGCGCCCGAGCAGTTCGCGGCCAAGAAGACCGGCAAGTACACCGACGTCTTCGCGCTCGGGCTCATCATGACCGAGCTCTGCACCGATCGCGCGCCGCTCTCGGAGGACGGCGACCGCACCGAGTGCATGATGGCCTCCCTCGACAAGCGCGAGCGCCCGTCGCCGCGCTCGGCCAGCGTCGAGGTCGGCGCTGCAGCGCGCCGTCGCGCTGAAGGAGGCCGAGCGCCACGCCGACGCGGGCGAGCTCCTTCGCGAGCTCTCGGCGGCCGTGGGCGGCGAGGCGACGCAGCCGAGCGCGGCGACCGCGGCGAGCGCGCAGCCCACCACGCAGCCTGCCGCCACGCAGCCTGCCGCCACGCGGCCTGCCGCCACGCAGCCTGCCGCCACGCCCGCGGCGACCGAGCGCGAGGTCGCGACGAGCTTCTCGGAGATCGTGCCCGAGTTCGATCCGCGCATCGTCACCAAGCCCGCGCGCCCCGAGCCGCCCCCCGAGGAGGGCCGTGGCGCCGAGGCGCGCGAGCCCGAGGCCGACCTCGGCGTCGAGCCGCGCGGCGCCCGCCC
>DAORJJ010000778.1:0-2809 GCA_035439005.1 Polyangiaceae bacterium | reverse complement strand
CGGGACCCTGCCGCCCGCGGCCGCGTGCAAGGCGGGCACCGGAGGGAGCGCCACGGTCGCCGCGCCGACGAGGAAGCCCGCGCTCGAAGACGACGACGAGGACGGCTGGCTCGGCTCGCCGGCGGTCGTCGATCTGGACGGCGACGGCAAGCTCGAGGTGGTCGCCGCGCGCGGCGCGCGCGTCGTCGTGTGGAGCGCGGACGGCGCGCCCAGGTGGGCCTCGCCCGCGGGCACCGGGCGCATCTGGGCGAGCCCCGTCGTGGGGAACTTCGCGGGCGACGCCGCGCTCGAGGTCGCGGTCGCGGCGCGCGACAAGGTGTACGTGTTCGACGCGAAGGGCGCCCTCGTGAAGGGCTTCCCGGTCACGTTCGCCGACGAGCTCCGGTCGCTCGCCGCAGGCGATCTCGACGGCGACGGGAAGCTCGAGCTCGTGGCGGCCGCGGGCAGGAGCGGCCCCCCCGACGTGGTGGCCGCCTGGCACGGCGACGGCTCTCCGGTGGCCGGATTCCCGCCCAACGCGTCGGGCGCGAGCGGGTGCACGAAGGCCGCGCCGCCCGCGCCCTGCTACCTCGCGGGCGCCTACGACCAGAACCTGGCGGTCGGCGATCTCGACGGCGACGGCAAGCACGACGTCGTCGTCCCGCACGACAACGCCTACGCGAGCTTCCACAAAGGCTCCGGCGCCGCCTTCGACGCCGCCCCCGAGTTCAAGGGCAGCCGCAAGACCCCGGGCGTGCGCTACCTGCACGATCTCGCCGAGGCGAGGCAGGGCTACTCGGAGAAGGAGGCCACGTCGCTGCAGGCGCACTTCACGAACACGGCGCCCGCGATCGCCGATCTCGACGGCGACGGGAAGTACGAAATCGTGATGCTCGGCAGCGCGCAGAACGCCTCGCAGTCGAACCGCAAGCAAGGCGTGGGGCTCTGGGTCGTGCGCGCCGACGCCTCGCGCCCGCCGGGGTGGGAGACGCCGCTGCACGTCCCCACGTACCTCGACGGCCTCGAGGACCTGGGCGGCAACCTCATCGCCGCGACCAACCAGGTCACGGTGGCCGACATCTCGCCGGCCGAGAAGGGCCCTGAGCTCCTCTTCGCCGGCTTCGACGGGAAGGTCCACGCCGTGTCGGCGGCGCGGAAGGAGCTTTGGGCGACGCCGTTCACGACGGAGAAGGGCGTGCTCACCGGCGGCGTGGTGGTGGCCGATCTCTCGGGCGACGGCGCGCCTGAGATCGTCTTCGCGACCTACGGCGCCGCGGGCAAGGGCGCCCTCTTCGTGCTCGGCCCGGGCGGCGCGAAGCTCCACGAGGTGAAGCTCCCGGGGCGCGGGTCGATGGCCGTCCCCACGATCGCGGACCTCGACGGGGACGGCGCGCTCGAGATCTTGGTGTCGCTCAAGGACACCGACGGCAAGGCCGCCGTGCTCGTGTTCACCGTTCCAGGGTCGCAGACCAACTGCGTGCTCTGGCCCACCGGCCGGGGCAACCTGCTGCGCAACGGCTGGGCGCGCTGACGGTCGCGCGCCGACGCTCAGGGGAGGCCGCTCACAGTCACCGGCGTGAGCCGGTTCGTGGCCGTGCCGTCGCCCAGCTGGCCGAGCGCGTTGCGGCCCCAGCACTTCACCACGCCGTCGCTCAGCAGCGCGCACGAGTGGGTGTAGCCGAGCGCGACCGACACGGCCACGGCGCCCGCGCCGAGCCCCACCGCGACGGGCGAGTGCCGCTCGGTGCGCGTGCCGTCGCCGACCTGCCCTTGATCGTTGACCCCCCAACACTTCACCGCGCCGCCGACGAGCACCGCGCACGTGTGCTCGTAGCCGCCCGCGACGAACGAGGTCGGCCCGCCCACGGGCACGGTGACCGGGGTCAGGCGATCGACGGTGCTCCCGTCGCCGATCTGACCAAACTGGTTGAAGCCGCAGCACTGGAGCGCGCCGCCGCGGAGCACCGCGCACGTGTGGAAGTCGCCCAGGTCGAGGCGCTCCACCGGCCCCGCGAGCGCGTTGACGACGGGTGTTAGCCTGGAGGTGACCGCCGACCCGTCGCCGAGCTGTCCGAACCCCGCGACGCCCCAGCACTGGACGCCTCCGTCGCTCAGGATGGCGCACACGTGCTCGGCGCCCGAGGCGAGCGCCACCGGACGACCGCGGATCCCGGCGACCGTGACGGGGGTCCGCCGATCGACCGTGGTGCCGTCGCCCAGCTGGCCGAGCTCGTTCCATCCCCAGCACTTCACCTTGGCGTCGGCGAGCAGCGCGCACGAGTGGTACCAGCCCGAGACCACGGACACAGCGGGGCCGCCGAGGTCGAGGGTCGGCCCGGGCGCGTCGGTCGTCGTGAGCGTGCCGTCGCCGAGCTGCCCGTAGCCGTTCGTACCCCAGCACTTCACCGCCCCGCCTCGCAGGAGCACGCACGTGTGCTCCGCGCCAGAGGCGACCTCGAGCGCCTCGCGGCAGAGGCCTCGCACGAGGACGGGGGTGCGCCGGTCGATCGTCGTGCCGTCGCCGAGCTGCGAGAACCCGTTCTGGCCCCAGCATTTCACGGCCCCGTCGCTGAAGAGAGCGCACGTGTGGTCGAAGCCCGCCGAGAGCGACGCCACCTTGGCGCCAGCGCCGGCCTTGTCGGCGCACGCGCAGTCGCGGCTGACGCAGACCTTCGCCTCGAGGCACACGCGGCCGCAGGCGCCGCAGTTCGCGTCGTCGGAGGACGCGTCGACGCACACGCTCGCGCAGCAGAGCGCGCCCCCAGCGCAAGGCGTCGCAGGGTCGCAGCTCGCCCCGCGCGTGAAGCGCCCCGGCGCGCGGGCCGCCCGC
>DAORJJ010000777.1:0-2812 GCA_035439005.1 Polyangiaceae bacterium | reverse complement strand
GAGCAGGCGCAGGCCTACGGCTACACGGTTGTCGATGCGAGTACGGTCACCGCGACGCATCTCAACCACCTGATTCTCGCGCACGCAGCCGAACTCCTGGGGCGGCAGGAGACGCAAGCCTTACTCGATCATCTGGCGAAGGATATGCCCAAGCTGGTCGAGGATCTGGTGCCCAAGGCCCTGTCCCTCGGCGTGGTGCAGAAAGTGCTGCGTAACCTGCTTGAAGAGGGCGTGCATCTGCGTGACATGCGTACCGTCATGGAGACCCTCGCCGATGGCGCGCCGCGCGCCGACGCGGTGGCGACTCCCGCCCCTGCGAAGGCTCCGCCGCCGACGCGCGACGCGGTCCGAGCGCCGGGCAGAGCCTGGTGGCCGGTGGTGGCCTTCGGCGGCGTGGCGGTCGCGGGCCTCGGCACGTTCACCGTGGCGGGGCTCGCCGGCTACCGCGAACAGATCTTGCTCGAGTCGGCCTGCGCGCCTGGGTGCGTCCCCGGCACCGACGCCGGAATGCGCCGCGCCTACCTGATCGCCGACGTCGGCCTCGCCGTGAGCGTGGTCGCCCTCGTCGGGGCGCTCTGGCTTGGGCTGAGATCCGACCCGGCCACGCCGAGCTCGACCCGGGCGAGGTGACTCACTTCAAGTTGCATTGGGCGAGCGGCTTCCACGTGGGGAGCGGCGCGCTCGCGCCCGCGTCGACCTGAGGCGTCCCGTCGAGCGAGTTCTTGGCGACGCCCACCGCCCCGCCAACGCTGGCGGCCCACGTGCTGCCGCGCGCGCCGCTCTTGTCGAAGAGCAGCACCGTGCCCACCCCCGCGGTCGTGGCGCGCGCCACCGAGTAGCTCTGGGCGTCGCTCAATCCTTCACGTATCTGCACGTAGAACGGCGCGCTCTTGCCCCAGAGCGGCCGCTTCGCCGGCTCCCACCAGTACGAGATGCGCTGTCCAAGAATGAGGCCTGGCCCGCAGCGGTCCGTGAGCGTGATAGGGCCCGTGGGTGCGTTCCCGAGGCCGACGCGGACGCCGTCCACGAAGGCCGCGGCGCCGCCCGCCGTCACCTGGTAGCTGACCAGGTGCTTCCCCGGCCTCACGCCCACGCTTATCGCGCCGGCGAGGAACCCCTGCGCCTCCAGGAAGCCCCCTGGCCTCATGGACAACCCGAAGCTCTGGCCATCGCAGTCGCCGCCGCCGGCGAGGATGGTCCCGGTCGCGGTCGGCGACTCCCAGGCATAGCCCACGTCGACCGCGAAGCCCGTGGGGTACTCGCGCATGAATCGCGGATCAAAGCAGAACTCGACGTCCCCGCAGAGGTTCACGATCTGGTTGTACGTGTCTCCGCACCAGCCCTCACCCTGCGTCGCGAGCCAGCCCTCCGCGGCCACGACCTCGCGGTCGACGCAGGTGCCCTTTCGGCACGCGGTGGTTGCGCTGCACGGCTTTCCGCAGCCGCCGCAGTGGGCGTCGGACGTGGCGAGCGCTACCTCGCAGCCGTCGGCGGCGTTCGCGTTGCAGTCGCCATAGTCGTTCTCGCAGGTGTCCGGGGCGCACGCGCCCTCGGGCGAGCACTTGGCGCTCGCGTGGGCGACCGCGCACGGGCTGCACTCCGCCCCCGCGCAGCCGAGCTCGGGCGACGACTTCGAGGCGCACGTGGCCCCACAGGGCTTGGTGTTCGCCGCGCAGACCGGTGGCGGCGCGCTCGGCAAGGTTGGCGCGGAGGAGGTGACCGAAGGCGCGGGAGGCGCGGTCGGCGCGGTCGTCGAGCAAGCCGCGACGAGCGCCGTGAGGAGCGCGAGCGAGGGCGCGGCAAATCGAGCAACCCGAGACTGTGAGCGCATACCGGACCTCATGGGCAGGGTGTGTTCGTAGTTGAGACGATGCTCGTGATCGGTGCGCCGGCGTCGGAGCTCTTGGCGACCTCGTCGGTCAGACTGCCATCGAAGGCGCGGCCGGTCAGGAACTGCGCGACCGTGTCGGAGTCCACGAGCCAGAAGGTGCGCGGCACGAACGCCCCGCCGTAGCGCGACGACCGCGAGACCCGCATCGGGCCAATGAGCGCGGGCAGCGCCTGGTAATTGGCATAAATCTGGCCGATCGCGGCTGCGCCTCCGCCGAGCACGCGCCTGCTATTGACCTGCTGGGCGGCCGGAGTGCCGTCCAGGTAGAGAGTCAGCGTGCCCGCGCGGCGCGCGCACGCGAAGTGGTGCCACGCGAGGTCTGACGGGAGGGGCACCGACGGAAAGGTGACGCTGGTCGAGGTGTTGACCGAGCAATGGAGGCTCGTGAGGTCACCGACGATGACGATCGCCCCCTCCGCGTTGACGCTGTTGCTCGTGAACAGCGACGCCTTTGACGCGGCGAAGTCGGTGTGGCGCTGTATCCAAAGTTCGACGGTGAAATCCCCCTCACCGAAGGCCATTCCTTCGCCCGGCAGCAGCGCGCGACCCCCCGCGCTCGTGAGCTTGATCGCCCCGCAGCGCGGCACGCACTGGCCCTGCTCGCAGCGCGGAGTCCCGTCTCCGCAGGAGTTGAGGCAGCTGCCGCAGAACTGCGCGCTCGCCCGCGTGTCGACCTCGCAGCCGTCGTCGGCGCGCTGATTGCAGTTCGCCCATCCGTTCTCGCACGGCCCCACGGCGCAGGCGCCGCCGATGCAGAGCGAGCCCGCGTGGAGCTCCGGGCACGGTTCGCACGAGGCCGTCGCGCACCCGGTGGCGGTGGACGACACCGACACGCAGGCGCCGCCGCACGCCTTCGTTCCCACCGGGCACGCGGCGTCGGGGGTCGAGTCCACGCTGGGGCCCGCGTCTCTCGCGGGGGCC
>DAORJJ010000776.1:0-2819 GCA_035439005.1 Polyangiaceae bacterium | reverse complement strand
GCCTCGGCCAGCGGACCGGGCGTGGCGCCGGCGTCCGCCGGATCCGCGCCGACCGCGCCGAGCGCCCCCGCGACGAGATCGCCGTACGAGATCGGCGCCTCGTTCTCGGCCTCGAAGTCGGCGCGCAGCAGGCGCTCGAGCTTGCAGGGCGAGCACTGCGCCACGTGGAGCTCGAGCCGGGCTCGCTCATCGGCCGTGAGGGTGCCTCGCGACTCCTTGTCGAAGAGGTCTTCCGGGTGAAGCTGCGTGAGGCTCATGCTCCCACCTCCAGCGCGGCCAAGAGGTCTGGCGTCGCCTCGATGCGCCTGCGGAGGGCCTCCTTCGCGAGGCGGAGGCGACTCCGAATGGTGTTCAGCGGCGCGCCGGCCGCGGTCGCGACCTCCTCGAGGGACCAACCGAGCACGATGCGCAGCCCGAGCGCCTCGGCCTGCTCGGCGGGGAGCTCGGCGAGCAGGTCGCGCAGCAGCACGCGCCGGCGGGTCGCGAGGGCGTCTTGCTCCGGGCTCGCGTCGGGGCACGGGGCGGCGTCGGTCTCGGCGCCGTCGTCGCGGCGCGAGCGGTCGACGCGCGTGCGGCGCCGGGCGAGCAGCGCCGTGCGCATCGCGATCGTCTGCGCGTAGCCCTCAGGGGCGCAGTCGCCGCGGAACGCGGGGAGGGCGCGCACGAGGCCGATGAGCGACTGCTGCACCACGTCGGCGACGTCGGGGTGCCCCCCGCCGAGCACGGCGCGCACGACCCGGGTCACGAGCGGCGCGACCGCGCGCAGGAGCTGGGCCGTCGCGCGGCTGTCGCCTGCCGCCGCCACGCGGGCGAGCTCCAGCATCGCGGCCTTCGCGGGGTCGACCGGCGCGGGGTGTTGAGGGGCGAGCATGCGCAAAGTCATCGTCCCTGAGTTCGTGTGGACCGCAACGGAAAGCGATCACCGATGTCTGCGCGCGTCGGTCGAATTGTAGGTGACTGTGCGCAATGGTGCGACAGGGGGCCGGCCCAAGAGGTCCCTCGCGTTGGCCTCGCGTGGCGGCCAAGCCCGCGTCGCGGCGCGCCTCAGCGGGTGTGCGCGCCGTCGACCGGGGCTGCGCGGCTCACTTCTTCTTGGGCTTGACCTGCGTGAGCGCGGCCGTGAGCGCGTCGGCGACGGGGGCGTCGACGGCGCCGCCGCGGGCCCACTGGTCGGCCTTGATGAGCGTGGTCTGGGCCGCCGCGGCGAGCTTGGAGCGGCGCCCGCGCGCGTAACCGGCGAAGCGCGCCTGGAGCTCGGTGGGGGTGTGGCGAAGGGCAGGGCTCAGAAAACCACGCATGACATACTCCGGATGGGATCCCTCGGAAGTCGAGGGGACGCCCTCTTTAGCAACTTCTGCCCCGGCGGGAAGGGGAGAAACGCTCTGGCGCGGCCCGTTCCAGCCGTCGCGACCCGCCGCGCCCGAGGACTACGGCCGGAACAACGCGACGCCGCACGTGTCGCGGACGTCGAACGTGAGCTTGGACGCCCCGAGCTCGAGCGGGTCGAACGTGAACGTGCCCTTCACGTTCACGGAGCCGGTGACCGGCACCACGTGGTCGAACAGCTCGGCCGCCAGCGCGCCGGCGGCGCCGAGGCTCGACCGGGCCTCCGCCGCGACGAACGAACGGCATGGGAGCGCGCGCGTCGCGAAGCGCACCTCGCCGCGGACGGGATCGCGGGTGAACTGCCCGCCGAACGTGGCGGTCATGGGGCCGTAGGTCGCCACGCCCCGCGAGATCTCGACCGGCTTCCCGCTGTTTCCGACGAGCGAGAAGTCGAGCTCGAGCGGCGTCTTCGCGCGGTTGCCCGCGATGGCGAGCCCCGCGACCATCGCCTTGCCCTCGCCGCGGACGCGCCCGTCGGGCTCGAACGAGACCCCCGCGTTCACCTCGAGGGTGGGATCCACGCCGGCCGGGAGGCCGACGAACGGCGCGGGCACGCGGAGCGCCGAGAGGGTCGTCCGCGGGATGCGCGCGTTGACGTGCGTGGTGGCCGCGGTCCCGCCGAGGATGACGAAGATGTTCGGCCCCTCGAGCTTCCCGGGCTCGAAGACGAGCCGCGCGCGCCGCCGCGACTCGCTCTCGTCGATGTTGAGCGTGAACGGCCCGGCCTTGCCTTGCGGAGCGCGGAGGGTCAGGTCGGCCGAGTAGAGCTTCAGGCCGCGCACCTCGGCGACGCCCTCTTCGTGGGCGAGGCCGAACTTGCAGTCGTGTGTCTCGAGGATGGTGCCTCTCCCGAACGGCTCGCGCCACTCGATCTCGACGCCGGTGGCGTCGAGCTCGTAGCTGCCCGCGCTGCCCGCGCCGAGCAGATCGAGCGCCGCGGGCAGGTCCTTCGCCGCGCCGAGCATGGAGATCTGGAGCCCCTGGATCCCCACGTTCCCGCTGAAGGAAATGTGGACGTGCTCGGCGGTCCCCGTCTTCAGCGGGAGCCCGCCGCCCGTGGCGTGCACGCGCTCGAGATCGATGCCGGAGAAGTTCACCTTCGCGCGCTCGATCTCGAGGTCGAGGCCGCGCGCCGCCGCCGCCCGCGTGATGCGCAGCTTCGCGACGGCGGGCGCGGCGAGCACGCCGGCGATCACGATCGCCACGAGCACGCCGACGACCGCGAGCACGCGCCCGAGCTTCGGGCCCTCTCGCGGGCGGTCCGGGATGACCCCGACGGCGCCGGTCACGAACCGCGGCGCGCGAGCCGCCGGGGCCGCCGGGCTCGGGCGCACGTGCCCGCGGGTCCGCGCGCGCGTCGGGTCGTCGTGCATCAGTTGCGCCGCGATGTCGATCAGCGCGTCATGCGCGCCATTCAGCACGTCGCAGATGTG
>DAORJJ010000775.1:0-2820 GCA_035439005.1 Polyangiaceae bacterium | reverse complement strand
GGCACCCCCGCGGGGCGACGACGCGACTCCACCTGCGGCTCGTCCGCGGGAGGCGGCGGCTCGAGCGCGGCGCCGGGATCCCATGGGACCGTCCCCTTCAGAGCGGCGCGGGCAGCGGACGCCGCCGGTGCGGGGGCGCGCGGCGGCGGCGCGGAGGGCTTCGGGAGGGGCGCGGCCGCCACGGGCTCGGCGGGCCCTGCGGCCAGTGCGGCGGTCACGAGGCGGTCGATGGTCTGCCGTGACACGTCGTCGATCTTGATGAACTTGACGCCCATGCCCGGGGGGCGGTCGGCCGCCGCCTGCGTGGGCTCGCGCTTCCACACGACCCGACCGACGCCCGCGATGGACGACGACTCGCTCGCGACCATGATCTCGAGCTTCAGCAGCGTGCCTGGAGCGAACGGGGTCTGGGTCTTGACGAACACCCCGCCGACGCTGACGTCGAGGGACTGGTTGTCGATGAACTCGTCGTTGGTCGCGCTCTTGTACCGGACCGTGAGGCCGGGGACTCGCGCGCGCTTGTCCTTACGCGTATCGGAGGTCATGGACGAGGGATCTCCAGCCACAGGAGGCGAGGGGGCGACAAAAAGGAGGCGACAACAGGACCGTGCGGAACCGGGCCCATGTTACCCGACCTTCGCCGAAAAGAGCCAACTCCTACACGGGTCGAGAGGCGGCCCGGAAAGGGGGCCGCCCGGCGCCGACCGTGGTAGGGTCGTCCGCGCGTGGAGAGGCCGCATCATTTCCGGTCGCAGGCCCGAAAGAGGGTCCGCTATCCGGCGCAGCTCACCACCGCGCGTGGCGTGGTGCGCGAGTGCGTCTTGGTCGATCTCAGCCTCGCGGGCGCGCGCCTCGAGGCCGTCGACATCCTGCCGGTCGGCGAGCGCGTGTCGCTGAGCTTCTCGTCTCCGACGCGGTGGGACCCCATCGTCGTGCCGGCGATCGTCGCGTGGTCCCGGCCGGGGTCGTTCGCGCACATCGGGCTCACGTTCGAGTTCTCGAGCTCTTCGACCGTGTACGCGCTGTTCGAGACGGTGGCCGCGCTCGAGTACGGCGCCTAGATAGATAGGCGCGGTGGACGCGACGGCATGTGGGCAGGCGCCACATCGCCCCGTCGCGCCCGGCGCATGACCGCGCGACGCTCGACGCGAGCGCTGCCCGTGTGAGGGCAACGCCCAGCGTGCGAGCCCGCGGCTCCGAGCGAGGCGCGGCGCTAGTCGGCGCCGGGCTTCGCCTTCGAGTACATCGCCTCGACCAGCTCGGCGTACTTGGTGACGACCACCTTGCGCTTCACCTTGAGGCTCGCGGTGAGCTCGCCGCCCTCGACCGTCATGGGCGTGGGCACCACCTCGAAGTACTTGATGCTCTCGAACGAGGCGAGCGTGCCGTTCACCTCGACCACGTGCGCCTGGAGCACCTCGCGGATGCGCGGGTGGCTGGGCTCGGGCTCGATGCCCTCGTTCTTCGCCCACTCGGTGAGGTTCTCCGTGTCGAGCGAGAAGAGCGCGACGCAGAAGTTCCGGTTGTCGCCGATGACGACGGCCTCCTGCACGAACGGTGGCGCCTTGAGGCGCGCCTCGATCTTCACGGGGGCGATGTATTTGCCTCCGCTCGTCTTCAGCAGCTCTTTCTTGCGGCCGGTGATCGAGAGGAAGCCCTCGTCGTCGAGCGAGCCGAGATCGCCCGTGTGGAACCAGCCTTCCGCGTCGAAGGCCTCGGAGGTCGCGTCGGGGCGGTTCAGGTAACCGGACGTGATGTTCGGCCCCTTCGCGAGGATCTCGCCGTCCTCCGCGATCTTGAGCGTGACGTTCTTGAACGCCTGCCCCACGGTGCCGATCTTCATCTTGCCCGGGCGGTTCGTGGTGAGGCCGGGGCAGGTCTCGGTGAGCCCGTAGGCCTCGATGAGGTTGAGGCCGAGCGCCAAGAAGAACTCGTGCACGTCGGCCCGGAGCGGCGCCGAGCCTGAGAGCAGGATCTCGGCGCGGTCAAAGCCAAGGCGGGCGCGGAGCTTGGAGAACACGAGCTTGTCGGCGATGGCGTGGCGGATCTCCAGCCAGGGCGGGAACGACTTGCCCTGAAGGACGTAGGGCACGGTCTCTTTGCCGACGCCCATGGCCCAGTGGAAAATTTTCTGACGGAGGGGAGGCGCGGAGGCCACGCCCGCCTCGATCTTGCCCTTCACCTTCTCGTACACGCGCGGCGCGCCGGGGAAGAACCCAGGGCGCGACGACGCGAGGTCGGCGGCCAACGTGGGGACCGACGAGATCACGAGCGGCGCTTGGAAGAACGGCCCCGCGAGCTCGATGAGCCGCCCGAACGAGTGGGCGAGCGGGAGGAACAGAAAGAGCCCGCCCTCGCGGGTCTTCGGCCCGAAGATGCCCACGGCGTCCGCGCTCTCCAGCATGGAGAGCATGTTGTCGTGGGTCTGCACGACGGCCTTGGGCGGCCCGGTGGTGCCCGAGGTGTACGTGTAGGTCGCGATGTCCTCGCGCTTGACCTTGTCGATGCGGCGCTTCATCTCGCCGCGCAGCTCGGCGACCTTGGCCTTGCCGCGCGCCTCGAGCTCGGCGAGGCTCTCCCAGTCGTCGGCGGGCTCGAGCCCCGCGGGATCGACCACGATGAGCTTGCCGCGCAGCTTGAGGTCGTCGCGCGTGTACTCCTTGTCGAAGAAGCGGAAGCCGTCGCGCATGGCGCGCACCTTCGCGACCTGCCCCTTGTTCTCGGCGATGACGAGCACCACGCCCGGGTCGGCGTGCATGAAGCCGACCTCCTCGGGGAGGAGGCTCGCGTAGACCGGGACCGTCTGCAGGCCAACGGACA
>DAORJJ010000774.1:0-2823 GCA_035439005.1 Polyangiaceae bacterium | reverse complement strand
CCAGCCTGGCCTTCGTCGCCGACCGTCGCGCCCAGCGCGCGGAGAGCGCCGCGCGACGCGTGCGCCTCGAGCGCGAGCTCACAGAGCTCACCGTGGCCGCGAAGGAGCGCGCGGTCGCGCGCGACGCGCGGGCCCGCGAGGCCGAGGCGAAGGCGCGGGCCGAGAGCGATCGGAAGACGCGCGAGCTCGAGGCGGCGGATCGCGTCCGGCGCGAGGCGGAAGAGCGGGCGCAGCGCGCGACCGACGCGCTGAAGCGGATCGCGACGGCGGTGCGCACCGAGCCGCGCGGCGTGGTGCTCACGTTCGCGGAGTCGACGCTGTTCGCCCAGGGCGCGAGCGCGCTGTCGCCGGGAGGGCGCGCGAAGCTCGACGAGCTGGCGACCACCCTCCAGCGCGATCGCCCGGGCGGGCACCTGGCGGTGGAGGCCCACACCGACAACCAGCGCTCGAAGCAGCAGAACGCCAAGCTCTCGAAGGCGCGCGCCGAGGCCGTCGCGGCCTACCTCGGCAAGAGGGGCCTGTCGGGGGTGCGCGCCGAGGGGCTCGGCGAGCAGCGCCCGCTCGCGTCGAACTCGACCACCGAGGGCCGGCTCTCGAACCGCCGGCTCGAGATCGTGCTCGAGCCGTAAAGACTGCGCGGGTCGCGGGCCGAGTCAGCGCTCGCGGAGACGCTCGAACGCGTCGGCGACCGCGCGCGCGTGCGCCGAGCGGTAGAAGAGCGCCTGCGTGACGTGCCCGGCCGGCTTCCGGCGCAGCTCGCACCGCCAATACCGCGCGAGCGCCTCGGCCTCGTGGCGCACGACGAACTCGTCGTGCTGGCCATAGACGATGATGGCCGCGCGCGGGAACACCGGCGGCGGGTGACGGCTGATGCGCACCGGCGCGAGCACCTCCTCGAAGAGGCTCGTCGCGGCGCCGCGGGACCCCGCGTCGCGCGCGAGGCTGGGCCAGTCGACGACGCGGGTGAGGGCGTCCCGCGTGAACACCGGGAGCACCGAGTCGCCCGCGCCCCGCAGGATGGCGGCGAGCGGGAACGGCGAGAGCGCCGCGACGAAGCCGCCCATGAAGCCGCCCTGGCTGAAGCCGCTGACGCCTACATCTTCGCACACCTCGGCGCGCAGGTAGGCGAGCAGCGCGCGGCCCTCGTCGACGGTCGCCAGGTTCAGCGCGAAGTGCTCGGCGACCGTGCGAATGCGGGGGCCCACCTGGCCGGCCGGGCGACGCAGCCCGTAGAGCGGGCTCTCCAGCGACGCGACCCCGAGGCCCTCGGCGAGCAGGTGCCGCGCGAAGAGGCGCCGGCGCGCGAAGCCCTCCTCCGCGGTCGCCGCGAGCAGGAGGCACACGCCGCGCGGGCGCGGCGGCAACAGGAGCTCGAAGTGCGCGGTGCGGGCCTCGGGTGGCAGGAGCCGCGCCAGGGGCGACTCGAAGGTGCCGCGCCGGACGCGCACGCCGAGCGTGGTCTTCTCGGGCCGCTCCCACGCGAGCTTCTCCACGCCCACCTCGCGCGCGAGCGTGTAGTCGCGGATCTCGCCGGAGATCCCGCGGAGCTTGGCGACGTCGCCGAAGCCGTCCTCGAAGAGCTTCCCTTTGCGGGCGAGCCGGGCGACGAGGCGGTCGACGAGCACGTGAGCGAGGCGTGACGCGCTCATGGGAGGTCGAGTACCACGAAAGCTCGACCGCGATCGCCCCACCGCGCGGCGAGGGCGCCTCGCGCACGCCGAGCGGCCTCGCGCGCCGATCGGCGGTAGACTGGGCGCGAATGGACCCGGAGTCGCGCATCGGAGCCGTCGTCGGCGGCAAGTACCGGCTCGAGAAGCTGCTCGGCACGGGCGGCATGGGCGCCGTCTACGAGGCGATCCACACGGGCGTGCAGAAGCGCTTCGCCATCAAGGTGCTCAGCGCCGCGGCGTTCCGCGACGCGGGGAGCCGCGCGCGCTTCACGAAGGAGGCGCAGGCGGCCGCCAAGATGGAGCACCCCAACATCGTGGCGGTGTTCGACGTGGGCGAGACCGACGACGCTGCGCCGTTCATGGTGATGGAGCTGCTCCGCGGGCGCTCGCTGTTCGACGCCCTCGACCGCGGCCCGTTCCCGGTGTCCCTCGCCGTGTGCGTCGCGCGCGAGATGCTCTCCGCCCTCGAGTGCGCGCACCGCGTGGGGATCGTGCACCGGGACATCAAGCCGGCCAACATCTTCCTCGTCGATGGTCCCGACGCCACCACCCACGTGAAGGTCCTCGACTTCGGCGTCGCGAAGTTCGCCGAGGTCGACGAGGTGAGCCTCACTCAGTCGGGCGCCATCGTCGGCACGCCGCTGTACATGGCGCCCGAGCAGTTCCTCGCGGTCCGCGAGATCGACGGGCGCGCCGACGTGTGGGCGGTCGGCGCCACGCTCTTTCAGATGCTCACGGACCGCCCCGTGCACCTCACGACGAGCGCGACGGCCGTGGCGGCGAAGGTGGTGAGCGAGCCGGCCCCGCGCGTGCGGTCGATCCGCCCCGAGGTCGACGAGGACCTCGACGCGATCGTCGCCCAGGCCCTCGCCATCCAGCGCGACGACCGCTTCGCGACGGCCGCGGAGATGATGGAGGCCCTCGATCGCCACTACCTCGGCGCGTCCGAGACGCTCCCGGGGCTCCCCTCGGATCGCGACCGGGTCGCGCGGTCGAACCCGAGCCCCAGCTCCGGCGGCCGGGCGGCGGCGCGGCCCTCCGCGCCCGACTCGGGGGGCTCGCGCCCAGCGCGCGAAGGGCCACGCACCGACGGCACCGACGGCGAGCGCGTGATGATCACCACCCAGTCGGGGGCCGCGCCTTCCCTCGGCCG
>DAORJJ010000773.1:0-2831 GCA_035439005.1 Polyangiaceae bacterium | reverse complement strand
CCCGGAGGGGCGAACGAAGGTCGACGGCGAGCCCGAGCCGAAGGCGAGGTGTCGCCGTGAACCCTCGCGAGCTCTCGATCCGGGCCAACGGCCTCGTCCAGTCCGTGCTCGAGTGGGCGCCGGCCGCCTCCGAGGCCGTCGCGCCGACCGTGCTGCTCCTCCACGGCTTCATGGACGCCGCGGGCACCTGGGGCGAGATCGCCCCGTCGCTCGTCGCCGCCGGCTTCCGCGTGCTCGCGCCGCACCAGCGAGGCTTCGGGCGCGGCCCCCGCGTGCCCGAGGGCGGCTACTACTACTTCCCGGACTACGTCTTCGACCTCGCCGACGTCGTCGATCAGTGCGTGCCGCGAGGGAGCGCCGCCGAGGCGCCGACGCGCGTGTCCGTGGTCGGCCACTCGATGGGCGGCACCGTCGCCACGCTCTACGCGGGCTCCTTCCCCGAGCGCGTCGAGCGCCTCGCGCTGCTCGAGGGCACCGGGCCGCTCGACAACCCCTTCGAGACCGCACCCATCCGCATGCGGCGCTGGATCGAGGACGTGCGGCGCGCGCGGGCCGCCACCGCGCGGCCCATCGGCACGCACGCCGACGTGCTCGCGCGGCTCGTGCAGAACCACAGCGGGGTGAAGCCCGAGGTGCTCGCGCGTCGCGTGCCCGAGCTCGCGCGGGCCGACGAGGGCGGCGCGCTGTCCTGGCTCGCCGATCCGCTCCACCGGACCCTCTCGCCCATGCCGTTCTTCGCCGAGGCCTACAAGGCCTTCGCGCGTCGGGTGACGTGCCCCGTGCTCTCGGTCGACGGCGGCCCGAGCGGCTTCCAGCCGCCCGACGAGGCGGACCGCCTCGCGTGCTTCGCGTCCGTGCGACGCGAGAGCCTCGTGGGGGCGGGGCACATGCTCCACTGGACCGAGCCCGCCGCCGTCAGCCGGCTGCTCGTCGACTTCCTGCGCCCCGCGCGGGACAACACCATGTAGAATACACGTTCTAGCGGAAGGCCTTCACGAGCTGCGAGAGGCGCTTGCCCTCGCCGCCCTCCAGGATGCCAACCGCGAGCACGTTCAGGCGGCCTGGCTCGGCGAGGCGCGCGGCCACGTCGCGCACTTGCTCGCGCGTGACGGCGGCGTTCTTCTCCAGGCGCTCGCTCAGCGTCTCGAAGCGCTGGAACAGCAGCCCGCCCGCGTAGAAGCTGCCGATGTCCTCGGGCGAGTCGAGCATCGCCTCGACGTCCCAGGCGCTGCGTCGGCGCGCCTTGTCGAGCTCCGCGTCGGTCGGGCCGTGCTCCGCGAGGTCGCGGAGGAGGCTCAGGATCTCGCCCGCGACCTGGGTCGTGCGCGCGTGGAGCGTGCCCGCCGCGAAGTCGATGACGCCCTGGTCTTCGTAGCCGTCGAACGACGCCCCCACGTCGTAGCAGAGCCCCTGCGCGTCGCAGATGCGGTGGTAGAGCCGCGTCGACATGCCGTCGTCGAGCACGCGCATCATCGTGTCGATGACCGGGCGCTCGGCGCTCGCCTCGGAGAACGCGCGGAGCGAGATGCGCAGCTCGGTCTGGCTCGCCATGTTCTCCACGAGCTTCACGCGCGCCTTGCGCTGCGTGGGCCGGAACGCCAGGGGCTCTACCCGAGGACCGCGCGCGAGCCCCGCGAAGCACTCCTCGCCGAGCGCGCGGGCCTCCGCCGCGGTGACGTTCCCGGAGAAGCAGAGCACCGAGTTCTCGGCCGTGTAGTGCCGCGCGTGGTGCTCGCGCAGCATGGCGAGGTCGAACGAGCGCACCCGCGCCTCGTCGCCCGTGATGGTGAAGCCGAGCGGGTGGTCCGCGCCGAAGATGAGCTCTCGGGAGAGGTTGTCGGCGTCGACTTGGCGCCCCTCGTCGTCGAGGTCCTCGAGGATCTCCTCGCACACGATGCCCTTCTCGAGCTCGATGTCGAGGAACGACGGGCACGCGAGCACCTCGCCGAAATGCCGGCACGCGGGCGCCAGGCTCTCGGGGGGGAGCGTGACGGAGAACACGCCGAAGTCGGAGTGGGTCGCGGCGTAGAGGAAGCTGCCGAGCGACTCGAACGCGAGGTTCACCTCGTGCGCGCTGCGCAGCGTCGGCGTGCCTCGGTAGAGCATGTGCTCGAGGAAGTGCGAGAGCCCGTTGGTCGCGTGGGTCTCGAAGCGAGACCCGACGCGCACGTGCAGCGCGACGTGCGCGCGGTGGAGGCTCGGCTGGGGGACGACCACGCCGACGAGGCCGTTCGAGAGCGTGAAGGTCTCGTACGGGATGGGGGGCAGGGCTCGCGGGAGGGCTTGGGGCAAGGCGCTCAATGGACCTCGGCTCACATGCCGTCGTCGTCTTCGTCGGGCGCCGGGCCTGCGTCGCCCTTGCGCTTCTGGCCCACGAGCAGCTCCATGTGCGTCTTGATGGCGTCCTTGGCCGACTCGCGGAGCCGCTTCGCGTAGAGCGCGAGGGCCTCGGCCTGCTTGGCCGCCACGAGCATGGTCATGTAGCTGTCGCGGTCCTTGTCGAAGTCGGCGCGGGTCACGGGCTTCTGCTCGCGGATGAGCACGACCATGAACCCGTCGTCGACGCGCAGGGGCTCGTCCATCAGCGCGCCGGGCTTCGCCTCGAACGCGAAGAGGCGCACCTTGGTCTCCGTGTCGCCCGAGAGGCCGGGGATAGGCGAGCCCTGACGGTTGAACGACGCGCCGGTGAGCGGCTGGGGGCGCTCCTGGTCGGTGTCGGGCGTGGGCGCCTTGGGCGCAGGCGCGCCCGCGTCCCCCGCGGACGAGGCGTCGGCCCCCGCGTCTTTCGGCCCGGCGGGGCGCGCCGGCGCGGCCGCGGGCGCGGCTGGGGG
>DAORJJ010000772.1:0-2850 GCA_035439005.1 Polyangiaceae bacterium | reverse complement strand
CTACGACGTCACGTCCGACTGGGGTGGGGGGGCAGGGCGCGGCCGCGCGCCGGAGACCCCCAACGCCCCCGTCGACCACGGGGGCCGCGGCGCGAGCCGCACCACGGGGACGGGTGGCGGGCCGAAGGCACCTCCAGGCACCTACGACCGCGTGAAGGGGCGCCGCGGGCAGCGCTGACGCTCAGCGACGGGGCGGCGCGAGCGGGTCGTCGACGCTCGCGGGCAGCGACCAGTCTTGCTGAAAGAAGCCGGCGGCGCGGAGCGTGGCCCCGCCGAGGACCAGCTGTCCGCGCGCGGGCGCCACGCCCGCGTCGTACACGACGAAATCGGGGAGCAGGTCGGGCAGGGACAGCGCGCGGAGGGTGCCGAGCGGCGTCGCTCCGAAGACCACGGCGACGTAGCGATCGGGGCGCGCCGGGTTTGGGTAGACGTACGCGGCGCCGAGCTCGGCCCCCTCGTAGGTCTTCGCGCCGAGGCGGACGCGCTCGCCGTCGAGGGTGAGCGGCATGGCCCGGAGCCCCTCGAGCGCCGCGACGACCCGGTTGGAGCGCGCCGAGCCCACCAGGAAGAGGGCGCGGTCGTTGGCGAGCGGCTCGCCGCGCTCGAAGAACTCGGCGTCGCTGAGGACGGGGTAGCGGGCGGTGACCCCCGCGCGCACCGCCGCGAAGGCGCGCGCGACGCGCTCGTTCGCGGCCGCGTCGTGCCGGCTCGAGGTGCCGTAGACGAAGAGCAGCGGCTCGTGGAAGACGTCGCGCAGCGGCCCTGTGAGCGCCCCCGCCTTCGCGGGCGGCCACGGCGCCGTGGGGCGGGCGCCCGGGGCCCAGCCCGCTGGCGTCGCGTGCACGACCCGTGGGGCCCCGGGCGGGAGCGTCAGCTTCGTGCCGTCCACCGTGAGCTCGAGCGGGGCCACCGCGTCGAACAGCTCGCCGTCCGGGAGCAGCTCGAGCTCGGCCACGTGGCGGGTCGCGAGCTCCGCGCTCGCGCGGCCCGTCGCCCGGGCCCGCACGTCGGCCCACGCGTCGGAGCGATCGAGCGCGCGGACGTTCACCCACGCGCTCCGTCCCCAGCGTGGTCGCGCGGTGCGGAACGTGAACGAGCGCGGGTGGAGCGCGGCGCGCATGTTGGTGAGCCAGCGGAGGGTGTCCGGGTTCTCGTAGGTGGGCTGCCACACGTTGTGGCCGAGCGCGGGGTGCTCGTGCTTCACGGAGAAGTGGAGCGCCTTGTACCGGTCGATCAGCACGCCGCTGTGCTCCTCGGGGAGATCGTACGTGCCGTGCACGATGAAGAGGGGCAGCCCGCGCCCGTTCGGTGCCCATTCGGCGTTCGACCGCTCCTCGCCAAGGAAGCGCTCCCACGGTCGGAGCGCCTTTCCGCGTATGTCGCGGCGCACGAAGACGCTGTGGTAGCCGCAGAGCGGCGCCGCCGCGGAGAACGTCCACGGGTGCCGGAGCGGGAGCGACGCGGCGCCGATGCCGCCCATCGAGGGCCCCGTGATCGCGACGCGCGCGGGGTCGATGGGGTAGCGCGCGAGGGCCCAGCGCACCGCGTCCATGACGGCGACCTCGCCGAGCTCGCGGTACATGCCGTTGCCGTGGCCCGTGGGCGCGAGGACGAAGACGTCCGTGGGGGGAAGGGGCGTCGGGTGGCGGTCCTCCCAGGCGCCGTTCTGGTGCGGGTCGTCCTTCCCGAAGAACCACCGGAGCATCTGCATGGGCCGCCCGTTGAGGCCGTGCAGGGCCACGACCAGCCCGTAGCGCCGCGCGCCATCGGCGCGGAAGCTCGGCGGCACGTAGACCCCGACCTCGGTGAGCTCCCCGTCCGCGCTCGCGCGGAGGCCACGGCGGGTCGCGCCGTGGGTCGCGGTCACGCCGTCTCGGCCAGCGAGCAGCTCTCCGGCGACGCGCGCGAGCTCCCGCGCCTCGGCCTCCTGGGCCTCCGTGTCGGGATCGCCCTCGGCCACGAACTCGCGCAGCCGCCGGTCGAGCAGGGCCACGGTCGCCCGGGCGTCCTCGAGGGCCGGCGAGGGTGGGGTCGCGAGGGCGCTGGCCGCGAGCGCGACGGCCGCGGCGACCGCGCGGGAGGGAGCGACCGCGAATTCCTCTTTCGTATTGCCTACTTGTACCCTCAGTCGCGCGCCGTCGCCGAGCTCGTCGAGGCGGACCGCGGGGAGCTCGACGCGCGTCCCGTCCCGCGGGGCGATCCCCGCGTCCACGTCGAAGACGACCGTCGGACCGCGGGCGAGGGTCGCGTGGATGCGCGGCGCGTCGCCCGCCCGAGCGCCGTCCGGGAAGGCGACGTCGAGCGCGGGGGCGAGCTCGCGGCCGGCCGCGTCGAGCGACCTGTGGAGGGTGACGTGGGCGCGCGCGGCGCCGGGCGGGAGCGCGCCGGGGATCCGCAGCGTGAGCTCCGTCGAGCCGACGAGATCTTCGTCGACGAGGCGGGCGCGGACCTGCCAAGGGCCGGCGTGTTGATGGAGCTCGAGCGCGACCGTGTGGTCGCCCGGGGAGAGATCGAGCGGCACCGCGTCGTCGTCCGCGCGGGCGGGGCGCGCCTCGTCGCGGGAGAACAGCTCGCGCCCGTCGAGCGTGACGCGCAGCCCGTCCGCCGCGCCGACCAGGAGCACCGCGCGGACCGCGCGCCGAGCCCGGACGACGAAGGCCGCGTACGCGAGCGCCTGCCCGCGCGGCGGCCGCAGGAGCTCCTGCAGGTCGAGCGCGCCGTCGGTGGTGGCCGCGACGAAGCAGCGAGCGCCCGCGCACGCCGTCGGAGCCGTCGACGGCATGCCATCGGGGCGGTCACCGAGCGAGACGGGCTGTCCACGTGCGCCGCGCGCGTTCGCGCGGGCGTAGG
>DAORJJ010000771.1:0-2853 GCA_035439005.1 Polyangiaceae bacterium | reverse complement strand
CGACGGCCGCGCGGAGCTCGGCGAGCGTGGGCCGCGCGGCTGGGTCGGTGGCCGTGGCGCGCGCGACGAGGCCGTGACCGCCGTCGCGCTCCCCTGCGTCGACGCGCTCCTCGCGCGCGCGAACGCCGCGCCGGCGCGCCCGTCGTGAGCGGTCGGAGCTAGCGCGCGAGCCCTCGGCGCGCGCGGCGGGCCACGGCGATCGCGAGCCCGAGCAGGCCCGCGAGCCCGAAGAGGCGTCCCCCCGCCTCGCGCGTGGTGGCGGGCGCCACCGCGCAGCCGCCCTCGTCCGAGCTCCCGGCGCTCACGGCGCCGGGGTCGCTCCCGCCCCCGCCGCCGCCCGGGAGGCCGGGCAGGCCGGGGAGACCAGGGACGCCGCCGTCCGTCGTGGGGTCCACGCCCCCGTCGGCGCCAGGGCCGGGGCCAGGGCCGGGGCCAGGGGGCGCGCCACCCGCGATGCTGTCCGCGAGCTCGTTGATGTACTCCTCGATGGCCGTGTAGCCCGAGGGGCGCACGGTCTTGTGGTCGTTCGGGTCGGACGACGACAGCCCGTGGCTCGCCTCCCAGGTGTCGGCCATGCCGTCGTTGTCGGCGTCGGCCGGCGGGGCGCCCGGCGTGAGCCCCGCCATGAGGTTGGCCGGCGGCTTCGCGCCCCAGCTGCCCGTGCGGTTCTTGACCTCGTCGAAGGTGCGGAGCGCCACGCCGTCGCGCGGGAACGCGCCCGCCTTCGCCATGACGAGGTCGTAGGCCACCTGCGAGGACTGGGTGGTGACCTTGTAGGTGAGCCCCGCGAGGTTGTTCTCGGTCGCCACCTTGCGGTTCGCGCCCTCCAGGTTGCGGAGCCCGCCATACTTGCTGGCCTCCGCCCACGGGTCGTTGATGACGCCCGAGAAGGTCGGGGCATCGTCAATCATGTTGTCTTTCAGGTAGTACTGCGGCGGCCCCGAGTTCGGCTCTTCGTCGTCGAACAAGAACGGCTGGAGCGCCGACGAGGGGCCGCGCTTGAAGGTGTTGCCCACGATGTTGAACTGCCCCACCGCGGGGTTGTGGTGCACGAACGCCTGCTGGAAGTTGTAGAGGACGTTGTTGCGGATCTCGGTCGGCCCCGTAGCCACCGCCGGCCCGCGGCGGATGTGGTGCGCGAACAGGTTGTGGTGGATGGAGACGTGGTGCCCATCCGGGCCGTTGATGAGCCCGTAGTTGTGCGACCCCTCGGGGTGCCCCTTGGTGCTCGACTCCTCGATGCTGCAGTACTGGACCGTGCCGTTCTTCGCCTCGTAGATGTCGACGGTCTCGTCGGAGGCCCACGACGCGGTGACGTGGTCGAGGATGAAGCGATCGGCCGTGGAGAACTGGATGGCGTCGTACTGCTCGCCGATGGCGCTCGGCCCGGTGAGCGGCGGCGGGCGCACCCGCACGTGCCGCACGATGACGTTCGTGACGTTGTTGTCGTATTCGGTCCACAGGTGGCCGTGGATGGTGATGCCGGCGCCGGGCGCGGTCTGCCCGGCGATGGTCACGTCGCCGCGGTTGATGTCGATGTTGCCCTCGATCACGCCCGAGACCGCGAAGACGATGATGCGCGGGCCCGCGGTGTCGAGCGCCGCCTGGAGCGACCCCGGCCCCGTGCGGTTCAGCGTGGTGACCTTGAGGACCTTGCCGCCGCGCCCGCCCGTGGCGACGGCGCCGAAGCCCTCGGCGCCGGGGAACGCCGGGACGGCGGCGTTCGCGACGCTGGACAGAGAGAGCAGGGCGAGGGCGGTGGCCAGGGCCGACGTGTGCTTCATCCGCGCACCATACCTCGCTCCGGCGGCGAGGCAACCCGGCGCGCGCCTCTCTCCTCCCCGCTTCGTTTGGCGTCCGCGCGCGTTTCCGCTATGCCGTGAGCACCCATGGCCAAGCCCTCGAGCATCGTGCTGTCGTCCGCGCCTCGCGCGCATCGCGCGTCTCGCGTGGCTCGCGCGGGGGCCGCGGCGTGCCTCGGCGTCGCGCTGCTGCTGGCGGCCTCCGCGTCGGTCGCCGAGGGGCCCCGCGCCGCCGGCCACAAGCCCGCCCACAAGCCGGGCCCCACCGCGCAGGCCTCCGCCGCCGCCGCGCCGAGGCCGCGCCCCACGCTCGCGCCCGATCCCCCGGCCGAGGAGACCCCGCGCCCGCTCCCGCCCCTCACCGTCCAGGTCGACGGCAAGCCGATGCGCTGCCTCGAGCAGCCTCCGCAGCCGTTCCTCATCCGCGGCAACTGGTTCAAGAAGGGCACCGACTCGAACAAGGCGCTCGCCGAGGCCATCAAGTACCGCACCGAACACTACGGCTATTTTCCGGGCTTCGGCAGCCCCTCGGGGAACGCCCACCCGCCCCGGTTCTACGCAGAGCCGGTCTCGTTCATGGGCATGACCGTGACCGTGAACAAACACGTCGGCCTCGCCCTCCGGTGCGTCGAGGCGGCCCTCCAGGCCACGCCCGCGAAGGACGAATACCACCCGCACTCGATGGGGGGCATTCGCTTCTCGAACACCTACCGCGGCAGCGAGATCTCGAACCACGTGTACGGCATCGCGATCGACATCGAGCCGCACCTCAACACCTGCTGCGGGTGCGTGGCCCCGTGGACCGAGCACCCCCTCTGCCAACGCCGCGTGAGCAGCATCTACGAGCGCATGGCGATGCCCAAGAGCTGGGTGGCCATCTTCGAGCGCTTCGGCTTCTACTGGCTCGGTCACGACGTGCTCCAAGACACGATGCACTTCGAGTTCCTGGGCGATCCCGCGAAGATCGTCGAGCCGGCGCCGGCCGCGGCCCCGCCCGCCCCCTCGAGCGCGTCGACCGCCCCCCCGTCGTCGCCCGCGAGCGCGGCCTCGG
>DAORJJ010000770.1:0-2865 GCA_035439005.1 Polyangiaceae bacterium | reverse complement strand
GGCGTCGTCCGCGCCCGGCCCGCCAAGGCGCGATCCGAGGAGCGCGCGGAGCCTAAGTTTCTAGGTGAGCACGCACCGCAGGATCGCAACGACGGCGGTCGGGATGCGGCGGCGGCGGGCCGACGGGAGTAAATCAACGGGCTGCTAGACCTCGGGCGCCGAGCGCCTCTCAAAGACAGGAGCCAAGGACGCGACGGTGGGCCCGCGAGCGCCGCCGAGCCGCCAACGACCGCGCGCAGCTCAAATCGCGAGCGCGTCGAACGTCTGAACGCCCTCCGGCGCCGTCTTGGCGCGCGCCCAGCCGTACCGCACGGCGAGTCGCACCTCGGGCCACTCGCGCGACGTCGCGAGCGCGTGCCAGTCGGCCTTGAGGCTCGCCTCGAACGCGGCGTCCCACTCGTTCTGCAGGTAGTACTTCTGGGACCTCGCGCAGGCATAGCCGAAGCGCATCGCGGCCTCGTCGGACCAGGCGCTCGCCTCGTTCGCGACGTGACGCCCCGGGATGGGGTCGACCCGCGCGGCTTGCGCGATCGTGTCGCCGAGGTTCTGGTTGAGGTCCTGGCTCCACTTGAGCCCGAGGTCGTGTCGCGTCTGCTCCCAGTCGCGCCGGAGCGCCTCCCTGACGTGGGCCCAGTCGAGCGGATGCGCGGGGTCCGCCCCGACGCCGACGGCTTCCTGCGCGCTGAGCACCGCGGCCTCCAGGCTTCGCCGCGCGTGCTCCGCGCCCGACTTCACGTCGGCCCACCGGTCGTTGGGCGCCGCGGCCACGTGCCGGAGCTCCGCGTTGGCCGCTGAGAGGCGCGCGTGCGCCGCGTCCACGCGCTCCTGGAGGTCAATCCGCGCCTGCGCCTCGAGCGACGCGACGCGCGAGCTCAGCGCGTCCACCCGCGCGCTCCACTCTCGGAGGTGGGCTTCGTAGTCTTTCGTGTACTGCTCGCGAGCTTCCATGGCGCCTTCTTTCGTTCGCGTGGCCGGGCCACGAGTTGCCCCATGCCTCGCATGTCGCATGCCAGCCGTCCGAGGCACGGCGCACGGACAGTTCCGCCGCTCGCACCGCGACGCGAGCGCGCGCGTGTCCATCATTCCGACCTACCCCGCGTCAGAATGACCCTGAGTCCGGCGCCGCGACGCGAGCGCGCGCTCGCCGCGGTCCGAGGTCTGGTGGCACCTCGGAGGTCGCCGCGCGGGCCCCGACGTCCGCGGGGTCTCGGTCCGGGGACCTCGCCGAGCTGGGAGAGCCCACCCTCACGCTGCCTACGAGCGCTCGCGCGGCTCCCTTCGCGGCGCGCGCAGCGCTCGCGGGCTCTGATAGCGTGAGACGATGCGAACCCTGGTGATGCGCGGCGTGAGGCTCGGCGCGGTGTCCTGGCTCCTGGTGCTCGCGGCCGCGCGGCCCGCCGCGCTCCCCCCCGCGCCGCGTGAGGCGTCGCCCGCGCGCGTGGCGGTCGGTCCGGCGCGCGCCTTGTCGGCCCCCGCAGCGCGCGCGGTCGGGCACGCGCTGCCCATGCGCTTCGAGGCCAACGTCGGACAGCACGGCGCGGACGTTCGCTTCGTCGCGCGGAGCCGCGGTCTCACGCTCTCTCTGCGGGACGACGCGGCGACGCTCGAGCTCGCCGGGCGGAAAGCGCCTATCACCCTGCGCGTCGCCGGGGCAAGGCGCGTGTCGCCCTCCGCCGAGGCGCGCCTCGTGACCCGATCGAACTACCTCCTGGGTCGCGATCCCACCAAGTGGCACACGGACGTCCCGAACTTTGGGCGCATCACCTACCCCGGGGTCCTCGACGGAGTGGACCTCGTCTATCACGGCGAAGAGGGCCAGCTCGAATACGACTTCGTCGTTGCGCCCGGCGCCGATCCGACGACGATCGCGCTCGAGGTCGACGGCGCGGATGGCCTGTCGCTCACCGACGCGGGAGACCTCGTGATCCGCATCGGCGAGGGCGCGACGGCTCGCGAGCTCACGCAGCCTCGCCCCCGCGTCTTCCAGCGCGCGCCCGGCGGGGCCGAGCGCGAGGTCGACGCGGGCTACCGCCTCGTCGGCGACCGCCTCGTCTCCTTCACTGTCGGGGAGTACGATCGCGATCGCGCGCTCGTGATCGATCCCGTGCTCGCCTACGGCACGTATCTCGGCGGGACCGCGAACGAGTTCTCGTGGGGTATCGCGGTCGACGGCGCCGGCGCGGCCTACGTCACGGGCTGGGTGGCGTCGCTCGACTACCCCACGATGGGGGCGTATCAGGCGGCGCACCAGACCGGGAGCGCCCAGGACGCGTTCGTGTCGAAGCTGAACCCCGCCGGGACCGCGCTCGAGTATTCGACCTACCTCGGCGGGACGGGGGCCGATCTCGGCCAAGCGATCGCCGTCGACGCCGCGGGCAGCGCCTACGTGGCCGGCTACACGAACTCCACGAATTTTCCCACGATCAGCGCCTTTCAAGGCGCCAAGTCTGGCAGCGCGACCACGAACGACGGCTTCGTCGTGAAGCTCTCCCCTGCCGGAGACGCCCTCGTCTACTCCACGTATTTGGGGGGCGCTTCGGCCGACACGATCAGCGCGATCGCGGTCGACGCCGCAGGGAGCGCCTTCGTCACGGGGTCCACCGAGTCGAGCAACTTTCCACTCCAAGCTCCCTTCCAGTCGATCAAGCTCGCGCAGACCGACGCCTTCGTGACGAAGCTCGCGCCAGCCGGGAACGCGCTGGTGTTCTCGACGCTCCTCACCGGCGGAGGCTACGACTACGGGACCGCGATCGCCGTGGACGCGGACGGAAACGTGTATGTCGGCGGCACGACCACCTCCACGAATTTTCGGCTCTTTGTCGAAAGTCGGGCTGCATGGGAGTGCATAGTTTGTTAGGCCGCCCG
>DAORJJ010000769.1:0-2868 GCA_035439005.1 Polyangiaceae bacterium | reverse complement strand
CCTCGCCGATGCCGCTGAGGCCGAGTCCACCGGCGCCGAACGAGTCTCCGATCGCGTCGCCCCACATGTTGCCGCGCGCGCTCAGCGGGTCGGCGCCGCCGACCTCCGCGCCCTCGCGGAGCGCGGCCTGGCGGGCCACGCGAGGCTCGTTGCCCCAGGGTGAGGTCCTGGCGCTCTCCTCGCCCTTCGCGCGGGTCCCGACGCCGGGCGCGTCGTCGTCGTCTCGGCCGCGTGAGCGGTGCACCACCTGCACGCGGCCATCGGCGACCGTGAGGATGTCGAGCTTCGCGCGGCGGTCGATGTGAAACCGCGCGTAGTCCTGCTCGGTCTCGAGCACGAGGAAGGAGGTGTGCGGGCTGACGACGCGGTGCTTGGTGGAGAGGTCGACGATGGCCTTCCGCGTCGCCGCCTCTCCCTGCGAGAGCGGCACGGCGACGAGGCTGTCGATCTTCGCCTTGGCCCACGACCGCTCGAGCAGGGGCCGCTCGACCTTGTGAGGCGCAGGACGGAACGTGTGCCCGCCCGCGGTCACCACGAGGGGGCGGGGCTCGGACAGCTCGGCGTACACGAGCACCTCGTCGCCCGCCTGCACCCCGTCGAGCACCCTCGGGTAGGACCACCGCGCGCCCTCGATCGCGATCGGCACGCCGCGGCTGCACGCCTCACCGAGGCGCCGCGCGATGACCTCCGCGCCCCTGTCGGACGAGAGCACGACCCCGGAATTCTTGAGTGTGTTCCCGGTGATACGCCGGAGGAACGCCTCGTCGCGGACGCTCCCGACGGCGACCGCGTCGAGGCGCTCGACGCCCGCGCCCGCGAGCGCCTCGACGGCGCCCGCGAGCTTCGCCGCGTCGGTCTCGCCGGCGGAGGCCACGCCGTCGGTGAGGAGGATGACGCGCTTGGTCCCTGGCGCCTTCTGAGCCACGAGCTTCGCGTGCTGCAGCGCGAGCTCGAGGTTCGACGCTCCGAGCGCGCGTCGCGCCCGGAGCGCCGTGAGCGGGGCCTCGCCGAGGCCGCCCGCGGGCCCGTCGTAGAGCGGCGCCACCTCCTCGTCGAACGCGTGGACCGACAGGAGCGTCTCGGGCGGGAGGCGCGCGGCGAGCTGTCCGAGGAGCGCCGCCTCTTCGGCGAGGTCGAGCGCGCGCGACGCGGACGTGTCGACGAGCACGACCGCGCGACCCACGGGCTCGGGCCTCGACTCGGCGAACGGGATGACGCGCGCGATGGCGAGCTCGTCGCTCGCGATGGCGGCGTTCCGCGCGACCCCTCGCCCAGCGAGCAGGAAGTCGCGGGCCGGCGCGAACTCGCGCCGCTGGAAGGTCTTGGGGCCTCCGGTCCCCGCGCCGCCGCGCACCTCGATGGAGAGCTCCTGCAGCTTCGGCAGCCCTCGTAGCGGCAGCCTGTACGGGGTGTCGCCCTTCAGCGTCTCGGAGTACGAGAGGACGATCTGCTTACGCCCGCGAGCGGGGATGGGGAAGACGCGCGCGGCGAACTCGTTGCCGCCCCCCTGCTCGAGCAGCGCGGGGTCCTGCTTGCGGTGGAGGAAGTCTTCGTACGCGCGCCGCGCCGCCTGCTTCTCGACGACCTCGCCCTCCTGCCAGGCGTCGTCGACCTTCATCGCGAAGCGGCTGAGCGAGGCCTCCTGGGGGAGCGTGATCTTGAACTGGCCCTCGAGCTGGCGATCGAGGGGGTTCTCGAAGACGAGCGTGAGCTCGGTGAACGCGAGGGGATCCTCCACCACGGCCGACGCCGTGAGCGACACCAGCGTGAGGCCGGTGCCGTCGCTCGCCGTGAGGGTCATGGGGCTCGCGACGCCGGGGAGGCCGTCGTCCGCGGCGGGGATGTCGAGGCCCTCTTGCTGGGCGAGGCGCAGGGAGCGCTCCTCGGTCACCACGGTCGCGCAGGCGAGGGCGGTGACGCTGAGGGCGCTGATGAGGAGCGTGGAGCGGCGCATGGACGTCCTATCGCGGAGCGGGTCGGGGGGGCGCGCCGGTCAGCGCACGGCGTACGCGGCGGGATCCGCGCACGAGGGGCTTCGACACCCCGGGCGCGCGAAAGTTCCCGGTCGCAGCGGCGCTACTCGTCCCAGCCGCCGGAGCCGTCGTCGCCGCCGCCCCAGTCGGTGTCTTCGCTGGTGTTGTCGACGAAGGTGTCGACGCTCCCCTCGTCGTAAGACGAGTCGCCGTACGAGAACGACGAGCCGCTGTCCCAGCTGTGGCTGACGGCGACGCCCGCGGCCGCGCCGAGGAAGGACGCCGCGATGTTCCCCACCGTGCCCAAGGTCTGCATCGACTGCGCGTGTGCGTGATGCTGCTGCCGCTGCAGCTTGCGCTCGGCGGCGCCAGCGAAGGGCTCGCGGCACGCCAGGCACGCCTGCTGGTTGTGCGGCGAGAGCGCCCCGCAGAACACGCAGGCGACGACGATCCACGCCTGGCACGCAGGGCACTTCTGCTTGCCCCACCGCGCCGGGGTGCGGCACTGCGGGCACGGCACGGCGTGGGCCTGGGCCTCCGCGCTGACCGCGCGGCGGCAATATTTGCAGAGCACCGCCTCGCCGTCGTCGGGCGCGCCGCACGCGGCGCAGTTCGCGTTCATCTCGACACCTCGCCTGCGGCTCGGGGTCGCCATCGACCTGCGTTCGCCCCCTCGGGGCTCACTTCGAGGTTCGCCATGGGCCAAGGCTACCACGCGAGCGGCTCGGCGGAAGGTGGGTCCGCACCTGCCCCGCGTCCGCGGCTCTTGACGGATCCGCGCGACGCCGCCCGCGGCGCGTGCTCCAATTCACTCCCGATGCGCCTCGGCCTCCCCGCCCTCGTCTCGCTCGCGCTCGGCGTGCCGCTCGCGGCCGTCGCGGGCCTCGCCGTCACG
>DAORJJ010000768.1:0-2883 GCA_035439005.1 Polyangiaceae bacterium | reverse complement strand
CGCGGCGGGCGCGTCGCCGCCCTTGGCGCCCAGGTAGCCGCGCAAGAGGCCGGCGATCACCTGCTCGGCGCGCTCGTGCGTGAGGAGGCGCCGGGCGAGGCTGAGGTCCTCGGCGAGCGGTTCGTCGGCGAACGCCTCGAGGAACAGGTTCACGAGGTCGGTCTCTTCGCGTGTGCGGAGCTCGCCCGAGGTGGGGAGCGAGCGCTCGATCGGCCGGATCTTGTAGGTGAGCCGCAGCAGGTAGAGGTTGCCGAGGTCCTTCGGCCCGATGAGCGAGATCGCGGTGCCCGTGCGGCCCGCGCGGCCCGTGCGGCCCGTGCGGTGCACGTACGACTCGGTCGACTCGGGGAAGTCGTAGTTGATGACGTGGGTGACGTGCGAGACGTCGATGCCGCGCGCGGCGACGTCGGTCGCGACGAGGAAGCGCAGCTTGCCCTCGCGCGTGCGGCTCATGACCTTCTCGCGCTCGCGCTGGTCCATGTCGCCGTTCAGCGAGGCGGCGTCGAAGCCGCGGTTCTGCAGGGCCTCGGCGAGGCGCTCGGTCTCGTCCTTCGTGTTGCAGAAGACGATCGCGCTCTCGGGGTCCTCGACGTCGAGCACGCGCATCATGGTCTCGCGCTTGTCGCCCTTCGTGGAGGTGACGTACGTGAAGTGCTTGATCTCGAGGGCGCCGACCTGGTCGCTCGACAGCGCGACCCACTCGGGATCGCTCAGGTGCGCCTGCGCGAGGCGCTCGATGTCCGGCGGGATCGTGGCGCTGAAGTAGAGCCCTTGGCGGTCCTTCGGGAGCGTCTCGATGATCGCGTGGAGCTCCTTCGCGAAGCCCATCGAGAGCATCTCGTCGGCCTCGTCGAGCACGAAGATGCGGATGTTCTTCGGGTCGAGGGTGCCGCGGCGCAGGTGGTCGAGCACCCGCCCGGGCGTGCCGACGACCACGTGGACGCCGTCCTTCAGCGCGTCGATCTGCGCGCCCATCGGCGCGCCGCCGTAGATAGGCAACACCCTGATACCCTTGAACTTTGCGAGCTTGCTCACCTCCGCGCAGACCTGCAGCGCCAGCTCGCGGGTGGGGGTGAGCACGAGCGCCTGGACCCCGACAAGCGACTTGCGGACGAGCGCGTCGACGATGGGCAGGCCGAAGGCCGCGGTCTTGCCCGTGCCCGTGCGCGCCTGGACCACCATGTTGCGCCCGCGGCAGGCGGGCTCGAACACGGCGAGCTGCACGGGCGTGGGGTGCACGTAGCCAAGCTCGGCGAGGGCGGTGCGGAGATCGGCGCTCAAGTCGAGCGCGTCGAACGTGGGCGCCACCGTGGGCGGCTGGGCGAGGTCGGAGTCGGCGGAAGCGTTCATGGTCCTTCTGGGCCGGGGGCTTGAGCCCGGCCGGCGGACTAAAGCACGAATCCGGGTGGAAATCAGGGAGGAGGAAGCGCGCGCGCGAGATCGGCGCGAATCGGGGCGAGCTCCGTGGCTCGCCCGGCGAGCGTGGCCTCCTCCGCCCGGTGGAGGCGGAGCACCGACGAGAGCGCGACGAGCCCTCGCGGCACCTTCGCGCACGTGGCCTCCAGGGCGGCCATCGCGGGCGGGTCGAAGCCGTCGCCCAGCGCGCCCGCGTACGCGCGCGGGGCCTCCGCCGGGGCCACCTTCGAGGCGTCGACCAGCGCCTGATCGATGCGGCCCTCGAGGCGCCGCACCTCGCCGAAGCAGGCCTTCGCTTCGGCGCTGGACCCGTCGACGGGCTGGAGATCGAGCTGGAACGCGCCCTTCGCGAGCTCCCAGGTGCTCTCGACGATGAACACGGCGGAGACCGCGAGGAACAGCGCCACGACCACGCGGGTGGCGCGGCGCTCGGCCGGCGTCGGGGTGGTCGCGGGCTTCTCCACGGGCGGACTCTGACGGGAGTGGCCCCGTCGAGTCAAACCCCTTTGTGGCGCGAACGCGCCTTCGGCTCGGGCCCGCCATTCCACCTTCGTTCGCCCCTGCGGGGCTCACTTCCAGGTGCATGAGGAAGGAGCTTGACGATCCCCGCAACTGACCACATTGTTCAAATCGTTTTGAAACTTGCGAGACGAAGAAGGAGTAGCTGATGGAGGCGATCGCCGCTGTGCGCCTGCTCGAGGAGACCGCGCGCGTCGCCCCCGTGGCCCCCGCCGGGCTCGCGAGGCTCCACGACGCGCGCGCCCTGCTCGGCGAGGACATCGCGCGCGTGGAGGCGAGCCTCCTCGCCGCCACCGCCGACGGCTGCTCGCCGGCGACCGACGCCGCCACGCACCTGCTCACCTCCGGAGGCAAGCGCGTGCGGCCCCTCTGCGTGCTCCTCGGCGCGCTCGCCTGCGGCCAGCTCACCGACGAGGCGCGCGCGCTCGCGGCCGTCGCCGAGATGATTCACCTCGCGACGCTCCTCCACGACGACGTGGTCGACGACGCGGAGGAGCGGCGGGGGCAGCCCGTGGCGGGGCGCGTGTTCGGCAACGCGGTGAGCGTCCTCGCGGGAGACTCGCTGCTCGTCCACGCGCTCGAGCGCACGAGCCGCGTGGGGCGCCCCGAGACGCTGCGCGAGCTCTTCGCGACCCTGCGCCGCCTCGTGGACGGCGAGGTCATCCAGCTGCGCGGGCGGACCCGCCTCGACGCGACCGAGGAGACGTACGCGAGCATCCTCGACGGCAAGACCGCGTCGCTCTTCCGCTGGGCGCTGCGGGCCGGGGCGCGCGCGGGGGGCGGCTCCGAGGCGGACGTCGACGCCCTCGGCGCGTTCGGCGGGCACCTCGGCGTCGCGTTCCAGCTCGTCGACGACGCGCTCGACTACACGGGCGGGCAGCTCGGCAAGGACCTCCACGCCGACCTCCGCGAGGGCAAGGTCACGCTGCCGCTCATCCTCGCGGCGCA
>DAORJJ010000767.1:0-2884 GCA_035439005.1 Polyangiaceae bacterium | reverse complement strand
CCCCGCCTCGGCCTGCGACCGCGCCCTCCCAGGCGCCCGTGGCGCAGGGCAGCGCCGCGTCGGCCGCGCCTGCCGCGTCGGCCGAGCCGGCGCCGAAGGCCGCGAGCGGCGCGCTCAACGTGCTGCTCATCAGCATCGACAGCCTCCGCGCCGACATGCCCTGGGCGGGCTACCCGCGCCCCATCGCGCCGAACCTCACGGCCCTCCACGCAAAGAGTGTATCTTACACCCACGCGTACTCCACGTCGTCGTTCACCTCGAAGAGCGTCGCCGGCATGCTCTCGGGGCGCTACCCGTCGGAGCTCGCGCGCACGGGCCGCTTCTTCACCAAGTACCTCGACGAGAACGTGTTCATGTGCGAGCGCCTCCAGGAGAAGGGCACTCCGTGCGTCGGCGGCCACGCGCACGCCTACATGGGAAAGGGCCTGTCCGGCTTCGAACAGGGCTTCTCGGACTGGCGACTCGTGCCGAACATCCCGTTTGACTACAACAAAGATCCGTACGTCACGAGCCAGGCGCTCACGCCGATGGCGATCGAGATGCTGAGCGCGGTGTCCAAGGGGAGCGCGCCGTTCTTCGCGTGGTTTCACTACATGGACCCGCACGACGAGTACAAAAGGCACGACGAGTCGACCCACTTCGGAAAGACGGCGCGCGACGTGTACGACGAGGAGGTCTTCTACACCGATCTCTGGATTGGCAAGTTGCTCGACTGGGTGAAGGCGCAGCCGTGGGCGGCGCGCACGGCCATCGTCGTCACCGCCGATCACGGCGAGGGCTTCGGCGAGCACAGCTTCTATCGCCACGCCCACGAGGTGTGGGAGCCGCTCGTGCGCGTGCCGCTCTTCGTGCTGCTCCCGGACGCCGCGCCGCGCGTGATCGACGCGCCGCGCGGGCACGCGGATCTCGTGCCCACCTTCCTCGAGCTGCTCGGCGCCCCGGCCGACACCGGCCTCCCCGGCGCGAGCCTCGTGAGCGAGCTCCGCGGCGGCGCCACGCCGCAGCGCGACGTGGTGGTCGACCTCCCGGAGGACGAATACAACGAGCGGCGGCGCGCCCTCGTGCACGGGCGCTACAAGCTCACCGCCTTCGGGAAGGACGCGCGCTTCACCCTGTACGATCTCGAGGCCGATCCCGGCGAGCTCACGGATCTGGCGCGCACCCGCAAGGACCTGCTCGACGACCTCCGCGAGCGCTACCGCGCGGCCTCGGCGCGCATCCCCGAGGTGGCGCCGCGCGGAGGGATCCCCAAACACTGAGCGCAGGGCGAGCGCGATCGGGCTCGGTCAGCCGAGGCGCGCGGCGCGCAGCGCGTGCAGCCCGATGCCGCACGCGACCGCCACGTTCAGCGAGTCCCACCCCGGGGCCATCGTCACGCGGAGCCCGCGCGCCAGGGCCATCGTCTCGGCCGCGAGCCCGGTGCCCTCGGCGCCGACCACGAGCGCCGAGCGCGGCGGCACGTCGCCCGGGGCGAGCGCGGCCACGTCGAGCTCGCCCCGTGGCGTGAGCGCGAACACCGCGAAGCCTGCGTCGAGGAGGCCGCGCACGAGGTCGAGCTCGCCGCCGCCCCGCGCGAAGGGCACCGCGATCGACGCGCCCACGGAGACGCGGATCGCCTTGCGGTACAGCGGATCGCACGACGCGCCGTCGAGGAGCACCGCGTCCGCGCCGAACGCCGCCGCGTTGCGGAAGAGGCCGCCCACGTTGTCGTGGTTCGTGACGCCGCACACGCCCACGACGAGCGACGACGCGGGCAGCCCCGCGAGCAGCTCGCGCGGCGCGCGCGCGGGCCCACGCGACGCGAGGGCGAGCACCCCGCGGTGGATGGGGAACCCCACGACCGCGCTCATCACGGCCTCGGGCGCGGTGTAGACCGGCACGTCGGGCCCGAGCGCCCCGAGCGCGCCCTCGAGGCCAGCGCGCCGCTTGTCGAGCAGGAGCACGGAGCGCACCCGCTCCGGCGCGCGGCCGAGCAGCACCCGCAGCACCACCTCGCCCTCGGCGATGAAGCTCCCCTCGTGGCCTCCCTCTCTCCCCGCCTCTTCCCCCCCGCGCGCGCGCGCGTCGCGATCGCGCAGATCGCGGTAGGGCGCGAAGCGGGTATCGTCGGCGGACGCGAGCGGCTCGAGGCGGGGCACGCGCGACCCGATACCACACGACGCGGCCCCGTCGATGCGGGCTTCTGCTAGGGTCGCGCGCCATGGGAGAGGCGCGAGCGGGCATCGAGAAGACCACGTCGCCGGAGGCGCTCCGCGAGGCGTGCGAGCGCGCGCGGCGCGGAGGCTCCGGCGTGGCGTTCGTGCCCACCATGGGCGCGCTCCACGAGGGGCACCTCTCGCTCGTGCGGGCCGGGCGCGCGCGCGTGGGGCCGGGCGGCCTGGTGGTCGCGTCGATCTTCGTGAACCCCACGCAGTTTGGGCCCACCGAGGACCTCGCGCGCTACCCGCGCGACCTCGAGGGCGACGCAGCGAAGCTCGCGGCGGCGGGCTGCGATCTCCTCTTCGCCCCCTCGGTCGACGCGATGTATCCGCCGGGCGAGGCCACGCGCGTGCGGGTGGACGGGCTCACCGCGCACCTCTGCGGCCCGTTCCGCCCGGGGCACTTCGAAGGGGTCGCCACCGTGGTCACGAAGCTCTTCGCGCTGGTCGGCGCCTGCGCCGCGATCTTCGGGAGGAAGGACTACCAGCAGCTCGCCGTGCTCCGGCGGGTCGCGCGCGATCTGTTCTTGCCAGTCGAGGTGGTTGGGCACGCCATCGTGCGCGAGCCGAGCGGCCTCGCGATGAGCTCGCGCAACGCCTACCTGTCCGACGCCGAGCGCGGGCGCGCCCTCGCCCTCTCGCGCGGGCTCCGCGGGGCGGCCGCCGCGTTCGCCGCGGGCGAGCGC
>DAORJJ010000766.1:0-2895 GCA_035439005.1 Polyangiaceae bacterium | reverse complement strand
CTTATCAACGGGCTGCTACGGCGCCCGCCGACTCGCCTCGAGCAGCCCGGCGACCAGAGCCGCGGAGGGGGCGAGCTCCGTGAGGCGCCGAGGGCGCACGAGCAGGTAGCTCGACGCGGCCGCGCACACCGCCAGGAGCTGCTCGAGCTCGCGCGCGAGCAGCGAAGGGTCGTCGAGCACGAACCGCACGGCCCCCGCCGCGAGGTGGGTGAAGGTGGTCGTGCCGCGGAGCGGGCGCAGCTCCGGGGCGCGCACGCCCTCGTCGAACTCGAGCGCGACGAGGACCCGCAGCCGCGCGGGCGCCGCAGCGATCGAGGTCGCGCGGTGGGGCGCTTTCGCCCCCTCCGACGCGTCGGACCCGAGCCCGAGGGCGGTCGACGAATCGACCGACAGCCAGTGGAGCTCCTCGGTCGGCGGCACGTCGAAGCCTTCCTCGCGCGCGTCGAGCGACGCGATGTCGTCCGAAAGGAGCGCGCCGCCGTGCCCGGCGCAGAGGGTCGCCGCGAGCGTCGACTTGCCCGCGCCGCTCGCGCCGAGGAGGAGCGCAGCCTCGCCCCGCAGCGCGACCGCCGCCGCGTGGAGGCTCAGCGCGCCGCGGAGCTGGCGGTCCATCGCCACGCGCGCGCCTCTGTCGAGCTTGGCGAGCGCCCGAGGATCGGCCCCTGGCTCGGGCGTGAGGACCGCCGGCGCGCCTGGATCGGCGTGGAGGCGCGCGAGCCCAGGCCACTCCGCCACGATCCGCGACCCCTCGCGACCCACCCGAAAGCGCGGCTCGCCCTCGACGCGGAGCTCGGACAGCCAGCGCAGCGCGGCGCGCGCGCTGCCTTCGATCGCCGGGTCGCTCACGGCGCCCGCGCGGGCGTTGAGGGGGGGGAGTTCATGCGCTGGGCGGGCTCGGACGTGCACGGCCCCGTGAGCCGTGCGCCGCGCCTCCCGACCATGCTACACCCTTCATCCTCGCGAACGCCCCTGCGACCCCGAAGGACGCGCGCGGACCCGAGAGGAAGCTCCGTGCCCTTCGACCCCCACTCCCGGCTCCGCCCCGCCGACCACGTGTACGCGCGTGAGCTCGACGGCGAGCTCGTGCTCCTCGATCTCGGGGGCGGCGAGTACTACGGCCTCGACGCCATCGGCGCGCGCGTGTGGCGCGCGCTCGAGGAGGGCGACGGGGGCGTGGCGCTGGCCGCCGTCGCGGCCGAGCTCGTGCCCGACTACGACGTGGCCGCCGACGTTCTGCTCGAGGATCTGCTCGCGCTCGCCGGCGAGCTCGAGGCGCGCGGCCTCGTGGTCGTCGCCGACGGGGGCTGAGCGCCCGCGCGACTCACCAGCAGACGACGCCCGCGCCGTAGCCGCACTCGGGCCGCTGGAGCAGCGAGTAGACCCCGCCCGCGACGAGACAATCTCCTCCGCGTGCACAAGCAGCGGCTCCGCTGAGCGGCTCACCTCCGCCCGAGGCGTCGCGTGCGCTCGGCCGCGGAGACGCGGGCGAGCACGTATGGCCTTCGAGCGCCTGCGCGGTTCTTGCGCGAGCGCTCTCCGCCGGCGTCAACGGCGGCAGGAGTGTTCGACGCAGCGCGACGACGGCGGGCACTCGCAGTCCCACCCGCAGTGGATCTCGCACGTGCTGGTCCCGGCGCCCAAGGTGCACGAGTAGCCCTCGGGACAGGGCGTGGTGACGAGCCCCCTCGTGACCTTGCAGGCGACGCCGAGCGCGTCCGCGCGTGACGCGCGCGCCACACAGCCCGGTGGCGGAGGTGGCGGTGGATCGACGTGCGCCTTGCTCGCGGCCGGCAGGGCGTACCGAACGCCGAGCGACGCGAGCACGAGCACGAGCGCCGCGGCGAGGCCGCTCCCCGCGAGCGTGACGGCGGCGCGCGGCCAGCGCCCGCTCGTGAGCATCCCGGCGAGAGGGAGCGCGAACGCGAGCAGCGTGACCACCGCGAGCCCACCGCCCCACAGCAGCAGCCGAGCCGGATTCCAAATCGTCACCAGGGCGCCGACGACGAGGAGATGCGCTGCGAGGGCGACCGCGACCACTGCGACGAGCCACGCCGCCAGACTCATCCCGATCGTCGTCGCGCGCACGCGCGGACTCTGGTCCGAGGAGCGGGCGGGGTCAAGCTCCGGCCACGGCCGGTCGTGGGGCGCGGGCCCATGGACCATCTCCCGACGCGAGGCCATCGAGCCCCGGTGGCGACGTGAGGCCACCGCCCTCCACGCACGGGAGAGCGCTCACTGAAGCAGCGCCGCCCGCAGCGACTCGCGCGCCGTGGGCCCGAGGCCCGCGGCCTCGGCGAGGTACGCGTCGACGCCGCCGTGGTGCGCGTCGATGGCGTCGAACGCGGCGGCGAGGTACTCCGGGCGCGCCTCGAGGAACGGGCGCAGCGTGGGCTCGCCCACCCGGCCCAGCGTGAGGAGCACGAGCCGCCGCACGAGGCGTCGCACGCGGTCGGCCGCGAAGACGTTGGTGAGGAGGTAGTCCTCGAGGACCTGCTCGCGCGGCACGCCCAGCGCCGTGAGGATCATCGCGGCGCAGAACCCGGTGCGGTCCTTCCCGCCCATGCACATGATCAAGAGCGGTCCGCCCGGCGGCTCGAGCAGCAGCTCGAACACCCGCGCGAGCGGCGCCGCGGCGCGCGCGGGCAGCTCGCGGTACGCCGCCAGGAGCCGCGCGCCGTCGAGCCCGCGGACGCCTCCGCGCAGCGCGAACCGCAGCTTCTCCCGCGTGGTCCAGCGGAGCTCGAGCTCGGGCAGGAGCGAGATCGGCAGGTGCTCCTCGCGCGGGGCGCCCGAGGCGGGCAGGCGGTTTGGGCGCGTCGCGCGCTCGTTCGCGGTGCGGAGGTCGACCACCGCGCGGAGCCCGAGCGCGGCGAGGCGCGCGTGGGCGCCCCCTCC
>DAORJJ010000765.1:0-2896 GCA_035439005.1 Polyangiaceae bacterium | reverse complement strand
TCCCCGCCGACGCCACCTCCGCGTGCCCACCCCCCACCTGCGCGACGTCCGCCGACTGCCCGTCGCCGCAGGTGTGCGTCTCCATGGGCGACGACGACGGGGGCGCCGTCACCCGCGCGTGCCGCGTCACGTGCGAAGCCGGCGCTGGCTGCGCGGCGTACGAGTCCTGCGTGCCCGGCGAGCCGCGGTCGGTCTGTATCCCCACGGGGACCGCCTGCTACGCCTCGTGCAGGCACGTGTGTGGCAGCTCCTGCGTCGACTGGCTCAGCGATCGCGCGCACTGCGGGCGCTGCGGGGCGGCGTGCCCCGCGGGGAAGTCCTGCGTGGGCGGCGCGTGCTCGTGACCCCGAAGTGCCCCACGTACCGGGTGGCGCGGAGCCACTCGCGAACCGCGGAGCCAGGGCGTCGGCAGGTTACTTCACGACCTCGACGGGGGCCGGCGGCGCGTGCGCCTTCGCATAAAGAGGGCTCTCCGCGATGCCCACCGAGTACTTCCCGGGCGGGAGGGGGCTCCCGGCAGTGGTGTCGCACGACCGCGGGCGATACCGCCGCTTGGTGGCGGGGGTGAGCGCCTTGACGACCACCTCGCCGCCGGGCGCGAGCGTGATCCCCGCGAGGCTCGCCATGCTGAGGGTCGCCACGCACCGGCCCTCGCCCTCCCTGGGGATCGCCGCGCCCGTCTCGGTCAGCAACTCCAGCGATACCGCCGTATCTCGTAGGAAGTGAAGCTGCAGCGCGTCGTCACTCTCGTTGCGGAAGCGGACGGTGCCCCGCACCTGCCCTCCCGACCGGACGCGCGCCTCATCGAGCGCGAGGGTCACGACGAGGCCAGGGACGAGAGCGCCTTGCCCCTTGGGCGCGCCGGGGCAGAGGGGTGAGGACGCGCGGTCGGTCGCGTCCACCCGGCAAGCGCACTGCGCCTGGACGTCCTCGAGCCGGAGGGCGCGCCCAGAGCACTTGCCGTCGGGGACGACGATCCTCGGCGCCGGCGGGCTCGTCGGGCCGACATCCTCAGAAGACGCCTCGGCGACCGGCGCCGACGCGCTCGGCGCCGTGAGCTGCACGGTCAAGGGCCCTGGAAGATCGGGGACGCGGGGCTCGGCGTGCGGCGCTGTCGGAGAGCAACCCGCGAAGGAGGCGGCGAGGAGGAGCGAGCCAAGGCGCATAGGTCTTATCTATACACCCAGGCGAAGTCTACGCCACGCTGCCCTCGAGGCGGGCGCCCCTACTTGAGCTGGCGCGGAGCCCGCGCAGGTGGCGGCGAGCCCAGCCCTCGAGGGCGGTGCCCCGATGACCCCGCCGGTCAGGCCGAGGCCGCGGAAGCGTGCTAAGCCCGCTCCCGTAGGGCGCGCCGCGAGGGCATCGAAGGGAGGGGACGCGCATGGCGACGACGGTCTTCCATCAACGTGTCCTCGAGCTCCGCGGCGGTCGGCTCGCGCTCGACGGCGAGCCACCGACGACCGTGACGATCGGCTCCGACCCGATCGTGATCGGGCGCGATCCCTCGTGCGGGCTCGTGGTGGCCGACAGCGGCGTGTCGGCGATGCACGCCGAGGTCGTGGCGACGCCGCGGGGCGTGCGGCTGCGCGATCTGGGTAGCAAGAACGGCACCTGGGTCGGGGATCTGCGCGTCGTCGACGCCTACCTGGGCGAGGCGACGAGCTTCTGGATCGCGCGCACCGAGGTCCAGTTCGAGCCCACGAAGCCCGAGAAGGTCGACCTGCCCGACACCGACCACTTCGGCCCGCTGTGGGGCAAGAGCGCGCCGATGCTCGACCTCTTCCGGCGCCTCCAGAAGGCGTCCGAGACCGAGCTCACGGTCCTCATCCAGGGCGAGACCGGCGTGGGCAAGGAGCTCGTCGCGCAGGCCATCCACGAGGCGAGCCCGCGGCGCGGCGGCCCCTTCGTCGTCGTCGACTGCGGCGCGATCGCGCCGACCCTCGCCGAGGCGACGCTGTTTGGGCACGAGAAGGGCGCGTTCACCGGCGCGGCGACGGCGCGCGAGTCTCCCTTCCTCGAGGCGAACGGCGGGACGCTCTTCCTCGACGAGCTCGGCGAGCTCCCCGGGGACGTCCAGCCGAAGCTCTTGCGCGCGCTCGCGGAGCGACGGGTGAAGGCCGTCGGGAGCAACGCCTACCAGCCGTTCGACGCGCGCATCGTCGCGGCGACGCGGCGCGATCTCGAGGGCGCGGTCAACGCGGGCACGTTCCGAAGCGATCTCTACTTCCGCCTCGCGCAGGTGCGCGCCCACGCGCCGCCCCTGCGCCAGCGCCTCGACGATCTCCCCGGGCTCGTTCGGCACATGCTCGACCAGATGGGGAACAAGGCCGCGTGGCGGCGGGTGAACCGCGCCACGCTCGATCGTCTCCTCCGGTACGACTGGCCAGGCAACGTGCGCGAGCTTCGAAACGCGGTCGCGGTCGCGCTCGCCCTCGGCGACGAGAAGGAGCCGCTCGATCTCGCGGGCGCCCTCGGCCTGAAGTCGAGCGCGAAGAGCGCGAAGAGCGCGAAGAGCGGGACCGCCGCCGAGGGCGCGGGCGTCGAGGCGACGGCGACGCGGGGCTACCACGACGCCAAGCGCGACGCGCTCCAGCAGTTCGAGCGGGCCTACTTCACGCAGCTCGCCGAGGCGACGGACGGCAACGTCGCGGAGATCTCGCGCAGGACCGGGCTGCAGCGCACCCACGTGCGGCGGTACCTCCGCCTCCACGGCCTCCGCGAGCCGCGCGGGTGAGCGACCCGTCACGGGAGGCGCGTCGTCGCGAGCGCGGCGCGGGCTCCGCGACCGCATGCGCCGCCGGAGACCTCAAGGGGATCGTGAAGTAGCGAGCCACCACGCGACCACCGCCGACGCCAGCGCGACCCAGCCGGCGGCCGCCAGCGTGGCGCCGACGTC
>DAORJJ010000764.1:0-2902 GCA_035439005.1 Polyangiaceae bacterium | reverse complement strand
CTTCGGCCAGCGGGCCGCGCACTCTGCTCCCCCCGGACGAAGCGGGCGGCTGCTCGACGGCCCCGCCGCCGGTCGGCGCGCTCGGGCTGCTCGCGGTCGCGGGCCTCGCGGGCGTCGTCGCTGCGAGGCGGCGAGCGCGCCGCCGCTGACACCGGGCGAGGCTCTCAGCCGGCGAATGACCCGCGGGCCCGGGCGACCTCGTGCTCGACGGCCGCGTGCGCCTGCTCCGCGAGGGCGGCGGCGCGCGCGCTCTTGCCCGTGGTGCTCGTGGGGATCGGAGCCCCGATCGCCATGCGCACGCGCGTGGGGCGGGGCGCCGCCGCGAGGCGCGCGAGGTGCGCGGGGAAGGTCTCGTTGAAATACGCGGCCTCCGAGCCCGCCTCGTAGGCGAGCCCGACCGGGAGGATCTCCGCGCCGGAGCTCACGGCGGAGAGGAAGGCGCCCGCCTGGAAGGGGCGCACCTCGTCGCCGGCGAAGGTCGTGCCCTCCGGGAACACGATCACCGTCTGCCCGGCGCGGAGCAGGCCGCGCACCTCGCGGATCGCCGTGGCGCCGCTGCTCGCGTCGCTGCGGTCGACGAACACCGTGCCGACGGAGCGCGCGGCGGCCCCGACGACGGGCCACCCGGAGAGATCGGCCCGGCTCACCATGCGACCGCCGAGCGTGCCGAGCAGCACGACCACGTCGATCGCGGAGCGGTGGTTGCAGACCACGAGGCGGCCCCGCCGTCCGGCCCCCGTGGGCGCGGCAGGTCGGGGCTCGAGCAGCTCCACGTGCACCGCGAAGAGGCGCAGCAGGGCGCCGGCCCACCGCGCGAGCCAGCGGTCTCGGACTGCGTCGCGGGTCTCGTCGCTCGCGAGGCGATCGCGCGCGACGTAGACGGGGATGAGCGCGCCCGTGATCCCGACGAAGCCGGCGGCGCGGGCGGCCTGGCGCGCCCTCGTGAGGCTCATGGCGAGACCTGCGCTCAAAGGAACCTCCGGAGCGTGAACGAGACGAGCTCGACGCCGCGCCGGAGCGAGCCGCGCGCCGCCCACCTGTCGGGGGTGAGCCGCTCTGACGAGGCGAGGTACGCGTCGAACATCGCGGCGGCGTGCGACGCGAACGGTGCGTCCTCGACGGCGAGGTTCAGCTCGAGGTTCTTGGAGCGCGAGCGCTCGTCGAAGTTGTAGCTTCCCAGGGTCACGAAGTGGCCGTCGACGATGGCGGACTTGGAGTGGAGCACGCTGCCTCGTAGGAGATACACCTCGATCCCGGCGTCGAGGAAGCCCTGATAGAGCGACTCTTGGGCCATCTGCACGATGGCCACGTCGCCGCGGAAAGGGACGAGCACCCGCACGCGCACCCCGCGCCGCGCGGCGCCGTAGAGCGCGTGACGGAAGGCCCCCTCGGGCACGAAGTAGGCGTTCGCGAGGTCGATGGTGCGCTGGGCGCGCTGCACGCGGAAGAGGTACTCGCGCAGGATCTCGCGCCGCCCGCGGCGCGTGCGCTGGTTGGCGAGCACCCACACGCGGCCCTTGCGCGCCGTGGCGAGCGGGTGCACGTCGGCCGGCGGCTTCGCGCGCGTGAGGTGCTGCCAGGTCTTGTAGAAGAGGCCGCGGAGCTGCCGGACCGCGGGGCCGCGCACCTCGACGGCCTCGTCGCGGAAGCCCTGACCGCCGTGCTCCCGCGGGAGCCACGGCAGGGCGAGGTTGATGCCGCCGGTGAAGGCGACCTCTCCGTCGACGACGAGGAGCTTCCGGTGGTTGCGCAGCTCGACGGCGCGGAGCTGGAACGAGCGCGCGAGGGGAGAGAGCGGGTGGTAGACGTTCACGAGGCCGCCCGCGCGCTCGAGCGGCGCCCAGAACTCGTCGCCGAGCCCGAGGCTGCCCACCGCGTCGACGACCACGCGCACGAGCACGCCCTCGTGCGCCTTGTCGACGAGCGCCCGTAGAAAGCGCGCCCCCACGGCGTCGTCGCCCACCCAGTACATCTCGAGCAGGACCTCGACCCGGGCCTCGACGATGGCGCGCAGCATCGCGGGGAAGGCCTCGACGCCGTCGCGGAGCAGCCGCAGGGCGTGGCCGTCCACGTCGAAGGTCGCGAGCTCGGGCGCCGCCCCCCAGGGGAACTCGCCGTTCACCGCGAGCGCCCCACGATCGCTGCGAGCCCCCCGGACGCGAACAGCGCCGTCGCGGCCGCGCGGAGGGCCGCGGGGGAGAGGGGGCGGGCGGGCGCGCCGACGAGCAGGCGCCCGAGGAGCGCGCGCGGGTCCTGGTCGGCGCGTCGCCGGCGGACCTCGGCGAGCTCGGTGAGCCGGACGATCGCTCGATCGGAGGGCGGGCGCGCCAGGAACGTGCGCGCGGCGAGGATCGCCTCGCGCGCTCCGCGTGCGCCGCCGGGCGTGACGAAGCGCACCGCCAGCGCCCGTGAGGCCGCGACCGGGACCACCTCGAGGCGCAGGTGGGTCGCGCGCGCCCCGAGCTCGCCCGCGAGGCCGCCCTCCGCCACGAGCTCCGCCAGCCCGTCGAGGGCGACGTCCGGCGCGCCGCTGGGGGCGGGGAACAGCAGGAGCACCTCCGACTCGTCCCCCCCGTGAGGGACCTCGGCGAGCGCGTGCGCAGCGGACGGGAGCGGGACCTGCGGCAGCTCCCGGCAGCCCGGCGGCGATGCACCCACGCCGCTCCCTAGCGCGAACGCGAGGAGGACCTCCGCCGCCTCGCGCGCGGCGCCGACGTCGACGACGGGCGCCAGCACCGCGGCCTGGAGCGGGCCCTCCGACAACGCGACCGCGCGCTCGCGGAGCGCCTCGTCGCTGGCGCGCGCGAGGGATGTCGCCGTGCCGCTGGGGAGCACGAGCGCGACCCTCCCAGGCAGCAGGGCGTCGCTGACCGCCGCGAGCCCCCGCGCACCGCTCGACGAG
>DAORJJ010000763.1:0-2902 GCA_035439005.1 Polyangiaceae bacterium | reverse complement strand
CCCGAGCTCGCCCGCCTGCACGAGCGGGGGCGGACCGGCGAGGGCGCGGTCGAAGCGGGCGTCGCGCGCGCGCGCCACGCGCGGATCGTCGGCCACGGGCATGCCGCGCAGGTCGGTCCCGACGATCTCGATGCGCGCGCCGTCCACCGGGAACCCGCGCCCGTCGACGACGCGGCCCACGATCGTGCCGGCGCGAGGCAGCACGACGACCAGCGGCCCAGGCACGTCCGGGACCGCCACGGTGACCGACACGAACTCGTCGCGGCTCACCGTCACGCTGGCCCCGCCGTGCGGAATGGGACCGAGCGTGACCGCCCCGCTCTTGCCCGTCACGCCCTCGACGGGAAACGCCGACAGCCCCGCCTCGGCGAGGGCGACGCGCGCGCCGGCGAGCGGGGTCGCAGGCTCGGACTCCCCGTCGAGCACGCGCACCTCCACCGACATGCCCGGCGACAGCCGCAGCGTGACCTCCCGCTCCTGGCCCTGCGCGAGCGTCACGGCGAGCTCCGTGGCGGAGGTGAGCCCGCCCGACACGGCGCGGAGCGCGTAGCTGCCCGCCGACAGGCCGCCGATGCGCACCTTCCCGTCGGCGTCGGTGTCCGCGCGGCGCGAGGGCCACAGGACCGCGGAGGTGATCTCGACAGTGGCCGCAGCGGGGGCGCCGTCCGGCCCGAGCACCGCCACGCGCAGCGCCCCGAGCTTCTTCAGCACGACGCGCAGCGGCTTCTCGTCGCTCGCGTGACGAACCTCGACGGCGTCGTACCCCGCGTGACTCACGGCGACCACGTACGGCCCCTCCGTGAGACGCGTGACGAGCGCGCGCCCGCCAGCGTCGGAGCGCGCCCCGACGGGGAACGGATCCCCCGCGGAGACCTCGAGAGAGGCCTCGCTCACGGGCGCGCCAGCCTCGTCGACGACGTCGACGTCGAGGATGCGCTGGGGAGGCGTGTCGAGCGCGAGGGAGCGCGCGCCGCTCACGAGCATGACCATGCGGGAGACGCGCGCGAAGCCGTCGGCGTCGACCACGATCCAGTGCTCGCCGGGCGGGAGGTCGGTGAGGCGCACGTGGCCTGCCGGTGCGGGGCGATCGGCGGCGAGGTAGGCCTGCCCCTCCAACATGCTGAACGCGCGCACGCGAGCGCCCGCGAGCGCGGGCCCCGGAGCGCCATCGGGCCTTCGCTGCCGCACGTCGACCTCGAGCACCGCGCTCCGATCGCCCACGTCCGCGGGCAACGGCGGGGCCTCGAGCTCCGGCGCGAGCGGCCGCAGCGCCGCCCCGGGGATCGACGCGATCGCGAGCAGCGCGACCACGTGACCGAGCCGAGGCGCCACCCACGACCACGCTCGCGCCAACCACAGGAGCACGAACGCGTAGCCCGGGCCCGGAGGGTCGCCGGGGCTCGGAGGGTTCGGCGGGTGGGGCATCCGGAGCTGAGGCAAGACGCGGTCCAGCGGGAATATTCCCTCACTCGTGGGGCACCGCCAAGGCCTCGGTGCTAGGCTCACGAAGTGGGCGACAGGTTTGTACGCGGAGCGGTGCGTGTAGGGGCGGCCGCGGCGATCGCAGGCGTGATCGCGCTCGGTGGTTGCGGCAGCGAGCCCCTGCCGTTCAGCCGGGGCGGGATCGGCGGCGGCGGAGGCGTGGCGGCCGCGGAAGACGCCGCGGGCTCCTTCGGCTTCGACGCCTCGTCGCTCGCGCCGCCTGGCTGCGGCGTGGGCCCCGACGGAGGCGTCTGCGACTGCATCGACTCGCCGCTCCTCGTCGACCCGCCCAACTTCTACTTCGTCCTCGATCGCTCTGGTTCCATGGCCGACGCCGACAAATGGATGACGGTCCGCACCGCCGTGATCGAGCTCATGAAGGCGATAGGTCCCCGGGCGAGCTTCGGGGCCACGGCGTTCCCCGGTGAAACGGGCGGGTGCTCTCCGGGCTCCGAGCTCATGTCCCTGAGGCGCGGCGACGCCCCCAGCGGGACGATCGGACCGACGACCAAGACCCTCGCGGACGCCCTCTGGCGCGTGCCCAGCGGCGGCACTCCCACCGCGGCGACGCTGTCCGCGCTCGCCGACCGCCTCCCGAAGGTCGCGGGCAAGACCTACGTCATCCTCGCCACGGACGGCGGCCCCAACTGCGGGCAGGGCGGCTGCGGCGCCGACACGTGCATCCTCAACATCGAGGGCCAAAACGGCTGCGCGCCCGCGGGCGCGTCCTGCTGCGCCGACGCCCCATCGCTCTGCCTCGACTCGGCGGCGAGCGTCGCGGCGGTGGCCAGGCTCAAGGCCGGGGGCGTGCCGACGTTCGTCATCGGCGTCCCGGGGAGCCAGGCCTATGCGCCGCTGCTCGATCGCCTCGCGATCACGGGTGGCACGCAGCAGGCCACGGGCAGCACCGCCTACTACCGCGTCGACAAGGCCGACAAGGCCGACCTCACCGCCGCCCTCCGCCAGGTCGCCGCCCGAATCGTCGCCACGTGCACGTACGAGCTGAAGGAGGCGCCGCCGGACTCGAACCGCGTGAACGTGTACCTCGACGAGGTCCCCGTGCCCAAGTCCGGCTGGACGCTCGCCGGCAAGACGGTGACCCTCGTCGGCGACACCTGCGCGCGGGTGATGCGCGGCGACGTGATGGACGTGCGGATCATCCTCGGCTGCCCGACCATCGAGGCGCGGTAGCGGCGAGGCTCACGCCTCGAGCAGGCTCCGCAGCTCGCGCTCGGTGAGCTATCGCGCGCCGGGTCCCAGGACACCCCGTGGGCCGTCCAGGACACTCCGCGCCTCACGACGCAACGAGGATTCGTGCCGGCTCGCGTTGGCCTCGAACTTGCCATAGGGGCACGTGCCCCCGACCCCCCACGACGCCCTCTTCAAGTCCACGTTCGCGGACCCGCGGCACGCCGAGGGT
>DAORJJ010000762.1:0-2903 GCA_035439005.1 Polyangiaceae bacterium | reverse complement strand
GGCCGCGCCGAGCACGCCGAGCGCGGGGCCGCGAGACGCGCGTGGAGCTCTGCAGGACATCTCCCCAGGAATACAGCAGTTTCGTGCGCGTGGGCGGGCCGACGCCCACCTACGCTCGCGCCCCGCGGTCCGCGCGCCGAGCGGGGCGCCGCGCGCCGCGAGTTGGGGTAGGCTGCGCGCATGGCAAAGCGCTTCAAGGCCGCCGTCATCGGCGGGAGTGGCTACGGCGGCGGTGAGCTCATTCGGCGGCTCCTCCTTCACCCGGAGGTCGAGCTCGCGCGCGTCGCCTCGATCGACCTCGTGGGCGAGCCCCTGTCGGCGGCGCACCCGAACCTGGAGGGCCGCTCGTCGCTCGTGTTCGAGGGCCTCACCCCGGCCGAGGCGGCGCGCGACATGGACGTCGTGCTCCTCGGCCTGCCGCACAAGGTGGCCGCCACCAAGATGCCCGAGCTGCTCGCCTCGGGCGCGAAGATCGTCGACCTCTCGGGCGACTTTCGCCTGCGCGACCCCGCGGTCTACAAGCGCTACTACCACGCCGAGCACCCCTGCCCCGACAAGCTCGCCGGCACCTTCGTGTACGGCCTGCCGGAGCTGCACCGCGAGCGCATCCGCGAGGCGCGCTACGTCGCCTCGCCCGGCTGCTTCGCCACGACCATCGAGCTCGCGCTCCTGCCGCTCGCGAAGGCGGGGCTGCTCACGGGCCCGGTCGAGGTCGTGGGAATCACGGGCTCCTCGGGCAGCGGCGCGGTGCCGAGCGCGGGCACGCACCACCCGGTGCGCGCGGTGAACCTGCGCACGTACAAGCCGCTCGACCACCAGCACATCCCCGAGGTGGTCCAGACCCTCGAGGAGGCCGGCGCGACCAACCTCGCCCTCCGCTTCGTGCCGGTGAGCGCGCCGCTCTCGCGCGGCATCTTCGTGACCTGCTTCGCGCACGTGGCGGGCGTCACGAAGGACGTGCTCCGTGCACTCTACACGAACCTGTACGCGGGCGAGCCGTTCGTGCGCGTGCCCCAGAAGCGCCTGCCGGAGGTGGTGGCGGTGTCGGGCACGAACTACGCGGAGGTCGGCTTCGAGCTGGGCTCGGACACGGCGGAGCCGGGCCGCTCGGTCGTGGCGTGCTTCGCGGCGACCGACAACCTCATCAAGGGCGGCGCGGGCCAGGCCATCCAGTCGATGAACCTGCTGCTCGGCCTCGACGAGCGCCTCTCGCTCGAAGACCCGGGCGGGTACCCGTGAGCACGATCGACAAGGGCCGCGCCGTCGTCGTGAAGCTCGGCGGCGAGGTGGTCAAGGGTCCTTACCTCTCCGCGATCGCCGGCGATCTGCGCGAGCTGTCGCGCACGCGCCCGGTGGTCGTGGTGCACGGCGGCGGCCCGCAGGCGACCGAGCTCCAGAAGCAGCTCGGGCAGACCCCGAACGTGGTCGCGGGGCGGCGCATCACCGACGCGGCGACCCTCGACGTCATGAAGATGACCGTCGCCGGCCAGGTGAACGTCGACCTGTGCGCCGCGCTCCTCGGCGCGGGGGCGCGCCCGGTGGGCCTCCACGGCGCGAGCTCGTGCGTCGTGCGGGCGGTCAAGCGCCCGCCGCGCGTCGTCGCGGGCGGCGGCCCCGAGCCCATCGACTTCGGGCACGTGGGCGACGTGGTGGGCCTCGGCGAGGACCTGCTCGCGACGCTCGTGGCGGCCGGCTACCTCCCCGTGCTCGCCTCGCTCGGCGCCGACGAAGAAGGTGCAGTCTACAACATCAACGCCGACGTGGTGGCGAACCGCGTGGCGGTGTTCCTCGACGCGGCGGCGCTCGTGCTCGTCACCGACGTGCCCGGCGTGATGGGCGATCTCGCGGATCCCTCCACGCGCATCCCGCGCATCACGCGGGCCGACAAGGCGCGGCTCATCGACGAGGGCGTGGTCACGAAGGGCATGATCCCCAAGCTCGAGGAGTCGTTCGCGGCCATCGCCGAGGGCGTGCGCGCGGTGCACGTGGTCGGGCGGCTCGCGCCCACCGAGCTGTTCCGCGAGATCGAGGCCCCGGGCTCCGTGGGGACGGTGCTCTCGGAGGCGTGAGCCAAGCTCACGGGGCGCGCTCGGCGAGCGCGGCGCGGAGCCTCACCGAGCTCGGCCGCTGCCGCGTCGGCGCGCGCTCGAGGTCTCGCTGAACCGAATTCCCATCGACCGGCGGTCGAGGTAGCCTCCCGCGATGCGCTCTGCCCGGCACTTCCCCGCGGCCGTGGCCGCGGTCCTCGTCGCGTGCGGAGGGTCGAGCCCGAGCCTAGGCCAGCCCTCCACCGGTTGCCCCGCGGGCCGCACGGCGCTCGACGGGGTGTGCGTCGCCGAGGCGATCGCCGACTACGTCGCGTGCGTGCGCTCGCAGGGCGCCCAGCTCGGCGGCGAGCGAGGCCAGAGGGTCTCCGCCGACGTGGGCACGCTCGGCCTGCGGGCCGCCGGCGCCGCCGAGGTCCGCGAGTCGCTCGAGAAGAAGTACTCCGTCTCCGACGCGGCCACCCTCGAGATCATCAAGACCTGCGCCGACACGGTGAGGGGCCGCGAGCCCGCCGGCTTGGCGACGCGGGGCTACGAGCTCTTCCACGACGGCAAGCGCGTCGGCGTCGAGCCCACCTGGACACGCGCCCAAGCCCTCGAGAACTGCCAGTGGAACGCCCGGCAGTACCCGCAGATCAAGGTCGAGTGCGCGTTCGAGGGGCGGCGGATGGTGCCCTGAACGCACGCCTCCCGACCGCTGGCCCCTGGCGCGACCGGACCAGGCTTGCCGCGGTTCGGCGACTCCCGGCGTCCCGTGCAGAATGCACGGAGTTCGCGGTCGGGCGCCGCTCGCTCACTTCACGGCGCCCGCGCTGCCGAGGCGCTCGGCGAGCGCGGCGCGGAGCCTCTCGACCTCGG
>DAORJJ010000761.1:0-2906 GCA_035439005.1 Polyangiaceae bacterium | reverse complement strand
CCACACGTCCTCGGGAGGCGCGCGAGGGTCGCTCGGATCGATGGGCCAGCCCTTCCTGGTCACCCTCGGAGCGTAGCATTCAGGCGCGCCGACTCCAGCGGTCGCGTGCCGCGGTCATCGTCCCCCACCTACCGCGCTCGGCGAGCCCGCGCGCCGCGGAGGTGGTAGAACCGCGCGGTGCTCGCTCGCTCCCCGGAAGGCTCGCTGCTCCTCCCCGCGCTGACCACCGCCCACTCGCACGCGTTCCAGCGCGGCATGCGCGGCACGGCCCAGCGCCCAGGCCCGGGCACGGGCGGCGCCGACGACTTCTGGACCTGGCGCGGGCAGATGTACCGCCTCGCCACCTCGCTCACCCCCGAGAGCCTCGAGCGCATCAGCCGCGTCGCCTTCCGCGAGCTGCGACGCGCCGGGATCGACACCGTGGGCGAGTTCCACTACGTGCATCATGCACCCGATGGCACGCCGTACGTGCGCCGCACCGAGCTCGCCGAGCGGGTGGTGCAGGCCGCGCTCGACGAGGGCCTCCGCATCGCGCTCCTCCGCACCGCCTACTTTCGCGCGGGCCCGGGTCGCGAGCCCGAGCCCGGACAGCGGCGCTTCTGCGATCAGGACGTCGACGACGTGCTCCGCGACGTGGAGGCCCTGCGCGCGCTCTACGCCGGCGATCCTCGCGTGGTGGTGGGCATCGCGCCGCACTCGGTGCGCGCGGTGCCGCCCGACCTGCTCGTCCCGCTCGCGCGCTACGCCGAGCAGCACGGCCTGCCGCTGCACATGCATGTGTCCGAGCAGCCGCGCGAGGTCGACGAGTGCCTCGCCGAGACCGGCCGCCGCCCCGCCGAGCTGCTCGCCGACCTCGGCGTGCTCTCCCCGCGCTTCGTGGCGGTCCACGCGACGCAGCTCGCGCCGCACGAGGCGCGCCTGCTCGGCGAGGCCGGCGCGTTCGCGTGTGTGTGCGCCACGACCGAGCGCGATCTCGGCGACGGGCTCCCCGATCTCACCGCGCTCCGCGCCTCCGGCACGCGGCTGTGCACGGGCATCGACAGCCACGTGCTCACCGATCCGTTCGACGATCTCCGCGCCCTCGAGACCCACGAGCGCCTGCGCACGAAGGCGCGCGTCACCTTCTCGCCGCCGCCCGGTGTGAGCACCCCCGCCGAGCAGCTCTGGCGCGAGGGCTCACTGCACGGCGCGCTCGCGTGCGGCTTCGAGGGCCCCAGCCGGCAGATCGCGCTCGACCCGCGCCACCCCACGCTCGCGCTGGTCGAGGAGGAGAACCTGCTCGACGCCATCGTGTTCAGCGGACACCCGGGGCTCGTGAGCGCCGAGGAGTGACGGGGCCGCGCGCTACTGCTTGCGCGGCCGGGGGATCCCGAAGCGCAGCATCTTGCGGATGACCGTGCGGCGGGAGACCCCGAGGATCTCGGCGGCGCGGCTCTGGTTCCAGGCCCCCGCGGCGAGGGCGGAGAGCAGCCGCTCGCGCTCCGCCGCGCCGTCGACGTCGGCCGGGCGCGCGACGAGCGCGAGGTGCGTGGCGTCGATGAGGCCGCCGTTCGCCGTGCGCACCGCGGCCTCGACCACCGTGCGGAGCTCGTGCGCGTTGCCGGGCCACGAGTGGGCTCGGAGCTTCGCGACCGCCTCGCGGGTGAGCCCCGCCTCGGCCACGCCGCCCGAGGCGCCGCGCGCGAAGTGCCGCGCGAGGGCCTCGACGTCATCGACGCGCCTGCGCAGCGGCGGCACCGTGACCGTGAGCGGGAAGAGGCGGTGCACCTCCGCGTGGGCCGCGGGGCGCACGTGGCCGGCGGGCTGCGACGAGCACGTGGCGACGAGCCGGAGATCGACGCGCCGGGTCAGCGCGCTGTTCACGGGCGACAGCTCGCCGTCCTGAACGAGGCGCACGAACCGCTGGGACACGCCGTCGGGCAGGTCGTCGACGTCTTCGATCACGAGCACGCCGCCGTCGGCCTTGGCGAGCTGCCCCTCGACGAGCCGCCCGCCGCGGCTGTCCGCGGTCTCGACGCCGAAGAGCTCCTCCTCGCTGGGCAAGGCGCGGGCGCTCAGGCGGACCACGGGGGAGTGCGCGCGCGGCGAGCGCTTGAGCAGCGCGTCCACGTAGCTGCTCTTGCCGACGCCCACCTCTCCACACACGAGCAGCGGCAAGCTCGACGCCGCGAACGGCTCCACGAGCGTCGCGAGCTCCGACGTGAGGCGGTGCGCGGTGGCGCGAAACGGAGCGGTTTCTCTCATCGACGGCCTGCGCCCGGAGTCCCAGAGCATCACGGTGTGTCCCTCCAAGCGAACACTACGCCTCGTCGGCGCGATCGGACCGCCCCGAGACGAAAAAAATGCACGAGGCGCAGGCGCTGCGCCCCGGGCGTGGCGGAGGCTACCTGTCGGACGCGACGCACGCGTGGACGCGGTGATCGCCGTCGAGGCCCTTCACGCTCACGAAGACGCACTTTTCTCCGGCTTTGCACTCGGTGCCCTTCAGGCACTGGCGCAAACACGGGCTCTCGAGGGTGCGCTGCACGTGACCGGGACGGCAGTTGCCGCTGAGCCCGCGGGAGGCCGGGCCGGAGGCCTTGATCGCCGTGGCGGTGGTGGGGCGGCGCGCGACCACCTTCACGCGCTCGGAGCCGGGGTCCATGTCGACGCCGGTGGTCAGCGTGACGACCAGCGCGCCCTCCTGGAGGGCGGCGGTGTAGAAGTTGTACGCGGGGACGCCGCCGCACTCGAGCGTGCTCCGGAGCGATGAGGTCCGCTTCATGGCGCAGGAGCCCACGCCCCCGGGCGGGTCGTCGGAGGCGCCGAAGAGCGTGCCCAGCGCGAGGGTCTCACCGCCGGCGACGAGCGCGACCATGACCCGCTCGCCCTCCCCCGCCGAGAGCTTCCAGGTGAGCGCGAGCACG
>DAORJJ010000760.1:0-2911 GCA_035439005.1 Polyangiaceae bacterium | reverse complement strand
GATCGTGGATCGGGCGCGGCGGGCGCCCGGGCTCCTCGCGCGCCTCCGCTCCCCGCTCGCCGTCGCGCCGGAGGACGCCTGCGCGGCGCTGCTCGCGCGGGGCTATGTCTCGATCGAGCGTGGGCGCTGCCCGAACGGCGCGGGCGTGCTCGTCCTGGCGCGGGCGCCCGACCCCACCGCGCCCTAGTCCCTGCCTCGGCGGCTCCCGTGCCCCGTCAGGGCACGAGGAGCACCTTCCCGCGCGCCTTGCGATCGTGCAGGTAGTGGTGAGCGGCCGGCGCCTCGTCGAAGGAGAACGTCCGGTCCACGAAGGGCGAGATGTGCCCGTCCTCGGCCATCTGCACGAGCGCGTCGAACTGCTCGGTGAGCTGCTCGAGCCGGTCGAAGAGGTGGCCCATGTTGCAGCCCGTGACCGTGCGGTTCTTGTCCATGAGGTCCATCGGCGAGAACTTCGGCGTGCGGAGCAGCGCCATCGCCGCCGTCCACAGGCTGCGCGTCTTGCCGGAGCCGGCGGCGGACATGCCGAAGCAGCAGAGGCGGCCGTTCTTTTCCAGCATCGCGTACGCCTTCTTCCACGACTCGCCGCCCACGGGGTCGAGCACGAGATCGAAGCCCTTGTCGCCGAGCAGCGCGCGCGCCTCGGCGTACACGTCACCGGCCGAGTCGAGCGGGTGCTCGCAGCCCTTCTCGCGCAAGAACTCGTGCTTGCCCTTCGAAGCGGTGCCGTAGACGACCGCGCCGCGCGAGCGGGCGAGCTCGAGCGCGGCGAGGCCCACGCCGCCCGCCGCCGAGTGCACGAGCACGCGCGCGCCGCGGCGGAGATTCCCGGTGTAGATCATCATGTTGTACGCGGTCAGGTAGGCGACGGGCATCGCCGCGGCCTGCTCGAACGACATGGCCGACGGCATGCGGAACGCCTGCGCCGCCGGCACGACGAGCGTGTCGGTGTAGCCGCCGAACTTCGGCATGGCGAACACCCGCGCCCCCTCGGCCAGCGACACGCCCTCGCCCACGCGATCGATGACGCCCGAGACCTCGTAGCCTACGACGCACGGCACCGGCGGCGCGTCCGGGTAGAGGCCCACGCGCGCCATCAGGTCGGCGAAGTTGATGCCGCACGCCTTGACGCGCACGCGCACCTCCCCCGGGCCGGGCTCGGGGTCGGGCGCCTCCCGGACCTGCAACACCTCCGGAGCGCCCGCCTTCGTGATCCAGACCTGCCTCATGGCGGGGATGGTACGTGGCGGCGCGCGCCGAGGGCGGAAATGCGCGCGCGCGCGACGGGAAAAAGGTCGAGCCCGACCTCCGCGAAGGGAAGCCGGGCTCGCCAAGGACAGGCTGCGAGAGCTTATTTGCCTTCGGAGATCTTCTTCAGCGCCGTGCTGAGCTTCTCGGCGCGCTGGAGCATGCCCGGCTTCGCCTCGGTGACGACGTTCTCCTGGGGCTTCTCGCCGTTGATGTCGGTCACGACGTGCCCGAGCTGGGACACGAGCTGCGCGATCTTGCCCGAGACCTCGCTTGGGAAGTTCTTGGTGATCGACGCGGGCGCGATGTAGAGCGCCGCCGGCTTGGACAGATCGCCGCCCGAGTACTTCGGGAGCTCGACCTTCTGGCCGGCCGTCACGTCGATCGCCTTGAACTTGTCCGGCAGGGAGATGTTGGGCGGGGTGATCGGGAGCGGAGCGTCGAGCGGCGCCAGAATTCCGTAGTAGTTACGGGATGGATCCTGCCGACCCAGCAGCACCACGAAGCCCAAGCTGGGCTTGTCGGCCTGCTGGAAGCCCTCGGTGATGGGCTTCTGGAGGGCGTTCAGGAGGTTGATGATGACGAGCTTGCGATCGTTCAGCGACTGCACCGAGGTGATGAACTCGATGAGCCCGGAGGTGGTGTCGGCGGAGAAGCCGCTGAAGCGGACGCCGGCGAGCTTGCCGCCGTCGAAGTCGACGTTCATGCCGCCGAGCTCGCTGGCGAGCTTGTCGGGGAACTTCTTGTCGGTGAGGAGGGCCTTCCTGCCCTCGTCGAGCTTCTTCGCCAGCTTGTCGAGGGTGTCCTTCGACTTGTCGATGTCGCCCGCGAGGCTGAGGGCGTCGGCCTGCGCCTTCTTGCGGCCCGAGCTGGCCTCGCCGCTCATGCCCGCGACGTACCCGACCAGGCCCAGGATCACCGCGATCACCGAGCCGATCATGATGCCCTTCTTGGTGCCGCCCTTCGCGGCTTCGTGCACCGCCGCCTCGTCGACCTCGATGCGCTGAGGCTGCACCGGCTCGGGGGGCCGAGCGGCCGCCGCGGCTGCTGCCGCCGCGGCCGCGGCCGCCGCGATCGACGGGTCGACGAACCCCGGCGGTGGCGCGATGGGCGAGCCCGCGGCCGGCTTCGCCGCGGGCGCCGGCACGGCACCCCCGGGCATGGGCAACGCGGGAGCGGGCACACTCGGCGGAGGGACGGCCCCCCCGGGGACCGGCACCGGGATCGCCCCAGGAGCGGCCGGTGGGGGGGTGGCTGCGCCTGCGCTCTTGCCGAGTCGCGCCTTCAGGTCGATCTTCGGCTTCTTGTCTTCGGCCATGGTTCTCCGTGTGCGCCTTCGTTGGCGCTTTCGCGCGCCAAACGTTAGTTTCCCGAACGGTTCCGTGTCAACGAAGCATCCTCCCGATCGCACGCTATCCTCCGCTCCCCCGCCGCGACCGGCCTGGGGCTCCGTCGTCGCGCGGCGACGCGCCTTGCTGTTCGCCGCGCTCGCTGCGCTCGGCACGCTCGACGTGGCGTGCTCCCGCGCGCCGGACCGCGCGCTCGACGACGCCGACCGGGGGCGGCTCGGCGCCCTCCTCGCGGCCGACGCCAAGGTCGACGCGCTCCTGGGCGAGGCCGACCGGCTCGACCGCCTGTAGGACGCCGTGATGGGCGAGGGCGAGGC
>DAORJJ010000759.1:0-2918 GCA_035439005.1 Polyangiaceae bacterium | reverse complement strand
CCGCCGCCGGTAATCGGTCCATCCGGGGGCGAAGAAGTTCTCGCTGACGCGCCGGCCGTTCAGGAAGGGCTCGTAGACGCCGAGGGCGGTGGCGCGGAGGCGCACGCCGCGAGCGCGCTCGAGATCAGCAGCGCGAGCGCGAGGCGCGTGAGACGAATCGGCGGGCTCGGGGCGAGGGAGTGGAGCACGCCCCACCGTAGCGCCTCTCGCGTCGCCTGGGGCGCCCGTGGCTCGCGGGTGGATCCCCGTCGCACCGGCCAGCGCTCCGTCGGGGCCACATTTCTCGGGACTACGTGCACCTACGCGCACACACATCGCGGCACGGCGTGTGCTTGAGGGTCACCATGCGCCTCCCCCGCCTCGCCTCCCTCTTCGCCCTCCCCCTCGCGCTCGGCCTCGTGGCGGGAAGCGCCGGGTGCAGCGCCGCCGTCGACGACGAGGCCGCGGCCAACAGCGAAGACGAGCTCAACTACCGCAGCACGGCCGGCCAGGAGTTCGCGCTCACGACGCGCGTGACGTTCAAGCCGTCCGCGGCCATCACCGCCCTGCAGGGCGCCGAGAAGGACGCCGCGGTCCGCGCCAAGGCCGACGAGCTCCGCCTCGCCGTCACCACGGCCATCACCGGCGAGCTCGACCGCATCTGGCCGGAGGACCAGCGCATCTCCGACGCCGGCGTCGCCATCCAGTTCCGCCAGGACACCGCGACCACGAGCGCGCTCGACGCGACCGCCGACGGCTACGCCTTCACCGTCAACGCCGAGTTCGCGGGCATCAACGATCTGCTCCGCAAGCTCCCCCTCACCACCGAGGGCGGCAAGACCTTCCTGCCCGTGCCCGCCACCCTCGACGGCGAGGCGCTGAAGCTCCAGGTCTTCATCACGCCCATCGAGCGCAGCCGCAACGCCTACCCCAAGTACCTCGCGCTCTTCGCCGACGGCCTCGACATCGCCGTCCACGTGGGCGGCGACCACAACGATCCCCCGAAGGACATCGACCACGCGCGGTCGATCTACGACGACCTGGTGGCCAACGGCTTCCGCTCCCCGGTCGCGCGGTTCGAGGACCTGAAGATCGACTCCGGTCCGCTGACGAGCGCCATCAAGGTGAAGGGCGCCGAGGTGGCCGTGCGCGTGCGGATCGTGCACGTCGACATGAGCACCCCCGACACCCGCCAGCTCCTCGTCGACGCGTACAAGGCCAGCGCCAAGTCGGCTGACGTCGTGATCTACGACGGGCACGCGGGCCGCAGCCTCGGCTACTCCGGCGTGGTCGTCGCGTACAAGCCGGCGCGCGTGGCCATCCCCGCCGCGACGTTCAAGGACATCGAGTCGACCGACAAACAGCAGGTCTACCTCTTCAACGGCTGCGAGACCTACACCGGCTACGCCGACGAGCTCTACAAGAACCCGAAGCGCAACCCCGAGAACACCGACGTCATCACGACGGGCAACTACTCCGCCATCCAGTCGAAGGCGAACCAGGTCATCGCGTTCATCCACTCGTTCATCGACGGCCGCGGCGGCGCGTGGATCCCGCGCTCGTGGGACAGCGTGCTCGGCCGCATGAACGCCGTGGGCGAGCGCTCGTGGGTGCACGTGTACGGCGTCCACGGGATCGACGAGAACCCGAAGGTGAGCCCGCTCGCCGACGTGCGCAAGGTCGGCGCGAGCTGCACCCAAGACGCCGACTGCGGCGCCGCCGACAGCCGCTGCCTGCAGGTCTCGTCGTCACGCAAGGTCTGCGGCGTCGCCTGCGCCGACAGCGCGGGCTGCCCCTCGGGCACCAAGTGCTTGCTCCCGCGGGGCCGCACCTCGAAGGACGACTACCAGTGCTCGGCCCGCTGAGCGCGACGACGCGCTGAGCTCCGGGCGACCGCTTTCGCACGCCCTATCGCGCTCTGCGCGCGGACTTCACGCGCGCAGAGTGCACGCGTTTTGTGACCGCGCCGCGAGGCCCTCGCTCAGCGCTTCTCGGCGAGGATGATGATCGACGGGGCCTCGCCGCCGAAGAAGACGCCCGGGGTCTGGATGCGCCCGGAGACCTCGGCGACGCGGAAGCCGGCGTCGTTCAGCAGCTTGCCCAGCTCGTGCAGCGAGTAGACGCGCACGGAGTACTCGATCTCCTTGGAGCGCCCGTCGTCCATCATCATCGTGCGCTTCACGCGGAGGCGGGAGGTGATGAAGTCGAGGTGCACCTCGTCCATGCAGATGCACCCGTCGCCCTCGAACCAGACGAGCGACGGCACGTCGTGCGCGACGTAGTCGCGGTTGACCACCTCGAGCAGGAACTGCCCGCCCTTCTTGAGCGCGCGGTGCACGTTGCCTACGACCGCCGCGTTCTTCTCCTCCTCGAAGAAGCCGAAGCTGGTCTGCCAGCAGTAGACGCCGTCGAAGGCGTCCTCGAAGGTCATCTCGCGCATGTCGCCCTGCACGAAGTTGAGCTTCTGGTGTCGCTCCTGGGCGTCGTCCGAGGCGCGCGCGAGCATCGCCAGGGACAGGTCGAAGCCGATCACCTGGTAGCCCCGCGCCGCGAGCTCGATCGCGTGCCGCCCGGTGCCGCACGCGAGGTCGAGCACGGTGGCGCCCTTCGCGACGCCGAGGCTCTCCTCGATGAAGGTCGCCTCGGCCGCGATCTCGCGCTCGGTCACCGAGCCGGTGGTGCGCAGGTAGTCGTCGTTGAAGAGCTCCTCCCACCAGGGCTTGCCCCGGCGCTTGCCGTCGAGCGCGCGCGGCTCCGAGGGCGGCGTGGCCGCGGGCACGGTGGTGGTGGCGCCCACGCGGGGCCCCCCCTCCGCGAGCACCTGGTGGAGCTTCGGCGTGGACAGCACCGACACCACCACGGGGGGCGGCGCCGCCGACGGCGAGAGGGCGTCGGGCGGGAGCGACTCCATGCCCACGCCCGCGGGGAGCGCCACGGCG
>DAORJJ010000758.1:0-2927 GCA_035439005.1 Polyangiaceae bacterium | reverse complement strand
TGCGGTCTGCGCGAGCGCCCGGTCGTGCCGAGCCGCCCGGCGCCACCCGCCACCGACGTCGCCGCGCCGGCGGAGCCGGAGGCCCCGGCGTCGCCGTACACCATCGCCGCCGACTGGGGCGGGGTCCGCACGAAGGGCATGCTCGCGCTCGGCAAGGGCGAGCTCGGCGCGCTCGTGGAGGGGGTGCGCGCGGTCGCGAGCGGCACGCGCCTGCGCGTCGTGCGGGAGGTGGTCGCCCCGCACCTGCTCCAGCACGCCGCCCCGATGCCGGCCCGGCTAGGTGGAGGGTTCATTTTCCTGAATGATGTCGCGGTGTACCACGCCGCGACGTTCGAAGGCGCGCTGACGGGGCTCGCGTACTTCCCGGGCGGCAACCTGCTCGACGTGCGGCCCGCGTTCGATCGCCTGCTCCTCCGCTCGTCCGACGGGCGGCGCTGGATGCTGCGGCTGCCGTCCGGCGAGCGCGTGCCCGTCGAGCCCCCGGGCCTCGTCGAGATCCTCACGCGCGACGACGGGCTCGGCCTCGTCATGACCGACCTCGGGCGCCTGCTCGCCACGCGCGACGCGGGCAAGACTTGGCGGGACGTCACGACCGAGCTCAAGGGCGCGCCGAGCGCTCTCGTCGAGCGCGACGACGCGCTCTACGTCACCGTCGCGGAGGGCGATCCCGCGCGGCTCGGCCCCGACGGTCGGGTCGCGCGGGTCGAGCACCTGCCCGAGGAGCCGAAGGTCGAGCGCGATCCGCGCTGGCGCGTGAGCGAGCCGCCGCTGCGCGCGGCGCTCCGCGCGGGTGTGGCGGCCGAGGAGCCCGGCGTGGCGATCGTCGCGAGCGCGGGCGACCTCGTGCGCGTCTCGCTCCGTACTGGCGAGCTCGTCTCCGTCCAACGAGGCAAGCTCCCGCCCGACGTGACGTGCGACGCCGTGCGCACGCCCGACGACGCGGTCTTCCTGTGCGCGCGTCGCGGCAGCGAGCGCCTGGTCGTCTCGGGCACACTGTACGGGAAGGTCGCGCGGGTCGAGCAGACCTTCAGCGGCTCCTCGGCGTTCTCGGCGTCCGACGACGGGGCGATCGCGTACGCCGGCCCGTGCTCCGGCCCCGCGCGCGAGGGCGTCGCGTGCGTGCGCGGCGCCTCGGGCTCGTGGGTCGAGCGCGGCGTGCTCGGCGACGGCGGGGCCCCGGCCGCCCTCGGCTACGTCGTGCCACGCGCCGACGGTGGGGCGACGAGCCTCGCGGTGGGCGGGCGCGAGATCACCGCGCTCGACCTCGTCACCGGTGAGGCGCGCGCGTTCACGGACGCGACGCTGGTCGCGTCGGGGCGCGTCGCGGGTCGCTCGAGCCTCGTTCGCCGCGACTGGTCGTACGGCCCCGACGGCGTGCTCCGCGGGTGGCTCGGGGGCAGGGCGGTCGCGCTCCCGCCCACGGGGACCCCCAGCGCCAACCTGTTCGTCGGCGACTCCGCGCTCTACGGTCTCGCCGGACCGCGCGCCCTCGGGCTCGCGTCCACCGGGCGGCTCTTCCAGACCACCGATCGCGGCGCCACGTGGGCCGAGGTGGCGCCCCCGCCTCCCCATGTCGCGGCGCCCGGGACCCACCGCTCGCTGTCGTCTCTGCAGTGCGGGGAGCTCGGGTGCGTGCTCGGGGCGTGGCTCCGCGTCGGCTATCCGGACGATCCCGCGGTCCCGACGCCGCTCGTCCCCCACGCGTCCCCCCCTGCGGAGGCGGCCACGTTCGCGCCGTCGACCGGCGTACGCTGCGAGCGCCAGGGCGCCTCGGCGGGGCGGGTCCTGCCGTCCGACAAGGAGTCCAGCCTCGGCGCCGCGCCCGTGCCGCCGGGCCTCGAGGTGTCCGCGTCTCTTGCGCACGGCACGCTCCACCCGGTCCGAGCCGACGAGGACTCGAACGGCTCCGAGACCGCGCGTCGCGCCGTGGTGCTCTCGGGCACCGATCCGTTCCGCATGACCGTGAGCTACGTCGCACCCTTCGACCCGCTCGCCGTGCGCCGCGCGGTCTCGCTCAGCGTCGCCGACGTGGCGCGCGCGCTCCCCGCGGGTGGCCCGCCGGTCGACGAGCTGACCGGCAGCCTGAGCGTGACGCGCACCGTGCCCATCACCCCGCAAGATCCGGCCGCGCCTGACGGGCTGCTGTTGGCGGGAGAGCGCCTCGCGTTCTGGTCTCGAGGCGGTCCCACGCGCGTCGTGGTGCTGCCGGAGGACTCGACCGAGGTCGTGATCTCCGCCGCCGAGCTCCCGGGCGACGAGCTCGCCCTGCTACGCAGCGACGGCGTGCGGAGCCTTCTCCAGCGCGTGTCGGCGAGCGGCGCCGTCTCGACGATCATGAGCTGGGCGGGGCCCGATCGCACGGATCGTTACCCGTTCAACCCGGACGCGGTCGCGGTCGGGCCTCGCGGCGAGCTCGGCGTCCTGCGCTTGGCGAGCGGCGCCGAGCCAGCGTCCGCGCGGGATCCGGCGCGCCTCCTGCTCCCAAGCGGCAAGGCCCTCACGCTCGCGCCGTGGTCGACGCTCGCGCCGGCCGACGAGCCGGCGTGCCGCGCCGACGCGTCCGGCTATCGCGCCACGGTCGAGCTCGACGGCTGGCTCGCGCTCGACGGCGCGCCCCGCGCCGACGGGCGCACACCTGCGCTCGCGCGGGTGCGATGGAGCGAGGCGCGCGTCTGCCTCGAAGGGCTCGAGGTCCGCGCGGGCACCGTGGCCGGTGATCGCGCCGAGGCGAGCCGGCAGCTCGAGCAGTGGGTCGTGCACCGCGCGCTGCCGCGAGCGCAGGCGGGTTACGTGGTGGTCGGCGCGGGCTTCGAGCTCCGCCAGGCCGCGCGCTGCGCGCTTCACTGAGGGCCGCGCGCTGCGCGCTTCACTGAGGGCCGCGCGCGCGAATGGTGTAACATCGCCGGATGTTGACCCTCATCACCGGT
>DAORJJ010000757.1:0-2931 GCA_035439005.1 Polyangiaceae bacterium | reverse complement strand
CCTCACGCGCCGAGCAGCGGCAAGAGGAGCAGGCCCACCGACGCGAGGAAGCCGACGGTCCACACGAGCGACCGCGCCTTGTCGATGTTCCCTATGTAGAGGACCGGGTACACGAGGCGCGCGACCACGTGCGCGACCGCGAGCGCGGCGGCGGCCGCGGGGCGCGCGTGGGTGACCTCGCACGCGAGCACGCCGGCCGCGAAGGGCGCGAACGACTCGAAGCCGTTCGCGTGCGCGGCGGCCGCGCGCCGGCCTGCGCCGGTGAGCTTCGCCTGCTGGTCGCGCGGGTTCGCGTTGTCGTAGCCCTCGGGCATCTTCGCGAGCTCCATGGAGAAGAGGATCTTCGGCGCGTAGATGAGGCCGTAGGCGATGGGCAGGCAGAGGAGCGGGACGTTCATGGATCTCCAGGGTGAGGCGGCGAGGCGGCGAGGCGGCGGCAGGGGCGAGGCTCAGGGGAGCGCGACGGGGAGCAGCGCGTCGCCCATCTGCGAGGCGGCGCTGCCACGCTCGGCGAGATCGCCCTGGCCGAGACGGCCCGCGCTGTTCGAGCCCCAGCACTTGGTGTCGCCGTTGTCGAGGCGCGCGCATGTGAAGCCGGAGCGCGTCCCCGCGAGAAGGGTCGCGGTGCGGCCGGTCCCGAGGCGCACGGGCAAGAGCGCGTCGCCCATCTGCGCCGCGGAGGCCCCACGCGCGACGGTGTCGCCCTGGCCGAGCCGGCCGTTCGTGTTCGAGCCCCAGCACTTGACGGTGCCGTCGTCGAGCCGCGCGCAGGCGTGGAGCTCGGAGGCGACGATCTGCATCGCGCGGCGCCCTGCGCCGAGGGCGATCGGCGACATCGTCGTGAGATCGTTGGTGTTTGCGCCGATGTCGGCGGCGGCGGAGCCCTGCCCGAGCACGCCCGAGGCGTTCGAGCCCCAGCACTTCACGGCGCCGTCGTCGAGCCTCGCGCAGGTGAACGTGTAGCCGCACGCGACCTCGACCGCCGTGCGGCCCGCGCCGAGCTTCACGGCCGGGAGCGCGTCGCCCATCTCGTTGGGCGCGCCGCCGCGATCGAGGCGGGTCTCCTGGCCGAGCTGCCCTGCGTTGTTGCGGCCCCAGCACTTGAGCGACCCGTCGTCGAGGACCGCGCAGGTGTGGAACGCGCCGCCCGAGAGCTGCACCGCCCGGCGCCCGGCGCCGAGCGACACCGTCGGCAGGGCCTGGCCCATCTGCCCCGCGACGTCGCCGCGGTTGGTCTTGTCGCCCAGGCCGAGCTGCCCGTACTGGTTGTTGCCCCAGCACTTGGTCCCGCCGTCGGCGAAGATGGCGCACAGGTGGCTGTCGCCGCCGGCGATCGCCACGGCCACGCGGTTGATGCCCAGGTTGAGCGCGGGCAAGGCGTCGCCCATGCTGCCCGCGGTGCCGCCGAGCGACGCCACGAGGCCGTCGCCGTTGCCGAGCACGCCCGAGCCGTTCCTCCCGAAGCACTTCACGCGGCCATCGAGGAGGAGCGCGCAGGTGCTCTCGTAGGTGGCGGCCACCGAGACGGCGGTCGCGCCGACGCCGAGCTTGCTCTCCTTCAGCGCCGCGCCCATTTCGCCGGGGCCATCGCCTCGATCTTGCTGCTCTTCTTGCCCGAGCTGGCCGAAGGCGCCCGAGCCCCAGCACACGAGCTTGCCCCCGGGGCGGAGCGCGCACGCGTGCCTGCCGCCTCCGAGGAGCGTGGTCGGCCGGAGCGGGACGATGCTCGGGGGCGCGGCGTCGGCCGCGTCGGCCGCGTCGGCCGCGTCGGGCGTAGAGGCGTCGCCCGCGTCGCGCGCCGCGTCCGGCCCGGGAGGGGGCGCGTCGACGGCGGCGTCCGCCGCGTCGGGCGTGGGGGGCGCGGCCTCGGGGGGGATCGAGGCGCCCGCGTCTTCTTCGGGGATGATCGTCGACGAGCTGCACGCCGCGACGACCAGGGGGAGCCCGAGCGCCACGCCGGCGGCCACGAGGAAGGGCGCGCGCGGGCGCGCGCGGGGAGAGCGGAGACGCATTGCCCCACCATGGTCACTTCCGAGGCCGAAGCGAGAAAAAAAAAGAAGACCCTCGGGCCTTTCGGCGCGAGGGTCTTCGGGGGTGGAGCAAAGGGGGATCGAACCCCTGACCTCCGCATTGCGAACGCGGCGCTCTCCCAGCTGAGCTATTGCCCCGGGGTGACGGCCGCGCACTCTACGCACCGCCGACGACATGTCAACAACCAATGCACGCGCGGCGTTGGGCGAGGCGCGGATCGCGGGCGCGCGTCAGTGCCGGTAGCCGAGGACGAGCGCCTGCGCGAGCAGTCCCCATCCGTCCACGCTCACGAACAGGAGGAGCTTGAACGGCAGGCTCACCTGCGAGACCGAGAGGGTCTGGAGGCCGAGCGAGGCGAGCACGTTCGCGACGACGAGGTCGATCACGAGGAACGGCAGGAAGATGAGAAACCCGATGGCGAAGGCCTCGGTGAGCTCGGTGACGACGAAGGCCGGCGCGAGCACGGAGAGATCGCTCTTCTCGACGGCCGCGGCCGAGGGCGTCGGCGAGGTCTTCGCCACCGCGAGGAACCGCGCGACCTCGCGCTCGCTCGCGTTCTGCTGGAGGAACGTGCGCATGGGCTCCTTGGCGGCGGAGGCGACCTTCACGATCGCCTCCGGCCCCTGCGGGTTCTCCGCGAGCACCGGCGCCGCGCGGTCGAACACCGCGGTGGCCGTGGGCGCCATCGCGAGCAGCGTGAGCGCGCCGGAGAGCGCGAGGATGACCGTGCTGGAGGGCACCGACTGCGCGCCGATGGCGCTCTTCGTGATCTGCAGGACGGTGGAGATCTTCACGAACGACGTGAGGCTCAGGAACAAGAACGGCAGCAGCGACACCGCGGCCACCGAGAGCAGCAGCGACAGCCCGGGGCTCGCGGCGGGCGCGGCGGGCGGCGCGGCG
>DAORJJ010000756.1:0-2943 GCA_035439005.1 Polyangiaceae bacterium | reverse complement strand
CACGTGGGCCTCGCCGCGGTCGTCCTTGAGCTCCATCCAGCAGCCGCGGTGCTGGCACACGGCCGACACGGTGCCCTCCATCACGAGGGTCTTGTTGGCGAACTTCATGGGGGCCGCCGCGACCTCGACCAGCGAGGCCTTCTCGCCGCCCTCGATCGGCGCGCCGAGCGCGAGCTTGCCCTGCGGCGCCTGCGCTGCGGGCGTGGGCTTCGTCGTGGGCTCGGCCTTGGCGGGCGCGGGCTCGGCGCGGGCGAGCTCGGCGGGGGGCTGCGACTGGCACGCGAGCGTCGCGAGCGCGGCGAGCGCGGCGAGCGTCGAGGCGCGGGGAGCGCGGGGAGCGCGGGGAGCGAGCATGCCCGCAGGGTACCTCAGCTCGGGGCGTTCGCCCAACGCGGTGGGTGAATTTGCCCAAGGATCCCGCTCATTCATGGCGTCACGCAGGAATGAGTGACTTTCACTGGCCGTCGCGACGCCGCGTGCTACTCCACCCGGACCTCCTCGCTCGTCTTTGGCCTGTCCCCCGCGGTCTCGCTCGCCCTCGACGCCGCCCGCCCGAGGTCTCCCATGCGCTCGTCCCCACGCCAGCCCGGTTCCATGCGCGCTCCCGTCCGCGCTCCGCGGCGCCTCGCGCCCGCGCTCGCGGCGCTCGCGCTCCTCGCCTCGGCGTCCCACGCGGGCGCCGCGGCGCCGCCGCACCGGAGCTTGAACACGCTGCCCACGGCGAACGGCTTCGGCACCGTGGTCTACGACGCGCAACAGCGGAAGGTCGTGCAGTTCCTCGAGCACGCGTACCGCTACCCGTCCGAGGGCAAGGAGACCCGCAACTTCGCGTTCGACGCCTACCCGGGCCTCCGCGTGGGCGGCCAGCGCGCGTGGCTCAACACCGTCACCCCCACGCTCGTGGAGTACGTGCCGGGCACCGGGATCGTGCATGTTGCACGCACCTACGCGGGCCTCGAGGTCGACGAGTACGTCTACCAGCCCATGGGGCTCGCGGAGAACGTGGGCGTCACGCTGGTCTCGGTCAAGCGGGTGTCGGGCGCGGGCGCGGTCGACGTGTACGAGCTCATGAACTACCACCTCGGCGCCGGGCAGGTGCCGCAGGCGAGCGGCGAGGGCGCGCAGTGGAACGCGGCGCGCGACTGCTTCTACGAATACGGCGCGAGCGGCGCGGCGTTCGCCCACGGGGCGATCGGCGGCTCCACCCGCCACGCCATGACCCCCGAGAACCCGTACGCGGCGCTGCTCGCCGGCGCCGACCTGGCCAACAACGACACCACCACCGCCACGAACGACGTCGTGCCGGGCCTCCAGAAGAGCCTCGGCGATCTCGCGGTCGGGCAGACCGCCTGGGCCGGCTTCTACAGCGTGCTCTCGCCGAACAACGACGCGCAGACCGCCGCCGACCGCGTGCGCGCCTGGGTCGCGGGCCGCACGCCGGACCAGCTCTACGCCGCCGAGCTCGCCGACTGGCGCGGCTGGCTCACCCCGCCGCCCGCGGGCGCGACCGAGCTCGAGGGCCGGCTCGAGCAGGCCTCGCAGGTGGTGCTGCGCATGGGGCAGGTCCGCGAGCCGGGCAAGCCGAACGGCCAGGTGCTCGCCAGCATCGCGCCCGGCAAGTGGAACATCTCGTGGGTGCGCGACATGTCGTACGCCGTGGCGGGGATGGTCCACTCCGGCCACACGGCGGAGGCGAAGGCCGCCCTCGCGTTCCAGCTCGGCGCCGAGGCCTCTCGGTACGAGTCGTACGTGAAGAAGAAGTACAAGATCTCGGTCGTTCGCTACTACGGGGACGGGCGCGAGGAGACCGACTTCAACGAGGACGGCCCGAACATCGAGTTCGACGGCTTCGGCCTCTTCCTGTGGACGCTCGACGAGTACCTCCGCAAGTCGAACGACCAGGCGTGGGCGACGACCGTGTGGCCCACGGTGCGGGACGAGATCGCCGAGGTGCTGCTGTCGCTGCAAGAGCCGACGGGGCTCATCGCGCCCGACTCCTCGATCTGGGAGGTGCACTGGAACGGCAAGCAGCGCCGCTTCGCCTACACCACCATCACCGCGGCGCACGGGTTCTGCTCGGCCGCGCGCGTGGCCGAGCGCCTCGGCGACGCCGCGAGCGCCGCGAAATACCGGGCCGCGGGGCAGAAGGCGCGCGACGCGATCCTGCGTGAGCTCCGCGCGCCCGACGGCACGCTCGCGCAGAGCGTGGAGGGGCTCGCCTCGGGGTCGAAGTGGCTCGACGCGGCCACGGTGGAGGGCATCAATTTCGGGCTCGTGCACCCCCACAAGCGCACCGCGGCCGCGACGCTCGCCTCGCTGCGCGCCGCCCTGGTGCCCGCCTCCGGGCGCGGGCTCATGCGGAGCAACGTCGGCGGCTACTACGACTCGCAGGAGTGGGTCTTCGTCGACTTCCGCACCGCGCTGGCGCTCGACTACGCGCGCGACAAGGCGGGCAGCAGCGCGTTTCTCGACTTCAACGTCGCGCACGCCGCGGAGAACTACCTGCTCCTCGCCGAGCTCCACGACGCGACGAGCGCCGACTACGCGGGCGAGGTCCCGATGGTGGGCTTCGGCGCGGGCGCCTACGAGCTCGCGCTCCGCCAGCGAGGCACGGCGATCGAGCCCACGTGCGGCGCGTTCGCCGACGAGCCCGGCGAGGTCACGCCGGACGGAGGGCTCCCCACCGCGGACGGGGGAGGTCCTCCGCCGCCCAGCGGGCTCGACGGCGGCGCCCTCCCGCCAGGGCCCCCCGAGGCGACGCCCGCCGCTCCCGCCGACACCGGGTGCGCCGAGGCTCCTCGCGCGGGCGGCCCCGGCTCGCGCGGCCCCCTGGTGCTTCTTGGGGCGCTCGCGGCGCTCGCGCTCGCCGGGGCGCGACGCCTACGGCGGAGCTAGCAGCCTGTTGATTTACGGACCGAGGCCCGTCGTCGTCCGCGCCCGGCC
>DAORJJ010000755.1:0-2954 GCA_035439005.1 Polyangiaceae bacterium | reverse complement strand
GTGGAGGGCCGCGTGCGCCTCGGGGCCAAGCGCGTCGAGCGCCCACGCGACGGTACGGAACGCGAGCTCGGCGTGCCGCTCCTCGTCGTCCGCCATGCGGAGCAGCGCCTCGCGCTCGACGTCGTCGCCGCGCTCGGCGCGCGCGCGGAGCTCGAGCGCCGCCCGGGTCTCGCCGACGCAGCCGCCGTGGAACGCCTCGGTGACGAGCGCGGTGACCGACCAGGCGATCGGCGCCCCGTCGAGCGGGAGCGGGCCCGGGCCCACCTCGGGGGCGCCGCGCCGCTGCGCGAGCGCCAGGCAGGTGCGTGCATGATGCACCTCATCGATCGCGGCCGCGTGCGTGTCTCGGACGAGGTCGGCGGGCGCGCCGAGGGCCACGAGCTGAAGGGACGCGCGCGCGAAGGCCGCGATGGACGCGTGCTCGAACGCGGCGTCGACGAGGAAGCGCTCCGCGAGGGCCTCGACCGGCGGGGGTGGGCGCGTGGCCGCGAGCGCCGCGTCGTGCCAGTCGGCGCGCGGCGTGTGTGGCGCGAGGAGCGGCCCGTGGGCGCCCGCGAGGGGCCGGCCGCCGCCGCAGAAGGCGCGGGGCTCTTGGTAGCAGCACATGGCCCCCTTGCCCTTGTCGGTGACGGCGCGCGTCGCGGTGTGGTCGGGCGAGAACACCCCCGCGCGATGCGGTGACGGGCCGGTCAAGAGCTCGGGCGTCTCTTGCTCGCAGCGCTGGTAGGGCGCGGGCGCGGGGTGCTTCGCGCCGCCCTTGGGCGCAGGCACGCACACCACGCTGAAGCCGCAGCCTCCGCCGCCGGTCGGCAGACCGATGAGCGAGCCGGCCCCGCCCGCGTCGAACGCGCCCGGAGGCGGGGGCGTCGTCGCGCTGGTGCTCGGGGCCGTCGCCGTCTCGGCGGTGACCAGCGGGCCCGCGTCGAGCGGCGGCGTCGGCATGAGCGGCGCGTCTCGCGAGCACGCGGCGGCGGGGACCGCGGAGAGCCCGAGGGCGAGGAAGAGGCGCGCGCGGAGGAGATCGGAGCTCATCCGAGGAGGGTAGCGCGACGAGCGAGCATCGGGGGCTCCGTCGCCGCGTGGTGCTTGCCGCGTCGCCGCGCGGCGGCTACGAGCGCGTCATGACGACCTTCTGCGTGTACATCGCCGCGAGCCTCGACGGCTTCATCGCGCGCGCCGACGGCGGCCTCGACTGGCTCTCGCTCGTCGAGGCGCCTGGCGAGGACTACGGCTTCCAGGCGTTCCTCGACGGCGTCGACACCCTCGTGCTTGGGCGCGCGACCTACGACGCGGTGCTCGGGTTCGGGCAGTGGCCCTACGGCGGCAAGCGCTGCGTGGTGATGACCCACGGGGAGCTCGCCTCGCGCCACGGCGAGGAGGCGTTCTCGGGGCCCGCCAGCGAGCTCGCGGGGCGGCTCTCGGCGGAGGGCGCGCGCCGCGTCTACGTGGACGGCGGCGCCGTGATTGGGCAGTTCCTCGACGCGGGCCTCGTGAGCGAGCTCACGCTCTCGGTGGTGCCCATCCTCCTCGGCGGCGGCGTGCGCCTCTTCGGCCCTCGCGATCGCGACGTGCGCCTCGAGCTCGTGCGAAGCGCGGGCTTCCCGAGCGGCCTCGTGCAGAGCGAGTACCGCGTGCGGAGCGCGTGAGAGAGCTCCGCGCGCCTCACCCCTTCACCGCGGGGCGCGGAGCCGCTCGTCGACGAGGTCGAGGCGGTCTTGTCCCCAGAAGAGCTCCCCGTCGACGATGAACGTCGGCGCGCCGAACACGCCGCGCTCGACCGCGAGCTGGGTCGCCGCGATGAGCTCGGCCTTCACCTCCGGCGCCTGCGTCGCAGCGAGCACCGCGGCCGCGTCGGCGCCCACGCTCGCGAGGAGCTCCGCGAGCACCGCGTCGTCGGAGATGTCGCGATCTTCGGCCCAGTAGGCGCGGAAGATCGCGTCGCGGAGCGCGCGGTGGAGCGACGCCGGGGCGGCGAGCGTGGCCCGGAGCGCCTTGACGCTGTTCATGGGAAAGCGCGTGGGGAACGAGAACGGGACTCCCCAGTAGGCGGCCCACCGAGGCATGTCCGCCATGACGTAGGCCTGCCGCTCGGCGCTCCAGGAGGCCATCGGCACGTTCACCTGTCCTATCGCCTTGAAGAGCCCGCCGAGCAGCATCGGGCGGCTCTCCACGGTCGCCCCGGCGCGGCGCGCGACCTCGTCGACCTGCGACATGCCGAGGTACGCGAACGGGGAGGAGTAGTCCCAGAACGCCTCCACCACCCGGCCGCTCGGCGCGCCGCTGCGGTCCTCGCCGGGCACGAACGGCGCGCCCTCGACGAAGTGGAGGCGGTCCTGTCCCCAGAAGAGCTCGGCGCCGTCGACGAAGAACGTCGGCGCGCCGAACACGCCGCGCGTGACGGCCTCGTCGGTCGCGGCGCGGAGGGCGTCCTTCACGGCCTGCGACTCCACGCGGGCGAGCACGTCGCGCGCGTCGTACCCGGCGGCCGAGACCACGCCGGCGATCGTGTCCGGCGCGCTCGGATCGCGCCCCTCCACCCAGTAGGCGCGGAAGAACCCGTCGACGACGCGCACGTCCACGTCGCAGGCGAGCGTCGCGCGGAGCGCGGCCACGGTCTTGCGCGGGTGCTCCGCGGGGACGACGAGGGGCGCGCCCACGCGCGCGGCGGCGCGGGCCATGTCGGCGAGGTTGTGGGCTGCCTTCTGTGGGGAGAGCAGGTTCATCAAATTCTGAGGAGTCCCGCGGGCTTGGAATACGCCTCCCAGCAGAAAGGGCCGGTACTCGGGCGTGACGCCCATGCGCGCGGCGACCGCGGGCAGCTGCCGCGACGCGACGTACGCGTACGGGCAGGAGTAGTCGAAGAAGAACTCGAGGCGCTTCGTGCGGGTCATGCCGCGCAGACTAGCAGCCTGTTGATTTACGGACCGAGGCCCGTCGTCGTCCGCGCCCGGCCC
>DAORJJ010000754.1:0-2957 GCA_035439005.1 Polyangiaceae bacterium | reverse complement strand
CTCCGCTCGTAGGTCGGACAGGGCGTGGCTGGGGTGGCGGCGGCCGCGGACACACCGCGAGATCCGGGCCGCCGCGGAGGCGACCGGGCTCTCAGTACCGCGTCGCCTCCTCGCTGCACGTGGGGTCGGCCCAACGCTCGACGCTCACCACCTCCAGCGCGACATCCATCTTCAGGCCGAGGTCGTCGGTCGTCGCGCGCAGCGTGACGTCGACGTTGTCCGCGCACGCCGAGATGCCGCTCTCGTGCGTGAAGCACTCCTTCTCGAGCCTCCGCACGTCGACCGTGCCGACGAGCGCGAGGCACGTGGGCGACGCCCCTGGCTGGAGCACGAGACACGCCCGCGCGGTCGCGCCGCTCGCGCCGGGCGCGAGCTTCGTGACGGCTTGATTCACGCCGAGCGTGAGGCCCTCGAGCAGGATCCTCACCTGCCGGCTCTCACCCCCCTGGGACTTCGGCGAGGTCTTGAGCGTGACGCTGAGCTCGATCGCCGTGGAGCGTGAGGACCAGATGCTCGCCGAGTCCATGGCGAACGGGGTCGTCGTCGAGGCGGGCTGGTAGGAGATCGTGCCGGTGACGCCCCGGCGCTCGGTGACCACGTCCGCGCAGGACCCGGTGCGACACCCTGCGACGCCCGAGAGCGCGACGAGGCTTAAGACCACGGGCAGGACCGAGGACAGGCGCGCCGTCACGGCGAGCACCGCCCCTCGGCCCGGATGACGGCAGGATCGCAGAGCGGAAACGGCACGGCCCCCGACACCTTCTTGCCGGCGAGGTCGATCGTCACGAGCTCCACCACCTCGGCGCGGCTCCCGACCATGTACGCCCGGGCCCCGTCGGCCCACGCCACCTTCGGGCTCTCGTACTCGGGCATCGTGACGTCGGAGATGGCGCCTGAAGCGTCGACGGCGAGCGCGCGCGTGAGGGTGCGGCCGTAGGAAGATCGGCTCGATTTCGTCTCCAGAAGAAGAAAGCCCGAGGCGCCGGTCGCGACGGCCTCTCGACTCCCATAGCTCGCGGTCGACACGCGCACGGGGTTCGGGCGGGCGCGATCGAGGCTCACGAGCGTGGCCGCGTCCTGTCCTTGGACGATCGCGCGGTCCCCCGAGACCACCACCGGGCCGCTCGACGTCACACCGGAGAGCGGCAGCGCGCCGCTCTTCGTGACCAGCATCGCCTCGGCGTTCGGGCCCGTGGCGAGCAGGGTCGAGCCATCGAGAGAGAGCGCCCCGGGGAGCGCCACGGAGTTCGCGAACGCCACGGTGAGCGCGTCCTCGGTGCGAGAGAGGACGAGCGCGCGCCCCTCGCGGTCGGAAGGGCGCCCGCCGAAGAGCGCCGCGTGCTGACCGCCCGGGCGGCACACCACGGCGTCCGGCAGAAAGTCGTCGAGATCGAGGCGCGCGGCGCGGGCGCGCCCCGCGGTCACGACCACATCGACCACGGTGGTCTTGGTCTTCTCGCGCTGGTAGGCGACGGTGAGCGCCCCGTCGCGCGCGCAGGTGGCGACGGTGAAGCCGCGGCCCTCGTGGAGCACCTCGACCTTTCCGGTCGCCAGCTCGTGGACCGCGATCCGAACCGCCCGCTCGAAGTCGGAGTCGCCGGGCGTGGGGGAGTCGACGAGGAGGCCACCGCCGAGCGCGATGGGCCTCTCGAGCGGCGGATCGAACGTGCGAGTTCCCTTCACCGCGAAGGTCTCGCGATCGAGCCAAGTGACCGACGCGAAGGGGGTGGTCGGGGGCGCGTCGTTCGGGGCCACTGGAGTCCACTCGAACGCGGCCTTCGTCCACACGAAGACGTTGTCTGAAACGAGGTCTGTGGTGAGAAAACCGCGCGGCACGGTCGCCAGGGTGCGACGCGCGGCGCCGGCGGCGACCATGACGACGCCTTCGCCACTCGTCTGACCTCGCCACCCGCGAATCACCACACCGGAAGAGTCCGCGTCGACGCGGCGAGGCTCGAGCGCGAGCGCGAGCACGCTCCCGTCCTTCGAGGGGAGCGGCGACCACGCGGTGTAGGCGCGGTGGCTGAAGGGATCGTCCTGCTCGCCCGAGTCGGGGGGCGCGCCGAAGAGACATCCAGCCGTGGCGAGCGACGCGACGAGCGCGACGAGCGCGACGTTCACGTCGAAGCCGCGCCGGGAGCGCCAGGGAGGCCGGCGAGGCCAGGGCCGGGAAGGCCAGGGAGGTGAGGGTGTGTGCACGGTGCAGCCGTCAGCAATCGGTGTGCCAGCCACGATTGGCCCACGCAGCAGGATAGCAGCCCTGCGCGCGCGAAGCGTGAACGCGGGTTCGCGAGGGAACCGCCGACAAAAAGGGGGCTTGATGAGGGTGCCGGTCTCGACGTCGCCGACCTGACACCCCGCGGCCACGTATGCTCGCCACCCATGACGCTCCTCCACGTCACGGATCCCCACTTCGAGTTTCTTCCGCGCGCGCAGGTCGTGGCGTTCGGCGCGACGTGCCGCGCCCTGGCCGAGGCAGAGGGCGCGGAGGTCGTCGTGATGACGGGCGACGTCTCGACGGCCGCGCGTTGCGACGCCGACATGGGCGCGTTCCTCGACGGCCTCGGCGACGGCGTCGTCGTGGCGGCGGTGCGCGGCAACCACGACTATTACGGCTCTTCGCTCGCGGCGGTGCGGCGCCCGCGCCCGCCGACGGCCAGCGCCCGGGACGCCCGCACGCCGTTCGAGGAGGCCTCGCGGGTGCTCGCGGACGGGACGCACCTCGTGTGCGTCGACGGCTGGTACGACTTTCGGTGCGGGAGCGAGGAGCGCACTCGCATCGAGATGAGCGACTGGCACCTCATCGACGAGCTGCGCGGGCTCCCGCGCGACGCGCTCGTCGAGGTGTGCCGGTCGCTCGCGGTCGACTCGGCGAGGCTCGCGATCAGCGGTCTCGCGCGCGGGCTCCTCGGCCCGTGCGCCGCCGGGACGCCGCGGCGCATGGTGGTCGCGACCCA
>DAORJJ010000753.1:0-2978 GCA_035439005.1 Polyangiaceae bacterium | reverse complement strand
CCCGCCGCGCCTCCCGCTCCCGCCGCTGCGTCGGTCGCGCTCCCGGACCGACCGGCGTCGCCCGCGCCCGCCTTCTCTGCCGCGCCCACGCCCCCGCCGACCCCGCCGAGCGGCTCCGCGCCGCCGGCCGCGGCCGCCTCGGGCTCCACGTTCACGGTCGGTGGGTACGTGGAGGCGTATTACTCCTACAACTTCAATAACCCCTCCAACGGCCTCACGAACCTGCGCGCCTTCGACAACCGGCACAACGCCATCACCCTCCAGAACCTCGTCGCCGACCTCGGGTGGGAGTACGACGCGGTGTACGCGTCCGGGGCCATCCAGTTTGGTCAGGTGGGCGAGACCTATTACGGAGTCAGCGAGCCTTCGCTGCGCGGCTCCTCCGGCGCGAGCCCCGGCGGCGCGGAGGTCTTCAAGCACATTCAAAAGGCGTATTTGGGGTGGGGCCCCACGAAGGCCCTGCGCCTCGAGGCGGGCTTGTTCATCTCGCCGCTCGGGCCCGAGTCGATGCCCACCCACGAGAACTGGACCTGGTCGCACTCGAACCTCTTCTTCGGGCTGCCTTTTTACCACTCGGGGATCCGCGCCGGATACGACCTCTCGAAGCAACACAACGTGCGGCTCGGCGTGTACAACGGGTGGAACAACGCCCTCGACAACAACGCCGAGAAGTCCGTCGCGCTCGAGTACACCTTCACCCCCTCGGACGACGTCACCTTCGCCGCGCAGTATTTCGGCGGCGTCGAGCGCCCCACCGGCGCGCTCGAGGGGCGGGCGTGGCGGCACCTCCTCGATGCCTCCGTGAAGGTCAAGGCCACTCCCTATCTCGAGCTGCTCGCCGACGTCGACGCGGGCGTCGAGCCCAACCGACTCGGCACCTCCGCGTGGCTCGCGGGCATCCTGGCGGCCCGCGTGAGGGCGGCGAAGTGGCTCTATTTCGCGGGCCGGCAGACCATGTTCGCCGAGAAGCGCGCGAAGCAAGGGCTCGACGTCGCCGATCCCATCGCCATCCCCGTGGAGTGGATGACGTCGACCACGGCCACCGTCGACGTGCGCCCCGTGCCGCACCTCTCGGCGAAGCTCGAGTACCGCCACGACGCCGCCGAGGCCGCCATCTTCTATCGGAGCGTGGTCACGGGCGACGGCGGCGACGCGAGCCCGTTCGTGGCGAACGCCCGCTCCCAAGACACGCTCACCCTCGGGCTCACGGCGTGGTTCTGAGGCGCGGCCTCGCGCGCGCCGCTCGGCTCGGCGCGGCTGGCTGCGCGCTCACGCTGTGGCCCGCCGCCGCGCGCGCCGACGGCGAGGCGTGGCTCTGGTACGAGCACCGCGTCGCGCTCACGGGCGCGCCGGCGAACGCGGGGAACGTGCCCCGCGCGAGCCTCCGCCTCACGAGCGACACCCGCTTCAACGGGCGCTCCGACGGCCTCGCGTTTCAGCTCGTGCGCGTGGGCCCCATCCTCCACGCGGCGCCCTGGTATTTCGTGGCCATGCACGGCGCCGCAGTGGCGCTGCGGAAGCCCGACGGGGGGTTCGCGCAGCAGTTCCGGTGGGAGCTCGACCTGAACCCGCACTCGCGCATCGGCGACTTTACCTGGATCGATCGCAACCGCTTCGAGACGGTGTGGACCAACGGCACGCCCTTCTACCGGTACCGCAACATGCTCCGCGTGGCGTACGCGCCCAAGGGCGCGGGCTGGATCCCGTTCGCCTGGAACGAGGTGTTCGCCCGCTTCGACAGCGCGGGGCTGCACGAGAACCGCGCGGCCGTCGGCGTGGGGAGAGTGCTCGGTCCCTCGATGCGACTCGATGTCTCGTATGTGCTTCGAAGTCGCGACGCCGAGCCCTCGTGGGTGCATGACCACATGCTCGTCGTCCACGTCTTCCTGGGCATCGCGCCGCCCGCGAAGCTCGGCGCCGAGCACCACGAGACCGCGGACTCCCCACGGGGACCGAGCTGAGCCATGACCGGAACTCCGGGACACCTCTCGGCGCCGTGCTATGGCTCCTTGCCAGCATGATGGACACCCTTCGATCGCTGTGGCAGTCGCCGCTCTTCCGGCAAGGGGTGGGCCTCGTGATTGGCCTGCTCGTCGTGTTCCTCGGGGCGCGGGCGCTCCGCCACGCGGCCGGGCGGTATATCCAGAACGCCGACACCCGCTACCGCTCGCGCAAGGCGATCAGCGGCATTTCGTACGGCGTCGCCGTGGTCGTGATTCTGGTCGTCTTCAGCGGAAGGATGGGCGGGCTCACGGTCGCCGTGGGCGCCGCCAGCGCCGGCGTCGCGTTCGCCCTCCAAGAGGTGATCGCCAGCTTCGCGGGCTGGGTCGCGCTCTCCTTCGGAGGCTTCTACACGGTCGGCGATCGCGTGCAGCTCGGCGGCATCGTCGGTGACGTCATCGACATCGGCGTGCTCCGCACGACGCTCATGGAGTGCGGCGCGTGGGTGAAGGGCGACCTCTACAACGGGCGCATCGTCCGCGTCGCCAACAGCTTCGTCTTCAAGGAGCCCGTGTTCAACTACTCGGGCGACTTCCCCTACCTGTGGGACGAGATCACCGTCCCGGTGAAGTTCGGCTCCGACTACGCCCGGGCGCGCGCCATGCTGGAGGGCATCGTCGCGGAGGTGGCGGGGCCCCACCTGAAGGACGCCAAGGCACGGTGGGACAACACCGTGCGCACCTACCGCGTAGAGGACGCGCGCATCGACCCGCTCGTCACCGTGGTCGTGAACGACAACTGGGTCGAGTACACGGTGCGCTACGTGACCCCGTTTCGCGCGCGCCGCGTCACGAAAGACGCGCTCTTCGAGCGGCTGCTCCAGCAGGTCGACGCGAGCGAGGGCAAGGTCATGCTCGCCTCCGCCACGTTCCACCTCGTCGAGGCGCCCACCTTCAACGTGCGCCTCGAGGGCGACAAGGCCGCCTAAGGCGGTGCTCACTGGGATCGAGCCCGAAATCCCACGGCTCGCGCCTTCG
>DAORJJ010000752.1:0-2985 GCA_035439005.1 Polyangiaceae bacterium | reverse complement strand
CTACGTGCAATATGCACTCTTTCTGCGGCGCGCACGCGGGGCACGCGGGGCACGGCTCCTTGGGCTCCGCCTTCTTCGCCGGCGCGTCGGTCCATGCGTAGATGAGGCTCAGCGTCGTGGTCGTGTCGAGCTTCTCGCGCCCCGCGATCGGGAGCCGGTCGTAGCGCGCCGTGAAGCCCACGCCGAGCGCGAAGCCGTAGTCGAGCTTCGCGGCGAGGTTCGCGTCGAAGTTCACGCGGGTGTCGTTCGACCCGAGGTCGGTCTTCACGAACGACTGGAGGAGCTCGACGCCCGTCGAGAACGTGACCGACGCGTTGAACGCGCGGCGGTACCCGAGGTACCCGCGCGCGGAGTGATCCGTGCGCGTCGCGTCGAGCAGCGGCGCGCCGGCGATCGGCGTCCCGTCCGCGTTCGCGGGGACGCGCCCGTCGGTGGAGCGCGCGTCGAGCTGGAAGTCGTAGCCGAGCTCGACCCACAGCGCCTGGGCGTCGTCCTTGTACGGGATGTACTTGACGCCGGGGTCGAGGTTGAGGCGGAAGTCGAGGCCTTGGAACTTGTCGTGGCGACCGGTCGCGATGAGGAAGCCCGTCAGCGAGTCGAGGAAGTACCGGTCGTAGCGGAGCTTTCCCTGGAGGTTCTGCGCGGTCGCGCGAGACGGCGCGCCCTTGATCGAGCTCTCTCCGTAGTTGCCGAGCGCGCCGAGCAGGAAGCCGTTGTTGCCCCGCCGGACGTCGAGCTGACCGTTCAGCGTGAGGGCCACGGTCTTCGAGTTGCCGGTCGTGATGAGCCCGCCCGCCGCGAGGTTCGCGTTCGTGTCGTCGGTCTTCGGCGCGGCGATGGCGGGCGCGTCTTTCGCGCCCTTCGGCGTCGCGACGAGGGCCTTCGCGTCCGGCGGCGGCGCCTCGGCGCCCATGGGCGCCGGCGCCTGGGCGAGCGCCGTCGCCGGAACGATCACGAGGCCGAGCGCGAGCGCGCACGAAGGAAGCATCCAAGAGGTTGTTCGGGGCATGGTCGTCTCCGGTGGGGAAGCCACCCCCTCCGCAAGACCCGGGCCGCGGGGTTTTCCGCGACGAACGCGCCTGCTCGGCGCGCGGTTGCGGCATGTAGGCATCAGGCTGAGGCCTGCACACATCCAGCGACGCGCGGCGCCCTTCGCTGCGGTTCGCGCGAGCTCAGCTCTTTGGAAGAAGGTGGAACGCGCGATCGTTCTCTCGTATGCTTTCCATTCGCTCAGGGCTGCGTCTCTCGCTGGCGCGCTGGTGCGAATGAGGTGGAACGATGCGCCGTTTACTTCCCGTTGGTTCCGCGAGCCTCCTCTTGACCCTCCTCGCCTGGGGCTGCGCCGGCAGTGAACCGCCGGCAGTCGAAGGTGATGGCGACGCCGCGACCAAGACCGACACCGGCACGGTGCCCACGGGAACGGCGACGGGCACGACGCCCCCTCCCACCGACGGGGGCCCGCCGGGCACCGACGGCGGCGGCGACAGCGGGCCCGCGCAGCCTTGCGTGAAGAACGACGACTGCAAGTCGCCCAGCTTGTGCACGGGCAACAACGGGCTCGCGTGCCTCGGCGGGTTCTGCGTGCCCACGAACAAGCCGATGAACTGCGACGACGGGATCGCGTGCACGAACGACAGCTGCGACGTGAACACGAACGCGTGCACGCACAAGCCCGACGACACGAACTGCCCGGCCAGCTCGTACTGCGATCCGAAGGTCAACTGCATCCAGACCCTCACCTGCACGCCCGGCGACTCGGTGTGCGATCGCCTCAACATCGACGCGTGCGTCGGCCAGTTCGCCTGCGACGCCGTGAAGAAGTACTGCGTGCAGGGCGCCAAGCCCTGCCCCGACCGCGCCAACGCCGCGACCGCCTGCACCGCCGCCGGCGGCGCCCCGGCCTGCTCGTGGATGTGCAACGCCACGTACGTCGACCTGAACGGCGACCTCAGCGTGGTGCCGCCGGCCGCGAGCAACGGCTGCGAGTGCAAGTCGACCGACCCGAGCGATCGGCCGACCCTCGCGAACGTCGACGGCAACTGCGACGGCATCGTGGGCAACATCGCGAACGCCATCTTCGTCGACACGCTGACGGGCAACGACGGCAACGCGGGCACCATGGCCTCGCCGAAGAAGACGATCCAGGCCGGCATCTCCGCGGCCGGCGCCGCCGTGCCCACGAAGGACGTGTACGTGTCGAAGGGCACGTACCCTGAGACCGTGACGATGCTCGCGGGCGTGAGCGTCTTCGGCGGCTACGACGCGGCCACCGCGTGGAGCCGCGCCACCACGAACGTCACCGCGATCGCGAGCAACACCTCGGTCGGCGTGCTCGCCGGCGGCCTCACCAAGCTGACGGAGCTCCAGAGCGTGACGGTCAGCGCGCAGAACGCCACCGGCCAAGACGCGCAAGGCGGCGGCAACAGCAGCTACGGCATCCTCGTCGTGAACTCGGGCGCGGGCTTCACCATCAACGGGTGCACCGTCTCCGCGGGCACCGGCGCGCCGGGCGCGGACGGCACGGGCGGCGGCAACGGCGCGGGCGGTTCGAACGGCGGCAACGCGAGCAACGCCGCGCGCGGCGGCGCGGGCGCGTCGTCTTGCGGCGCCCCCGGCGGCCAGGGCGGCAACGGCGTGAGCGGCCTCACGGGCGGCCAGAGCGGCGCGAACGGCACGACCGCGGCCGCGGGCGGCACCGGCGCGAACGGCGGCTCGGGCGGCACGGCCGGCACGTGCAACACGGTCAGCGCGAGCAACGGCGGCTCGGCGCCTCCGGTGGGCGGCTTCGGCGGCTCGGGCAACCCGGGCTCGAACGGCAGCGCCGGCGCCAACTTCGGCGGCTTCGACGCGCTCGGCACCTACACCCCCGCGAACGGCGGGAACGGAGTGAGCGGCGGCGCTCCGGGCGGCGGCGGCGGCGGCGGCGGCTCCGGCGGCGGCACCCGGCACGGCTGCGGGTTCCTCAACGTCGACTGCTGCGACTCC
>DAORJJ010000751.1:0-3001 GCA_035439005.1 Polyangiaceae bacterium | reverse complement strand
GCCCGCGGTCGAGTCGCGCGGGCCGGGGGAGGTGTCGCGGGCGATCCGCGCGCGCCTCGGCGAGGACGCGCGGCCGCAGCGCGTGCCCGAGGTGCTCCGCGCGCTCGGCCTGAGCCCCGAGGCGGGCAAGCGCGCGCTGCTCGAGGGCGCCGCGGCGGGGCTCTTTGGCCTCGAGCCCGAGAGCGGCATGGCGCGGCTCGCGGCCGAGGACGCGGCCTGGTGTCCCGAGGGCCCGCAGGGCACGCGGCTCTCGTGGATCGTCGCCCGCAGGGAAGGGAGCGTCGCCCGATGAGCGACCGCGCCGAGGAGGTGCCCCTCCAGACCGCGCCCTTCGCGGACGACTTCATCGACGTGGCGGGCCTCAACGCGCACGTGTCGTCGAGCCTGGGCGCGCGCATCGAGGACGTGCGCGCCCGCGCGCGCCTCGGCCAGCGCTCCACCGCGAAGGCCTACGCCGTGCTCGGCGCGGCCGGGGGCGGAAAGACGCACATCTTCGCGCGGCTCCGGCACCGCGAAGGGCTCCGGGCGACGCTCATCCTGCTCCGCCCGTTCTTTGGCGTGAGCCTCGGCCCGCGGGACGTGCTGGCCACGGTCATCGATCAGCTCTGCCTGCCGGTGCGCGGCAGCGCGCTGACCCACCTCGAGGTGCTCACCGCGCCGTGGCTCGGCGAGGTCGACGCCGGGAGCGCGGCGGGCGAGGCCGGCGACGAGGGCGTGGCGCGCGCGCGCCCCGGGGCGGCGTTCCCGAGCGCGGCGATGGAGGCGGTCCGCGCGCTGACCCCCGCGGAGCGCGCGGACCGCGTGGAGCAGGCGGTCTCCGAGGTGCTCCAGAGCCTGCCCGAGGCGGCGCCCGCCGCGCACCTCGCGCGCGCGCTGTTCGGCCTCGGCGAGCTCGCGCGGGCGGAGCGGTGGGCCGAGCTCGCGTGGCTCTCCGGCCGTGAGCCGCGCCGCGCCGAGGGGCAAGAGAGGACCGAGCGCGAGGGCGCGCCGCTCTCCGAGGCCGACGTGGCGCACCTCCTGCGCATCGTGTCGGTGTTGGCGGCGCCCGTCGCGCCGCTCGTGCTCACCTTCGACCAGCTCGAGAACCTCGCGGGCGACGGCGACGCGCGCGTGCTCGGCTACGGGAACCTCGTCGCCGAGCTGGTCGACACCGTGCCGTGCCTCACGATCGCGCAGCTCGCGCTCACGAGCGAGTGGATGATGTTCATCGAGCCGCGCCTCACGCTGCCGCAGCGCACACGCGTGGCCGGCGAGGTGCTCACGCTCGAGTCGCCCGATCGCGCGCAGCGCGAGCAGCTGCTCCGGGCGTGGCACGCGCGCCTCGGCCCGCCGAACGGTCGCGGCGGCCGCAAGCGCTTCCCGAGCCCGCTCAGCCCCGAGGCGCTCGAGGCGCTCCTCACGGCGCCGGGGATGACGCCGCGCCTGCTCCTCGTTGGGCTCTCGCGCGCGGTCGCGGGCAAGCCCGCGGAGCAAGGCGCGCTGACCGCCGAGGCGCCGCAGCCGCGCCCCCAGAGCCGCGCGGACGGGGTGTGGGCGCTGTGGGAGGCCGAGCGCGCGAGGGTGCGCGACGAGCTGGAAAAGAAGGCGGAGGCCGGCGCCGCCGTCGACGCGGCGGAGCTCGCCGAGGGGCTGACGCGGGCGCTTGGGTTCGCGGCGAGCGTCGAGACCGAGACCGGCGCCGCGCGCGAGCGCTCGCTCACGCTGGTGCGCTCGGCGGGCGGGGCGGCGACCGTCCTCTACGTCACGGGGACGCACCACCGCTCCGTCGGCGCGGCCCTCGCGCGGGCCGTCGAGCTCGCGCAGGCGGGCAAGACCGTCGTCGTGCGCGAGCGCCGGCTCGAGGTGCCCAGCACGTGGGAAATTGCCTGCGAGCACCGCGCCGCCTTCGAGCAGCAGGCGAACGCGCGGTGGCTCTGGCTCGAGCCCGACGAGGTGGCGCACCTCCTCGCGCTCGGGCGCCTCTGGAGCCGCGTCGGCGCCGCGCAGGTGTGCCTCCCGGGGCTCGAGGAAGTCGTCACCCAGGCGGAGCTGCGGTCGACCATGGCCGAGCGCGCGCCGCCCCACACGTGGCGCGCCCCGGCGCTCATCGTGAGCTGGCTCTCCGACGTGCCCCGCGCTCCCGCGAGCCAGGCCGCGCCGACCCCATCGCCCACGCAGGCGCCACCGCAAGCGCCCTTGCCGCCGCCCCCACCGCAGACGCCCTCGCGCGTCGAGCCGGCGCCGCCCACGCCTCCCGCGGCAGAGCCCGAGCCCACGTTTCGCGACTGGCTACGCCTCGGCCGCAGGCTCGGCTACGCCGCGGTGTCGAGGTACGCCGACCGCCTGCGTCGGAGGTGAGCTGCGCTCACTCGTCGAGGCCCCAGCGCGCCCGCGCGAGGGTGGTCTCGGCGACGCGCGCGTAGACCTGGAGGGCGAGCCACGCGCGGGCGACCTCCGCCGGCGCCTCGCGGGGCGCCAGCGCCAGCGCGGTGAGCGTGTCGGCTCCGACGCCCATGAGGGCCGCCCGGAGCCGCGCGGCCTCGCGCGCCACCTCGGGGAGCGCCGCGCTCGGGAGGCTCTCGGTCCCCGCGAGCGCGAACCGGAGCACGCGCCGCCGGACGGCGTCGAGCGCAGGGGCCTTGGGCGCGCGCGCGGTCGCGGGGCGCGTGGTCTCCGCGCCCCGCGGCGGGAGATCGCGCGCGGCGAGGCGGTCGTAGCCGAGCGAGAACCAGCGGCCGTCGTCGAGGCCTATCGCCACCGGCGCGAGCGGGGCCTCGTTCGGCGTCACGCGCGCCACGAGGTGCACGTGCGCCGCGGCCTGGGCGAGGCGCGCGAGGTTCTCGCGGAAGGCGAACCGCAGGTCGTCGATGGGGAGCGCGAGGGGCAGCGTCGCGGCGGACGCGTCGGGGTCGGCGTCCGGCGCGCCGCGATCGACGACGAGGCTCGGCGCGTCCGGGCCTGCGCCGCCCGCGAACGTGCCGCGCAGGAACACGAGGCCGCGGGCCTCGCCGCGGTCGGCGCG
>DAORJJ010000750.1:0-3003 GCA_035439005.1 Polyangiaceae bacterium | reverse complement strand
ATCGGGGGTGGAGGGCGCCGCGCGCGCGGCGAGCGCCATGCCGTAGGCCGCCGCGACGCCGATGGCCGGCGCGCCGCGCACGCGCATGTCGCGGATCGCGACCGCCATCTCCTCCCAGGTCGCGACCTCGTCGACGACCTCCTCCCACGGGAGGCGCCGCTGGTCGAGCACGAGGGCCCGCCACCCGGCCGCCGGGAACCGGACCGCCGCGAACGGCTCGCTCGCGCTCACGACGGGCTCTCCTGGCTCGCGCGGCGGTAGCGCGCGGCGATCTCCTCGGCGGCGGTCGCGAGGTCCTCCGCGGCCCGCGCGTGGCGACCCTCCAGGTACGCGCGGAGGCCGTCGCACGCGACGAGCGCGAGGCTGATGTTGACGCCGCTGTCGGCGAGCGCCGTCCCGACCTCGGGGTCCTTGAGCAGGCGCTCGAGCTCGGAGAACGCCCGCGCCAGGGCTTCGGGCGGGGCGGCGGTGGGGGCCTTCGTCTCGGTCATCGGCGCCAATCTAGCGCGGATCGCCCCATGCGCGCGCCGAGCAGCCGTCGGCCCACGGGCAGGCATTCTTTGGTATAGCCAGCGCGGGCGCCGGTCGGCCGCCAACCACGAGGAGACAGCCATGGAGATTCGTACGGTCGGAGTGCTGGGTGCGGGGCAGATGGGCGGCGGCATCGCGCAGGTCGCGGCCACCGCGGGCTACGAGGTCGTGCTCGCAGACGCCAGCCTCGCGCTGGCAGAGAAGGGCAAGGCGAAGATCGCCGCCATCCTCGGCAAGCAGGTCGAGAAGGGGAAGATCGCGGCCGAGGTCGTGAGCGCGCTCGTCGGGCGCATCCGCCCCGCGGCGGGGCCGGCCGAGTTCTCCGGCTGCGACCTCGTGGTGGAGGCGGCCACCGAGAACGTCGAGCTGAAGCTCAAGCTCTTCCAAGCGTGCGACGAGGCGATGAAGCCGGGCGCCATCCTTGCGAGCAACACGTCGAGCATCTCGCTCACGAAGCTCGCGGGGCAGACCAAGCGGCCGACCGAGGTCATCGGTATGCACTTCATGAACCCCCCGGCGCTCATGAAGCTCGTCGAGATCGTGCGCGCGGTCCAGACCTCCGAAGAGACCCTGGCGATCGTCAAGGCGACCGCCGAGAAGATGGGCAAGACCGTGACGGTGAGCCGGGACGCCCCCGGCTTCCTGGTCAACCGCATCCTCATCCCCATGCTCGTGGAGGCGTGCTTCACGCTCCAGGAGGGCCTCGGGAGCCCGGAGGACATCGACACGGGGGCGAAGCTCGGCCTAAACCACCCGATGGGGCCGCTCGAGCTCGCCGATCTGATCGGGCTCGACACGGTGCTCGCCATCGCCGACGTCCTCCATCGCGACCTCGGCGACTCCAAGTACCGGGCGCCCACGCTGCTCCGAAACCTGGTCGCGGCCGGCTGGTACGGCAAGAAGGCCGGCCGAGGCTTCTATGTGTACGACGACAAGGGCCAGCGCGCCGGCCGCGCCCTCTGAACAGAAAGACGACAGGAGACACCCCCATGAGTGAACTCGTCCTCCGCGAGCGTGACGCCGGCACGGTGCTCCTCACGCTGAACCGCCCCGAGAAGCTGAACGCGCTGAACCTTGGGCTCGTGCGCGCGCTGTCCGACGCCATCGGCGAGCTCGACGCCGACCCCACCGTGCGCGTGGTCATCCTCACGGGCGCCGGCGAGAAGGCCTTCGTCGCGGGCGCCGACATCGAGGCGATGTCCACCATGACGCCCGCGGCCGCGAAGGCGTTCGCCGACCTCGGCCACGCCACGGGCGAGCGCATGGAGCGCGCGCACTTCCCGGTGATCGGGGCGATCAACGGGTTCGCGCTCGGCGGAGGGTGCGAGCTGGCGCTGGCGTGCGATTTTCTCTACGCGAGCGACCGCGCGAAGTTCGGGCAGCCCGAGGTGAACCTCGCGGTGATCCCCGGGTTCGGCGGCACGCAGCGGCTGCCGCGGCGCGTGGGCATCGGGCGCGCGCGCGAGCTCTGCTTCACGGGCGACATGCTCGGCGCGGCCGAGGCGCTCCGCATCGGCCTCGTGAACGCCGTGGTGCCGGGCGCGGAGCTGCTCGGCAAGGTGCGCGAGGTGGCCAAGAAGATCGAGCAGAAGGGGCCGCTCGCGATCGCCCAGTGCAAGCGCGTGCTCCTGCGTGGGCAAGACATCCCCCTGCCCGTGGCGAGCGAGCTCGAGGCTCAGGCGTTCGCGACCCTCTTTGGCTCCGAGGACCAGCGGGAGGGGATGGCAGCGTTCCTCGAGAAGCGCGCGGCCAGCTTCACGGGCCGGTAACACGTCGCCAGGTCACCGTTGACCGCGGCGCGGGGATTGTCGAAGGTAGGGGCGTGCCCGCCTACCTCGACACCGTCCTCGGCCAGCCCACGGCCCTCGAGACGCTGAGACGCGCGCTGGCCTCGGGCCGCACCCACCACGCGTACCTCTTCGACGGGCCCGAGGGCGTCGGCAAGGAGCGCGCGGCGTTCGGGCTCGCGCAGTGCCTCGTGTGCGAGCGCCCCTCCTCGGGGCTCGCGTGCGGCGCGTGCTCCGCGTGCGTCCGCGCGGTCCCGGCGCTGGCGGGCGGCCTGCCCCTGCACCCGGACATCGCGGTCCTCGGCAAGGGCCTCTACGAGGCGGCTCAGATCGGGCGCAAGACGCCGGAATCACGCGAGATTTCGATAGACCAGGTGCGCACCATCGTGCTGGCTCGCGCCGCGTTCCCGCCCCACGAGGGGCGCGCGAAGGTCTTCGTGGTCCGCGCGGCCGACGAGCTCGGTGTCTCCGCGGCGAACGCCCTCCTGAAGACGCTCGAGGAGCCCGGCCGCGCGACGACCTTCATCCTCCTCACGGCCCGCAAGGGCTCGCTGCTCTCGACCATCCGCTCGCGCGCGCTCGCGCTGCGGTTCGGCGCCCTGCCCCTCGCGGTGGTCGCGGAGGTGCTCACCGCGGGAGGGCTCACGCCGGAGGCCGCGGCGCGCGCGGCGGCCGACTCGGGGGG
>DAORJJ010000749.1:0-3014 GCA_035439005.1 Polyangiaceae bacterium | reverse complement strand
ACCGCCGCCACGAGCGCGCCGAGCGCGAGGCGGGCGCCGGGCGCGCGGGCCGCGACGGGCGACGGCGCCGAGGCGCGAGCGACGGGGGCGACAGACCGAGGACCGAGCGAGGGCAGGGGCGAGGCGCGCATCGTGCCCCTCTTTACCACGGGGCCCACGGCCTGGCGGCGGCCGCGCCGCCGGATTTTCGAGCTTTCTCCGCTTCGAGGGCGATTTTTGCTAAATGACGCCCCGCCATGCATCCCATCCTCTTTCGCATCCCGCTGCCGCACACGCCCATCAAGCTGTGGTGGGGGCTCGCGCTCATCGCGCTGATCTCGGTCGTGTACGCCCTGTACGCGCGCCACAAGGGGGACAAGAGCTCGTTCGGCATCGGCCTCATCGTGGCGCTCGCGTGCGGCGTCGGCGGGTTCGCGGCGCGCGACATGAAGCTCGAGTCGGCGAGCCTCCCCATCTACTCGTACGGCGTGATGCTCGGCCTCTCGCTCGTGGTGGGCTGGTACCTCACGCTGAACCTCGCCGAGCGCGACGGCCTGCCAAAGGAGACCATGGCGAACTGCTACGTGATCGTGGCGCTCGCCGCCGTGGTCGCGTCGCGCCTGCTCTACATCGTGACCAACCCCGACGAGTTCAAGCAGTTCTCGGACGTGTACGACCTTCGCCGCGGCGGCCTCGTCGCGTACGGCGGGTTCGTCGGTGGCTTCCTCGCGAGCTGGGCGTACCTGTCGTCGCAGAAGATCCGCCTCCTGCCGTGGGCCGACGTGGCCGTGCCGAGCCTCGCCTCGGGCCTGCTCATTACGCGTATCGGCTGTTATCTCTTCGGGTGTGATTTCGGCAAGCGCCTCTCCGACACATCGCCTACCTGGCTGAAGAAGCTCGGCACGTTCCCGCACTGGCCCGAGCACACGCTCGCCAGCGGCGACGGCTCCCCCGCCTTCGTGCGGCACCTCGACCTGTTCCGCGGCACGCCGCTCGGGTCGGAGGTGCTGAAGGCCAACGCGTCGCTGCCGGTGCACCCCACGCAGATCTACGAGTCGCTCGTGGGCCTCTTGCTGCTCGGGCTCCTCCTCTGGCAGCGGAAGAACCAGAAGTTCCGCGGCCAGATCTTCTTCCTCTTCACCTTCGCCTACGGCGCCGCCCGCTTCGTGCTCGAGGTGCTCCGCGACGACACGGAGCGCGGCTCGTTCGGCCCCGCGATCCGCGAGCACCTCCTCATCAGCGGCGCGCTGCTCCTCTTCGCGTTCGCCTTCACCTTCGGGATCGCGCTCGGCATCAAGGACGCGACCATCCGCACGGTGAGCCGCGTAGCGTCGTTCGTCCCCGCGATCGTGGCCTACAAGGTCCTCGCGCCGGCGTCGTTCGGCAAGTCGGAGCTCATCCAGCTCTCGACCAGCCAGGGCATCGGCCTCGCGTCCGCGCTCGCTTGCGCCGTCGCGTACGCCATCATGTGGGAGGACGCGCGCAAGAACCCCCTGGTCGCCATGAGCCCGGCGACCCTCGGCGAGGGCGCGCACACCGAGGGCGAGGGCAAGGACGCCAAGGACGGCAAGGACGCGGAGGCCCCCGCCGCGGAGGCCGCGGACGGCGAGGCCCCCGGCGCCGACGCCGCCGTCAAGGGCAAGAAGAAGAAGGGCCTCAAGAAGAAGCCGAAGCCGGCGGTCGCCGAGGCGAAGGCCGACGACGCGCAGACCGAGGTCGACGCCAAGGTGGCGGAGGCCGACGCGGAAACCGCGAAAGAGACCCCCGCAGATTCGGCGAAAGAGACCGCGAGCGATGACGCGGACGCTACGAAAGTCGACGCCGAGGTAGGCGCAAAGGAAACCGCGAAAGAAGCCGCGGATGAGACCGCGAAAGAGGAGCCCGACGACGGCGCGCCGTCTGCCTGACGGCGGCGGTGTCCGGGTTCTCGTCCGGGCGCCTGACCTGGGGCCGCCGTAGCCTCTGGCCAGGCATGACCAAGCTCGCCCACGTCTTCCTCGTCCTCCTCGTCGTGCTCCTCCTCCTCGCGCTCCGCGGCTGCGGCGGGGTCCGCGCGGGCACGTACAACATCCGACGGTTCGGGGTGGAGCCCACGGATCTCCCGCGGCTCGCGGCTATCGTCGAGGAGTCCGGGGCCGACGTGCTGGCCCTCCAGGAGATCGAGGCCGAGGCGGCGCCGCGGGCGCTCGCCGCGCGCCTCTCGCGGCGAGGGCGGTCGTTCGTGGTGGCCCTCTCCACGTGCGGCGGCAAGAGCGGCATGCGCGTCGGGTTCCTCTACGACGAGACCCGCGTGCGCCTCGTCGGCACGCGCGAGTTCCGCGAGCTCGAGCCCGAGGGCGGGGCGTGCTCCACCGGGGAGCGTCCAGGCCTCGCGGGCACCTTCGCCGACGCGCGCACGGGCCGCGCCTTCACGCTGCTGGCGGTGCACCTCCAGGCGGGGAGCGCGCCCGACCGGCTCGCGATCCGCAAGGAGCAGTGGCGCCGCGCGCTCGCGCTCGTCAAGCGGCTCGAGGCCGACGGGCTCGGCCCGGTGGCGCTCCTCGGCGACACGAACAGCACGGGCTTCCTCGACGACCGCGGCGGCGAGCGCACCTTCATCCTCGACAGCGCCGCGCGGGCGAGCGTCGAGGTGCTCACGCGCGGGCTCGCGTGCTCGGAGTACTACGGGCCGCTCGAGGAGGGCGGGCCCCTCGTGCCGAGCCTGCTCGACCACGTGGTGAGCTCGCCGGGCCTCGCGCGCGCCTCGTCGGTGCGGGTGCACGGCCAGTGCGCGGCGCTCGCGTGCCGGCCGGCGGCCACGGCGCCGCGCGAGCACGTCGCCGTGTCGGACCACTGCCCGGTCACGTTCGACGTGACGCCGTAGACGCGCCGCACGCCGAAATCGCGTATGGTCGCGGGCGTGTGGCGCACGTCTTACCTCGCCGTGTCCGTCGCGCTCCCCGTCGCCGAGGGCGCGGCCGCGGACGACCTCCACGCGCTCGAGGACGCGCTGCAGAAGCAGCCCTGGGACGCGAGCGTGAAGTCGCTGACCGCGT
>DAORJJ010000748.1:0-3022 GCA_035439005.1 Polyangiaceae bacterium | reverse complement strand
CGCCGAGGCGCGATCCGAGGAGCGCGCGGAGCGTTTTCCAGGTGAGCGTTTCTAGGTGAGCCCGCACCGCAGGATCGCAACGAAGGCGGCCGGGATGCGGCGGCGATGGGCCGACGGGAGTAAATCAACGGGCTGCTAGAGCAGGAAGTCCTCGTCGGAGACGCTCCACGTGGACGTGGCCAGCACGCTCGACGTCTCGTCGTCGCGCTCGATCGCCAGGATGTAGAGGCCGTGGAGGATGGCCGGGTGCGCCTGGATGAGGTTGACGAACTCGGACTCCGGGAGGTGCAGCGTGACGGCCGGGTGGACCGCCACGACGTCGGCGTTGGCCTCGCGGCGGAGGACGATGGCCACTTCGCCGCACACGTCGCCTGGGCCGAGGGTCTTGATGACGAAGGGTTCGCCGCCCTCTTCGTGGCCGATGACGGCGACCTCACCCGAGGCGATGAGGTGCAGGCCGCTCGCCGACGCCCCCTCCTCGATGAGCTTCTCCCCCTTCTCGAACACGCGCGTCTCGAAGCGCTCCACGAGCGCGGGTCGCTCGAGAGGGTCGACGGCCAGCAGCACCTTGGAGGTGCGTACCAGGTTCGCCACCATGCGGCGGCGGCAGTGTGCGGCGAGCTCGACGCCGACCTCGGGGCGGGTCTCGGCGACGGCCTCGAGGGCGTCGCGGCGAGCCATCAGCAGGATCGACGGGCGGCACGCCACCACGCTCGCGGCGCGGGGCGCCCGCGAGAGGAGCGCCATCTCGCCGAAGAGCGCGCCGTTGGTCAGGCGCGCGAGGGTCACGTCGTCCGTGGTGTCGTCCTTCGTCGAGGCCCCACGACGCACCTCGAGCTCGCCGCGGGCGACGATGTACGCCTCGGCGCCCTCTTCGCCCTCGCGGATGACCTCCTGCCCCGCGGGGACGGTGAACATCTCGAAGCACCCAATGAGCGCGCGGAGCCCTTCGCGCTCGAGGTAGCTGAAGAGCGGCAGCGGTGACACGAGGGGCGGCTCCGACTCGGAGAGCGCCTCGTACGCGGTCGTGGCGTCGTGAACGATCTCGGTGACTTTGGAGAGCAGCGCGGGGCCCGTGAGGAACGAGCTCAGCGGCTGAAACTCGTCGGAGCCCGGGAGCGGCGGGGGCGGCGCCGCCGAGTCGCTGAGCCGCGGGGAGCCCAAGCAGAAGGCTCCGGCGATCTCGTCGAGCATGGTGGTGACGTCGGTGCCCAGGGTGCGCAGATCGCCCACCGCGGCGACCGCCAGAGGCAGGTTGCCCGCGTCGATCGCCCGCTTGATGCCGAGCTCGAACCCTTCGATCGCGGCCTCGGTGCGGCCCGCGTCGGCGAGGAGGCGGCACGTGAGGATGAGGGCGCTCGGCACGGAGGCGTCCTGCTTCACGACCGCCGCTGCCCACCGGAGCGCCGCCTCGCGCTCACCGGCGAGCAGGAGGCCGAGGGCGCGATCGAGGGGCGTGTCGCTGTTCGCGCTGCCGGGCAGGTCGGGAGGGGCCGTTCGCATGGTCGCCGGCAAGAGTACACGAAGGCCCGAGGGGCACGCCAACTAGCAGCGGGCGCCCCCGGGTCGCCGGGCGGCCTCAGTCGTCGTCGTCGTGGCTCGGGCTCGGGTGCGACGATCGGCCGATCACCGCGCTCACGGCGCTCGCGGTCGCCTCCACCAAGGGCAGCACCTTGGGGTAGTCCATGCGGGTGGGCCCGATGACCGCCACGGAGCCGGAGCTCCGCGCGCCGCTCGTGAAGGCCGCGCGCACGATCGCGAGCTGACCGCCGCCGAGCTCGCCGGCCTCGCGGCCCACGACCACCGTGGCGCCGTCAGCGGCGAGCGTTTGGTCCAGAAGATTTACCAATCGCTCGGTCTCGTCGAGGGCCGACACCGCCCCCTTCATGTCGCTCCCGTCGCCGAAGCCGATCTGCTCGATGAGCTTGCCGCGACCCTCGATGACGACCTCGACCGCGCGGTCGGCCCCGAGGCGCGCCACCGCCGCCTCGCCGAGCTCGAACGCCTGTTTGCGCAGCGCGTCGTGCTGCACACGCTCGGTGGCGAGGCGCCGGGCGAACAGCTCCTGCAGCTCGCCGAGCGACCGCCCCTCGCTCACGTCGTCGAGCAGCGTGTGGATCTTTCCCAGCGTGTCTTCGTCGACCTGGGCGCGCAAGAAGCGGTTCTGGACCTCGCCGTTCGACATGACGAGCACGGCGAGGACCTCGCCGGGGAGCGTGCGGATGAAGCGGAGGTGCTTTAGCGTGAGGGTGTCGGGGCGAGGCGCGACCACGACCGCCGCGGAGCCCGTGAGCTCGGAGAGCAGCCGCCCGGTCTCGCGCATGAGGCTCTGGTTCGGCGACACGTCCCGCAGCCGGCTGCGGATGCGCTCGTCGTCGACCTTCGACACCTTCTGCACCTCCATGAGGGCGTCGATGAACAGGCGGAACGCCTTGTCGGTGGGCACGCGCCCCGCGCTCGTGTGGGGCTGGTGCAGGAACCCCGCCTCCTCGAGATCGGCCAGCACGTTCCGGATGCTGGCGGGGGACAGCTCGATGCCACGCTTGGAGAGGGTGCGGGACCCGACCGGCTCCCCGGTGGCGACGAACTCGGTGACCGCCGCGTAGAGGATCTGCCGGGCACGGAAGCTGAGCTCGCTCATGAGGACACAGGCAAGCTTACCACCGCCGCGCGCGCGCGCCGCGCTCCGACGCAGGTTTTTGCCGGCCGCCGCCCCGGTGGTAGGCTCGGGCGGTGACGAACTGGCGGTCCATGGGCGCCGTCGCGTCGCTCGTCGTCGTGACGGGCGGGGCGTGCGCGCCCCCGAGGTTCTCGCCCGGCCCGCGCGCCGAGGCCGCGCCCGCCCGCCCCGCGGCCACCCGGCCGGCAGCGCCGTCACCGCCACCGTCACCGCCGCCTCCGCCCGTCGTGATGCCGCAGCCCGCGGAGGCGAGCGGCCCGCCGACGCTCAGTCGTTCTTGGGGGGTGAGCCCGCCTTCGGCTTCACCTTGAGCCCGAGCTCGCGCATGACCTCCTGCAGGTC
>DAORJJ010000747.1:0-3025 GCA_035439005.1 Polyangiaceae bacterium | reverse complement strand
CGTCCCGCGCCCCGCGCGCGCCGGGAGCGCCGGGAGCGCCCGGACCTCGCGTGGTCGTCGACGCCGTGCCCGCCTTCGCCGCGCGCGCCGCGCCGGTCTTCGCTGCGCCACCCCCCGCGGGGCCCGCCGGCGACCTCGCGCTCGTGCGGATCAAGCGCACGCAGGGCACGTTGCTTCCCCAGCGGGGCGGGCCGCCCGCGTGGCTCCTGCCGCTCGGTCTGCTCCCGGTGTGGGTGGCCCTGGTCCTCATCCTGCTGTGCGGCGCAGCGGCCGCCGCGCTCTGGGCGTTCCAGGTGGAGGCGAAGGTCGCGTATTGGGGGCTCGCGGTCGTCTCGACGCTCGCCGCGTTGGGCATCTTCGTGCGTCGCAGCGCCGAGGCCGCCGATGGCTGACCGCGCCTCGTCCGCCCGCCGCGTGCGCTCGTGATCGGCCGGACGCTCGGCGACCGGTACGTCCTCGTCGAGCTGCTCGGACGAGGCGGGATGGCCGCCGTGTACCGGGCGCGCGACACGCGCCTCGAGCGCGACGTCGCGGTCAAGGTCCTCGCGGCGGATCTCCAGGCCGATCCGCTCTACCACGAGCGCTTCGAGAAGGAGGCGAAGCTCTCCGCGCGGCTCCGCCACCCGAACCTCGTGGAGGTCTTCGACGTCGCGCTCTCCGGCGAGGGCGAGCGCTACCTCGTGATGGAGCTGCTCCAGGGCGAGGGGCTCGGCGCCCGGGCTGCGCGCGGTCCCATCCCGCTCGCCGAGTTCTTCCTGCTCGCCCTCCAGATCACCGCGGGCGTGCGCGTGCTGCACGCCGCCCACGTCGTCCACCGCGACCTCTCCGCGAACAACGTGATGCTCGTCTCGAGCGAGGCGGCCGGCGAGGGGCAGCGCGCGAAGGTGCTCGATCTCGGCATCGCGAAGGCGCGTGACGCGAAGACGCTCACGGAGCCCGGCAGCTTCATGGGCACGCTCGAGTCGATGGCTCCGGAGCAGATCCGTGGCGAGGAGGTGGGCGCTCCCGCCGATGTGTACGCGCTCGGCGTCCTCTTCTACCGCATGCTCACGGGCGCGCCGCCGTTCCGAGGTGAGCCCGCGACGCTCATCTACCAGCACCTCGACGTGCCGCCGGGCCCGATGTCGACGCCCGAGCCGCTCCCCGAGGGGCTGGTCGCGCTCGTCGAGTGGTGCCTCGAGAAGGCCCCGTCGGCGCGCCCCTCCGACGCGGCCGAGGTGCACGAGGCCCTCGGCGCGCTCGCGCGCGGCGAGCCGATCACGAGGCACCCGCGGGTCCCGGCCGCCGAGCTCGTCGTGCCCGAGCTCGCGCCCCCCGCGCCTCGGGGCCCCGCCGCGGCGTCGGTCGCGACCCGGCTGCCGAGCCGCGCGCTCCCGACTTGCGAGCCGTTTGGCACGACCTCGGGCGCGGGGTGGCGCCCGCCCGAGACGGTGATCGAGCCGGACGACGAGCGCCCCTCCGCACCGCTCGAGCTCGAGTCGATCGCGCGGAAGACCGAGTCGCTCGTGGCGGCGACCCCGCTCGTCTGCGCGGCGTGCGGCGTCGTGCTGCACGTCTCGACGGACGCGTGCCCGTCGTGCGGGGTCGGCGTGATGACCCAGCTCACGCCGTTCCGTCCGGCGCTCGTCGTGCGCGAGCCGGTGCCCGCGTGGCTCGCGCCGCTCGGCGCGCTCCCTCCCGCCGTGTCGAAGCGCGTGGCCGCCTATGGGCTCGGCGCCGCCGCGCTGCTCGCGGCGCTCGGGCTCGGCTGGGCGTCGCTCTTCTTCGCGCTGGTCGCGGGCGCCGCGGGGGCCGCGCTCTACGTGCGTCGTCGTGTCGACGACGACCGGTGACACCCGCCTGTTGGCCTCGCCCCACAGGGAGGGCCAGCCCCAACGGCGTCGCCGCGCGCGCCCGCGGAAAAAAGCGGTGGGCCGGGCCCCGCGCCGCTGGCCCTCGGGTTGCAGTGATCGTCGGCATGGACCCGCTCCTCGACCTGCCCCCCGATCTCCCGGTTCCCGAGCTCGACCTGGCGCGCGCCGTCGAGGCGCCGCCGCGCGCCGTCGAGGCGCCGCGCATCGTGGAGCCGCCGAGCGCCGCGCCCGGGGGCGCGCTCGAGCTCGCCGTCGCGCCCCGGTGGCACGTGGCGACGGGCGTGCGCTCCAAGGCTTGCCCAGTGTGCCTCTGCGAGCTTTCGCTCGCGCAGTGGGTCTGCCACGAGTGCGGAGAGCGCCTGGGCGTGGACCACGGCCTCGTGGTGGCCGGCGCGCCCTGGGCGGAGCGCCCGAGCGGTCGCCAGCCGCGCCGCCTCCACGGCGCGCTCCAGGCCCTCGCCGACGCGGCGCCCATGTCCGTGGGCAAGCGGCTGTTGCTGTACCCGCTGCTCGCCATCTTCTTCTGTAACTTGCTGATTCCATGTAGATTTCACCAGACGGGAGCGTGCCTCCTCCTCGCCCTGGTGGGAGCCGTGATCGTGCTCGCCCACGCGGCAGTCGCGGCGCGCTCCGCGTCGCGGGACTGAGCCGGTGCTGCGCCGATGCCGGCTGGCGAGGTAGCTTGGAGGCGTGCGGTCTCGAGGCTCCAGCCGCGGCGTCTGGCTCGCGCTCGTCGCGGCGTCTCTGGTCGGGTGCGCGCGCGACGTAGCCGCTCCCGCGGCGCCCCCGCGCGGGCCGCTCCTCGGCGAGGCCCCGCCCGACACGCGCCGCGCGCTGCTCTGCGGCGAGTGGCGGCGGGCGGTTGGCTACGATCGCGAGGCGAGCTCGCACACCTCGTTCGCCGAGCTTCGGCCGCAGCAGAGCTGCTTCGTCGAGGTGGCGCACACGGCCTCCGGCGCGCGCCCCGCGGGCGTGCCGTCGGGCTGCGGCTTCCCCACCGAGGCGACCGGCGAGCGCCTCACGATGCTCGCGCGGCGCTACGACGCCGTCGCCGACGGCGACGCCCGCGCGCTCCCTCGCGAGCTCGCCTGCCCGCTCTCGCCCGGCGCGCGGGCCACCGCGGCGAGGCAGAACGCGCGCGCCTTGCGGTCGCTGGCGGCGCTCGCGGCGCG
>DAORJJ010000746.1:0-3027 GCA_035439005.1 Polyangiaceae bacterium | reverse complement strand
CCCCCTCGCCGCGACCGCCCTCGCGGTCCTCGGCCTGGCGGCGCTCCGCCGCCGCCGGCGCCGCTGAGCCGAGCTCGCGCGCCGCGCGGCGCTCAGCCCGTGGCGAGGTACGGCTCCCACTCCGGGAAGCGCGTCGCCGTGGACATGGCGAGGTGCGTGGAGAGCGCCCAGCGCGGGCGCGCGGGGCGGCGCGCGAGCTTCATGCCGGCCTCTTCCGGAGACCGCCAGCCCTTCTTCAGGTTGCACGGGCGGCAGGCGATCACGAGGTTCTCCCAGGTATCCTGGCCGCCCCGCGAGCGGGCCTGCACGTGGTCGATGTTGAGGTCGCGGAGCGGCGGGCGCTTCAGGCAGTACTGGCACTGGTGCTCGTCGCGCAGCATGAGGTTCTTGCGCGTGAGGCGGATGCGCAGCCGGGGCGCCCGGTCGTACGCGACGAGGTGCAGCACGCGGGGCACCCGCAGCGCGCCGCCGACGATGGGGATGGCGTCGTCCTCCTGGCGCACCGGCAGCCGGCGCCACGAGTCGAAGTCGCACGGGGCGCCCGACTCGTCGAGCGCGTGCGCCGCGCCGCCGTAGAGCAGCACCATGCCCCGCTTGGCCGTCGTGAGCTGAACGGGGGCGTAGTTTCGGTTGAGGACAAGCACGGGCTTGGCGAGGACATCGGGCACGGGCACACCTCGAAGCGGTCGGCCCCGAGGGGAAAAAGAAGACGCGGGGCCCGACCTCTTTGAACGTAGCAACGCCCGGCGAGAAGGCACGCGGCGCGCGGGCGCCGACGGCGCGGACCGGCAGCCCGGGTCTGGGTGGACGCGGCGCGCTCCCCGCCCTACACTTCGCCGTGCATGCCGCAGCCCACCCCCGACCCCCTCGAGCCGCCTCGCGACGAGGCCGCGAGCCCCACCTACGAGGTGCCGCTGCGCCGCCGTGAGCGCGAGGCTCACGCCGTCGACAGCAGCACGCGCACGGGGCTGCTCATCGTGATCCCCCTCGTCATGGCCGCCGCTGCGGTCGTGGCCCTGGTGTTTACGGGCATGGAGGGCAAGGGCATCTACTCCAAGCCGGTCGACGAGCTCGTGAAGGCGCAGGGCGCCTTCAAGGGGCGCGCGGTCCGCGCCGAAGGCAACCTCGTGCACGGCACGCTCCAGAAGCGCGAGCAGCCGTGCGAGTACCGCTTCACGATCGAGAAGAACGGCGTCCAGGTGCCCGTGCGCTTCGCGCAGTGCGTGGTCCCCGACACGTTCCGTGACGTCCCCGACATGGACGTGGCCGTGACGGTGGAGGGTGAGCTCCTGGCCGACAACTCGTTCGAGGCGACCAGCGTGCTCGCGAAGTGCCCGAGCAAATACGAGATGAACGATCGCGCGAAGAAGGGCGAGCGCATGCCCCACTCGACCACGCCGCCCCCTTCGATGTGAGCCTGGGGACCGCGTGAGCGCCGCCACCTCCGTCCCGTGGATCGCCGAGTTCGCCGCGACCCGAGGCTTCCGTTACGAGCCCGACGCCGACGAGCGCTGGCTGCGTGTGTGGGAGCCGTTCGCGACGCTGCGGGTCCCGTTCCGGTACGCGCACGCGCTGAGCGCCACCGGGGGCATCGGCTCGATCTCGCTCGCCATGATGGTGCTCGAGGTGCCCGCGCCGCACATGGCGTCCGGCACCCGCGAGGTCGCGACGTGGATCGCCATCGTGCAAGATACACGCATCACCGCGCGCTTCGCGGTGACGAGCGACCGGCAGCTCGTCTTCGGCGAGTCGCTGGACCTCGTGTCGATGCCCCGGCAGAGCGGGGGCGACGCGTGGTTCGACGGCGTCTTTGCGACGTTCGCGGCGACCCAAGAGGCCGTGAACGAGGGGCTCACGCCCAGCCTGAAGAAGCTGCTCCTCGGCTGGCAGACGCCGCTCCACGCCGAGGTGCGCCCGGGCGGCTTCATCCTGTGCGCGGCGGCGCTCCCGCCCGACTACGCTGGCCTCGCGTGGCTCGCCGAGGCCACGACCCTCTTCGGGGAGAAGGCGACCAAGACCCGGGCGAGCCGCCCCACGTGAGACGATATTCCCCCATGGCCCAGCCCTCCACGCACGCCCCCGCCCCGCGCCACCACGGCTTCACCCTCCCTCGGCCCGCTCGCCTCCCTCGCCTCCCTCGCCTCGCCGGCGTCGGAGCGCTCGCGCTCGGCCTCGCGCTCGCCGGCCCGGCGCGCGCGTCGGAGGCGCCGGAGTACCCCCCCCCGACGTGCGCGCGCGCCGAGTCGCCGGACGCGTCTCGCGCCGCCTTCGTGCGGGGGAAGGCGGCCTACGACCAGTCCAGCAACGACGAGGCCGTGGCCCAGCTCACGCTCGCGTACCGCCTCGACTGCACCCGGCACACCTTCCTCTCGTTCATCGCGCAGGTGCTCGAGCGGCAGACCCGCTTCGACGAGGCCATCGGCGCGCTCGAGCTCTACCTCCAGCGCGCCCAAGACCTCCCCGCGAACGAGCGCGCCACGGTCGAGGCCAAGGTGAAGAACCTGCGCGAGCAGGCGCGCCAGAAGAAGGCCGACGAGGAGGCGAAGGCCGCCGCCGCCGCCGCCGCCGCCGCCGCCGCGAAGAAGGCGGCCCCCGGTGGCGAGGTCCGCGAGCACACCGTCCCCCCCTGGCTCGTGGTGGGCGTGGGCGTCGCGGCCGTCGCGACGGGCATCGTGCTCATCGCCGTGGCGCCCAAGCTCCCCGACGGGTGCAACCAGGTGACGCGCGAGTGCAGCCCGTCGGCCAGCCAGGCCGACCGCGACCAGGCGGGCCTCTCGCAGAACTTGCCGCTCGCGGGCACGGTGACGGCGATCGGGGGCGGCGTGCTCGTCGCCGGCGGGCTCCTCTGGCACTTCCTCGAGCCCACCGGCCCGGTGCGAGCCGCGTCGAGCCCCGGCCTGACCCCCGCGCTCGGTCCGGGCTACGCCGGCCTGGCCGCGAGCGGCACGTTTTGAACCTGAACGTGAGCCCCGAAGGGGCGAACGATGGTCGAAGGCGGGCCCGAGCCGAAGGCGAGGTCTCGCCTTG
>DAORJJ010000745.1:0-3029 GCA_035439005.1 Polyangiaceae bacterium | reverse complement strand
CCCGAGGCGAAGTCGCGCGCCTCGAGCAGCACGGCGCGCAGCCCCGCGCGCGTGGCCTCCGCGAGGATGCCGGCGCCGGTGATCCCGCCCCCCACGACGATGAGGTCCCACGGGTCGCCGAGCCGGCTCCACACCTCGTCACGAAAGCCCTTGCCCCACATGCGCGTCCTCCCGAGCCCCTCGTCCCGTGCGAGGCGGCGCTAAGCCGAGCGATTGCACCACGGAGTCGCGGGGGCACGAAGGAAGAATCATCAAAAATACTGAGGGTCTCCGAGGCCAGACCGACTGGCCGACCTCCCGAGGGGCCGCCGCGCGCGCTTTTCCGGGCGAACGGCGTGCGCGGGGCGTGATGTGTCGCTACCGTGTGCTTCGCGAGAAGACCCGGGCCGCTCGTGGCCCAGCGCGCACCGCGAAACCGAGGGAGACTGCCATGTCGCTTGCCCAGGAACCCACCCCCGAGAACGTCACGAAGGCGACCGCCTCCAGCGACGAGGCCCCCACGTCCGGCGCGCGCTCGAGCCTCTCCGCGACGCTCGCGACGCTCAAGGCCGCGCAGCGCAAGCAGGGCGCGCCGAGCTACGAGAAGCGCATCGCGCACCTCGACGCGCTCCGCAAGGCGCTGGTCTCCCGCAAGGAAGAGATCGCGCGGGCCATCTCGGCGGACTTCGGCGGGCGCTCGCGGGTCGAGAGCCTCGTGGCCGAGATCTTCGTCACCGTGACCGGGCTCGACTACGCGAAGGAGCGCCTCCACGAGTGGATGGAGATCGAGCCCCGCGAGGTGGCGTGGACCTTCTTGCCCGGGCGCGCCGAGGTGCAGAACCAGCCGCTCGGCGTCATCGGCATCATCGCCCCGTGGAACTACCCGGTGCAGCTCGTCTTCGCGCCGCTCGTCGCCGCGCTGGCCGCCGGCAACCGCGCCATGCTGAAGCCCTCCGAGCTCGTCCCCGAGACCAGCGAGCTCATCGCCAAGCTGGTCAAGGAGACCTTCGCGGAGGACCACGTCACGTGCCACCTGGGCGGCGTCGAGGTCGCGACCGAGTTCTCGTCGCTGCCGTTCGACCACCTCGTGTTCACCGGCTCGACGCGCGTCGGCAAGGTCGTCATGCGCGCGGCGGCGGAGAACCTCGTGCCCCTCACCCTCGAGCTCGGCGGCAAGTCGCCGGCGATCATCGGGCGCGACTTTTCGCTCGCCACGGCCGCGGAGCGCATCATGGGCGGCAAGCTCTTCAACTCCGGGCAGACCTGCATCGCGCCGGACTACGTGCTCGTGCCGCGCAAGGACCTCGAGCCCTTCGTCGCCGAGTGCAAGGCGGCCGTCGCGCGCATGTACCCCACGCTCGTCGCGAACGCCGACTACACGAGCATCGTGAACGAGCGGCAGAAGGCGCGCCTCTTGGGCTACCTCACCGACGCGAAGGAGGGCGGCGCCCGGCTCGTCCCCATCAACCCGGCGAACGAGTCGTTCGAGGGCACGCGCAAGGTCGAGCCGACGCTCGTGCTCGACGCGAAGGAGTCGTCCGCGATCCTGCAGGAGGAGATCTTCGGTCCGCTCTTGCCGATCGTGCCCTACGAGGGGCTCGACGAGGCCATCGCGTACGTGAACGACCACCCGCGGCCGCTCGCCCTCTACTACTTCGACCACGACTCCGACGCGGTGAACCGCGTCCTCGCCGAGACCGTCTCCGGCGGCGTCACGGTCAACGACACCATGCTCCACATCGCTCAAGACGACATGCCGTTCGGCGGCGTTGGCCCGAGCGGCATGGGGCACTACCACGGCAAGGAGGGCTTCGACGCGTTCACCAAGAAGAAGCCCGTGTTCCACCAGTCGCGCCTCAACGCGACCGGGCTCATGCGGCCGCCCTATGGCAAGTCGTTGGACTACTTGATGAAATTCATCGTGGGGTGAGCGGCTCTCCCGCGACGCGCGCCCGGGCCCCTCCCGCGGCGCGCGCGCGGGGTGCTCGCGTGGCGCGGGCGACGAACCTCGGGTGCAGCCCGATGAGCCACGCGGCTCGGTCGCGTACGAGCCTCGCCCTCACGACGAACGGGTCGAGGCGCGCGCGCCGCAGGGCGATCGCGCCCACGAGCGCGCCCACGAACGCGAGCGTGGTGAAGAGCGCGAGGGGGCCGCGCGCGTCGCGGTCGGCGCCGACGAGTCCCACGAACGACGCGACGACGACGGTGCCCATCGCCAAGACGGCGCTCCCGAAGGCGCGCTGGTGCTCCATCCAGCGATCGGCGCAGGCGCCGCAGAGCGGAAGGTGGATGCGCGCGACGCGGCGGAAAACGAGCGCGGCGAACGCGCCGACGAGCGCGTGCGCCCACCAGGGGACGTGTTGAAACACGCGCAGGGAGGGCGTCGCGTCGCCCTTCTCGCCGCACTTGGCGCAGCGCCGCGGCAGCGGGCTCTCTTCGTGAACGACCAGCGCGTCGCCCTCCACCCGCGGGAGCGGCCGCGGGCCGCGGTCGGGCGGCGGGTCGGGAATCGGGGCCGCCGGAGGGGCGTAAGGGTTGGGGTCGATCGTCATCGTGCCGTCGCGGTGCGCCTCGTCGAGGCTCCCTTTTCTCCTAGCTCACCACCTTCCCGACTCATCGCCCACCCTCCATGAGAGGATAGCGCCATGCGCCCAGCCCTCGCCTCGTTTGCGCCGCTCGTGCTCGCCGCCCTCGCCACGCCGCTCCTTCACTGCAAGGAGTCCAAGACCGAGGCGCCGCCGCCCTCGCCCAGCGCGAGCGTCGCGCCGGCGTCCGCGAGCGCACCTCCGAGCGCGGCCGCGAGCGCCGCGGCCCCGCTCCACTCCGGGCCGCACAAGGTGTTCGCGAGCGCGCCCACGGTCGTGGCGGTGGCCGGGGCGAGCGACCCCGACGGTGGCGCGCCCGCTGCCGCGAAGCCCTCGGCCACGCCCGCGAGCGTCTTGAGGTTGGTCATCACATACGGCTTGCCACGGCGCATGCGCTGGGTGTCGGCCTCCATCACGCCCAGGTCGGCGCCCACATGGGGGGCCAGGTCGGTCTTGTTGATGACG
>DAORJJ010000744.1:0-3037 GCA_035439005.1 Polyangiaceae bacterium | reverse complement strand
CGGCGGTGAACGGGAGCTGGGCGATGGGGTTCTGCGGGAAGAGCGCGCCCGAGCCGTGCTTGGCGTGGAGGTAGAGCTCCATGGCCCAGCTCATGTAGCGGCCCAAAAACTCGGCGAGCGCGTCGTCGCCCATGCGGATCATCTGCACGAGCAGCGGCACGGGCAGGAGGCGGCCGCCGCCGCGGCTCTCGAGGATGACGTGCGCGAGGGTCACCTGCGTGAGGTCCTCCCCCGACTTCGCGTCTTGCACGAAGACGTCGGAGCCGCCGCGCACGAGCTGCGCCAGCTCGTCGAGCGTGATGTAGCGGCTCTCGTCGGTGTCGTAGAGCCGCCTGTTCGAGTACTTCTTAACGATACGCATGGGCCGCGTCCTCTCGCGCTCTCGTGCTCTCTGCGCGCCGGCGACGCGAGCCGGGGGGCGCGCTCGGCGCCGCCGGGGAGCATCGCACGGGGGCGATTGTGCCGTGCAACATTTGACCTTGACCGGGGAGGTTGCGGCGAATATGCCAGTCTCCGTGTTGCACAGCAACACGGGCCCTCCGCGGGGCTCACTCACCTCTCCCCCCCTCCGGGTGCGCCCATGATGCCGTCGCTCTCCCACGCCGCGCGTGCCACCTTGCTCAGCCTGGCCCTCGGGCTGCCCGCCCTCGGCGTCGTGGGCGCGACCGGCTGCGCGACGTCGGGCCCCGAGTGCAGCCGGGGCGCGGACTGCGCCTCCGGGGCGTGCAGCGCGACCGGCCGGTGCGTTCCGCCCGGCGAGGTCGACGCGGCGACCGACGCGCCGAGCGCGCCCGAGGTCGACGCCGGCGCCGACGTGGGCGAGCCGCCGGAGACAGGCCCCGCGGGCGACGCGGGCTGCGTGCCCAACAAAGACTTTCGCATCACGCGCGAGGAGGTGCCGCTCGCCGCGGGGCTCCGCGCCACCTACAAGGTCGCGAAGGACGCCGACATCTCCACCGCGGGCACGCCCCTCACCGACGGCACGCGCGCGTGGGACCTCTCGGCCGACCTGCCGGGCGACGCGCTCGCGCTGGTCGAGACCCAGCGCGTGGACGGCAAGTGGTTCGCGGCCGATTTCGCGGGCGCGAGCTACGCGACGAAGCTCTCGGTGCGCAGCGAGCTGCTCGGGGTGTTCGAGCTCACGCCGGCGGCGCTGAAGCTCCGCGGCGTGGTCTCGCCCGACGACGGCCTCACCAAGACGAACGTCGCCTACTCGCCCGCCGTCGACGTGCTCGCGTTCCCGCTCGAGCCGGGCAAGGCCTTCTCCACGACGTCGACCGTCACCGGCTTCGCGAGCGGGGTGTTCTCGACCTACACGGAGAAGTACGAGTCCTCCGTCGACGCGCGCGGCACCCTGAAGACCCCGCTCGGCACGTTCACCGTGCTGCGGGTGCGTACGACCCTCACCCGCACGGTGGGCCTCCTCGTCACGGTGGTCCGCTCCTTCGCCTGGGTCACCGAGTGCTACGGCACCGTGGCGACGGCGACCTCGGCCGACAACGAGGCGAACGCCGAGTTCACTCGCTCGAGCGAGGTGCGCAGGATCGCCCCGTGAGCGGCGTGGCGCGGCGCGGGGGGGCCTCGTGGTGGGCGCGCGCGGGCGCGGCCTGCGCGGGCCTGCTCGTGAGCCTCTCGGCGACCGGCTGCCTCGCGTACCACGCGGGCCCGATGCCCGGCGAGCCCAAGGACGCCACGTTCGCCTCCGTGGGCGGGGCGCGCGTGCGGTACCTCGACACCGCCGCGGGCGACGAGGCCGAGAAGAAGAAGCCGCCGGTCGTGCTGGTGCACGGCTTCGCGTCGTCGCTCGAGACCTGGACGGCCGTCGTGCCCGTGCTGCGTCGCACCCACCGGGTCATCGCGCTCGACCTCAAGGGCTTCGGCTGGACCGACCGCCCGGAGGGGGACTACTCGCCGGCCGCGGAGGCGAGGCTCGTCCTCGGGCTCATGACCCACCTCGGGGTCGCGCGCTCGGCGGTGGTGGGCCACTCGTGGGGCGCGTCGGTGACCCTCGCCGCCGCCATGGCGGCGCCGGAGCGCGTCGAGCGCATCGCCATCTACGACCCGTGGGCGTACGAGGAGCAGCTGCCGCTCTTCTTCCACTGGGCGCGGGCGGACGGGATCGGCGAGGCCCTCTTCGGTGCATATTACACGCAGCGCGCGGAGGACCGCCTGACCCTCGCCTTCTTCGACAAGAAGTACGTCACCGAGGAGCTCGTCGGCGCGGCCGAGGCTGCCCTGGAGCGGCCGGGCACGAAGGCCGCGGCGCTCGCGGCGGTGCGCGATCAGCGCTACGCGCTGGTCGAGGAGCGCTACCGCACGATCACGCAGAAGGCGCTCGTCATGATCGGGCGGGAGGACGGCGTCACGCTGCTCAAATACGGCGAGCGCCTGAGCCGCGAGCTGAAGAACTCCCGCCTCATCGTGTACCCGCAGTGCGGGCATTTCCCGATGATCGAGGCGGCCGCCGCCTCAACGCGAGACCTCCAAGCGTTCCTGCTCGAGGGCGCGCCGGCGGAGCCCTCGCCGCGCGCGGCGCCCGAGGCGGCCGCGCCATGAGGGGCCGCAGGCTCCACGCGCGGCTCGGCGCGCTCGCGCTCGGCGCGCTCGGCGCGCTCGCGCCCACGACCGCGCGCGCGACCGGGTTCGCCGAGCTCGGCGAGGACATCGTGCAGCGCGACAAAGTGCACGTCGACCTCGACGGGTACCTGCGCGTGCGCGGCGAGGCGCTCACCAACCTCGACCTCGATCGCGGCCTCACGCCGTCGGGCGATCCGCTCTACCCCGTCTCGCGGGCCGATCCCAAGGCGCAGACCCTCACCCACTGGGACATGCGCGCCCGCATGGACGTGAAGGTGTTCGCGCCGGGCTCGACCCTGGCGGTGAAGCTGCGCCTCGACGCGCTCGACAACCTCAGCCTCGGCAGCGTGCCCGACGGCGCGCCCGCCGGGAGCGCGAGCCAGCGCTCCCCGAGCGATCCCCTGAAGGTGCGGCGCGCGTACGGCGAGGCGCTGCTGCCGTTCGGGGTGCTCGCGGCGGG
>DAORJJ010000743.1:0-3044 GCA_035439005.1 Polyangiaceae bacterium | reverse complement strand
AGAGGTCGATGGGGGCGGCCTCGGCGCCCACGTATTTGCCAATCGCCATCACCAGCCGCCCCACGTTCGGGTCGTTGCCCGCGATGGCGCACTGCACGAGCGGGGAGCCCACGATGGCCTTCCCTACCCCGCGGGCGACGCGGGCCGACGGCGCGCCGCGCACCACCACGCGCACGACGTGGTGCACGCCCTCGCCGTTGCGCACCACGTCCTCGGCGAGGGCGGCGCACACGTCCCCGAGCGCCGCGCGGAAGGCCGCGAGATCGCAGGGCACGCGCCGGGACGAGAGCAGCGCCACGGTGTCGGAGGTGCTCGTGTCGGTGTCGATCGACAGCGCGTTGAACGTGGGCTCCACCGCGTCGCGGAGCGCCGCGCGCAGGTCGTCGCGCCCGACGTCGCAGTCGGTGAGCAGGTACACGAGCATGGTGGCGAGGTTCGGCTCGATCATGCCCGCGCCCTTGGCGATGCCCACGATCACGCCGCCGCCCGGCACGGTCGCGCGGCGGATCTTTGGATACAAGTCGGTGGTCACGATGCCCTCGGCGGCCGGGAGCACCGAGGAGGGCTGCAGCGCCGCGACCACGCTCGGCACAGCCGCGAGCATGGCGTCGACGGGGAGGCGCCAGCCGATGACGCCCGTGGAGCAAGGCAGCACCGCGTCCGCGGGCACGCCGAGGGCGGCCGCGACGGCGCCCGCGACGCGCTCGGCGGCCTCGACGCCCAGGGGCGCGCACACGTTGGAGATCTTGTTGTTCACGATGACGGCGGAGAGCGCGGGAGAGCCGAGCCGCGACCGGCCCACGAGCACCGGCGCACCAGGGAACGCGTTCTTGGTGAACATGGCGGCGAAGGCGTCGGTCGGGCGATCGAGCGCGAGCAGCGTGAGGGTCATGCGAGAGGGCTTGTGCACCTCGACCGGCACGAACTCGAAGCTCGCCGCGCCCACGCGGAAGCCGAGCGGCAGCGCGGCCTGGGCCTCGAGCCAGGCGGCGTGGGCCTCGCGCGAGGCGTGCTCGACGCCCCCCTCTCGCCCTTCCGCGCGCTCGCCGAAGCCGATGACCGTGATCTCCCGCGACGACGTGGCCGGCTCGTTGCCCATGCGGCGCTTTCGCGCGGGGGCGCGCCGGAGTCAAGCGCCGTGCGCGGCCTGCCCGGCCCTCCCGATGCACGCATCGCGTCACGGCCTCGCTCGCGGCGGGGGCTAGCCGCCCTCGCCCACGAGCCGATTGCCGACTATACCGACGGGATGGCGCGCCCTCCCCTTCGCCCCTTCCTTCTCCCTCGCCGACCCTCCGCCCTCGCGGGGCTCGCCCTCTCGCTCACGCTGCTCGGCGTCTCGGCGGCGTCGTGCGGGAGCTCCCGCACCCCGGCCGACGCGGAGGACGGCGGCGGCGGCGGCGGCCCGGTGTTCCCCGACGGCGGCGGTGAGCTCGCCACGTGCAAGGGCGGCAAGATGTGTGTCGCGAACGCCATCCACGAGTGCGACGCCCAAGGCAAGCCCGGCGCCAAGGTGGGCGAGTGCAACGGCAAGACCGAGGTGTGCATCGGCGGCGAGTGCCAGAAGGGCTGCGCGGCGGCCGACCTGCTCACCTCGAACGTCGGCTGCGAGTTCTGGGCCGTGGACCTCGACCAGGAGAACGACGGCTCGAACAACGCGGCGGCCGCGCCGTGGGGCCTCGTGCTCTCGAACGCGGGCGACGCGCCGGCCGAGGTGTTCGTCGAGCAGAACGACGCGGCGCCCGGCGCCCCGCCGAAGATCGGGCTCTTCAAGCGGGTCGTCATCGCCCCCGGCACCCTCGAGACCATCGAGATGCCGGCGCGCGAGGTGGACGGCAGCACGCAGGGCAAGAACGAGGGCCCGGGCACGATGCTCTCGTCGAACGCCTTCCGCGTCACCTCCACGCAGCCCATCATCGCCTACCAGTTCAACGCGCTGCGCTCGCAGTACTCGAACGACGCGTCGCTCCTGCTCCCGACGGGCAGCCTCGGCTCGGTCTACCGCGTGCTCTCCTGGCCGTCGGGCAAGCCCATCTCGATCTTCGGCAGCCCGATCGACCGCGGCTACGTCACCGTCGTCGGCACGCGCGCGGGCACGCAGGTGTCGGTCACCGTCGCGAACGCGATCGTCGCCGGCGGCAGCGTCCCCGCCACCGCCAAGGGCGGCGTGGTGACGGCCACGCTCGGGCCGTTCGACGTGCTCAACCTCGAGACCGACGGCATGCCGGGCGACATGACCGGCACCGTGGTCACCTCGAGCGCGCCCGTGGCGGTGTTCACCGGCACCGAGCTCAGCGGGGCGCCCGGCGCCAAGAAGCCGCCGGCGCCCACGGACCCGTCGTCGCAGTGCTGCCTCGACCACCTCGAGGAGCAGCTCTTCCCCGTCGAGTCGTACGGCCGCAAGTTCGTGATCCCGCGGAGCCCGCTTCGCTCCTCGGGCAGCAAGTACACCGACTACGACATCCTCCGCTTCATGGGCGTGGCGTCCGCCGCCACCGTGAAGACCAACCTGCCCCCGCCCGACGACTCGTTCACGCTGAACCCCGGCGAGGTGCGCGAGACCTTCACGGACAAGGACTTCGTCGCCGACGCGAGCGAGCCCATCGCGGTCGCGCAGATCCTCGTGAGCCAGGAGTACACGGAGAACGTGCTCGGCGACCCGTCGCTCACGATCTTCCCGGCGATCGACCAGTTCCGCGAGGACTACCTCTTCCTCGTGCCCGGCTCGTGGACCAAGAACTACGTGGCGATCGCGATGCCCGAGGGCACGACCGTGACCATCGACGGCGCGCCCCCCGCCGGCTGCGTGACGGCCACCGCGGGCGCGCTCGAGGGCAAGACGTACGTCGCCTTGCGGTGCCCGCTGACGGAGGGCGTGCACAAGCTGAAGGGCGACAAGCCCTACGGGATCGTGGCCTATGGCTACGGCCGCGCGGGCTCGTACGCCTTCGTGGGCGGGGCCAACGTGAAGAAGATCTACACGCCGCCGCCGATCCGCTAAGTCGGCGGTCACGACCGCCGACTTAGCGGGACTTGTCATCGGAGGA
>DAORJJ010000742.1:0-3058 GCA_035439005.1 Polyangiaceae bacterium | reverse complement strand
TCATGCTGACCCAGTCGCCGTCGACGCGGATCCAGCCCACGCCGAGCGCCTTGGTCGCGTCGAGCAGCTCGCTCGACGGCACGTGCACGTTCACGCCGAGATCGTTGCCGCCGAGCGCCGCGCGCGCTCGCCCGGGCGCGAGCGTGAGCGCGACGGCCGCCAGCGCCGCGGCCACGGCCGTCGTTCTTCCTGCCATCGCGGTACCTCGCCGCAAGCTTTGAGCAGCGATCGCCGGCGCGCAAGGTGTTTTCGGTCCCCGACAGGCGCGCGCCGCGCCTCGCGTGACCACCGCGTGGACCCGGCGGAGGCGCTGGCGCGTAGGACCCGAGCGGCGGGGCCCCGACGCGCGCGTCAAAAGCCTTGTCTGGAACGGCAGCGCATAGGACGCTGGGAGGCTGAGGGAGGCGAAGCGATGGCAGACAGCGACAACCGACGCTCGGAGTTGGCCGGCTACTCGGCGAGCCACCGCGCCTACGAGATCTGCGTGTCGCTCTTCGCGCTCGCGCTCTTCGTGTGGCTCCTCGTGCGCCTCGCGCGGAGCCCGGCGATCTCCGGCTGGTGGGTGCCCCTCGCGCTGTTCCTCGGGATCCTCGCCGCCGACTTCGTCTCGGGCGTGGCCCACTGGGGCTTCGACAGCTGGGGCAACCTCGACACGCCGGTCCTCGGGCGCCTGGCGATCCGCACCTTCCGCGAGCACCACGTCGACGCGAAGGCCATCACGCGGCACGACTTCATCGAGACCAACGGCCACAACCTCGGCTTGAGCTCGGTCGTCTCGGCCACGGGCATCTGGCTGCTCGGCCCGGCCAACACGTCGTTCTCCTCCACGTTCGCGGGCATGAGCCTCTGCGCGATGGCGATCTTCGTCGGCATGACGAGCCAGATCCACAAATGGTCGCACCAGGACCAACCCTCGACGATCGTGCGCCTCCTGCAGCGCGCGCACCTCGTGCTGCCGCCGGACCACCACGCGGTGCACCACGCGCCCCCGTACGACAAAAACTACTGCATCACCGTCGGCTGGATGAACGGCCCGCTCAAGGCGATCCGCTTCTTCCAGACCTTCGAGCGCGTGATCACGGCGCTCACCGGGGTGGTGCCCCGCGTGGACGACATCGGCGAGAAGCAGGCCCTCGCCTCCATCGAGGCCGACGAGGCCGACGCGGCGAGCGTGGACACGCAGGCGACCGCCAAGCCGAAGGCCGCGAGCGGCTCCTAGCGTGGTCGTCGGCCGGCGGCGTCAGGGCTGCGCGTCGAGGGCCGCCACGAGCTCCGCGGTCTCCACCTGGCAGTTCTGCTCGGAGCACACGGAGAACTTGTAGCTGCCTCCCACCTCGGCCGCGCCCGCCGCCGTGGGCCGGAAGCGCACGGTCATGGTGGCGTGCCCCTCGCTGGGCGCGGAGTAGTCGCCCGACGCCTTCGAGAACACCCCGGGGGCGACGGGATCGCGCCCGAGGTACTGGAGGGTCTTCGCGGGACCCGCCGTGAAGCGGTAGGGGAACTCTTGATTGACGTGGTAGCCGCCGCGCGCGTCGAGCTCGACCGTGGCCACGCAGTCGGCGCCGACCTTGCACGGGCCACCCGGCTTGAGCTCGAGGGCGTAGTGCGGCGACTCGACGCGCGCGGTGGGAGGCGCGGGGGCCTTCGCCGCGGCGGAGCCGGACGGCGCGTCGGTCTTGCTGCAACCAAGCGTGATTCCTGAGAAAACGACGAGCGCGGCGAGCGCGTAGCGGGGGTTCAAAGGGCGGCTCCGAGGGTGGCGGTGAGGGTGGCGCGGAGGTAGCGGACGGAGAGGTCGACGGTGGTCGCGCGGGCGCGCGCGTCGGCGCCGAGGGGGGGCGCGAGCTCCATGACGTCGCCGCCGACGAGGCCAAAGCGCTCGCCGAGCGCGGCGATGAGCGCGAGCACGAACTCGGGCGAGAGGCCGTCGGGCTCGGGCGTGCCGGTCGCGCTCGCAAACTCCGCGTCGGTCCCGTCGATGTCGTTCGAGAAGTACACGCCGTCGACGGCGAGCGCCTCGAGGTGCGCGAGCACGCGCGCGATCGCGGCGGGCTCGTCGCGGCGGCACTCGGCCGCCCAGAGCTGGCGCACGCCGAGGGTGCCCTCCCAGTGGGCCTGGTCCCGGCCCGAGGCGCGGATGCCGACCTGCACGAGGCGGCCGTCGCGGCCGAGCTGCTCGTTCACGTGGTACGACCAGGTGGCGAAGCAGTGCTCGACGCCGAGGCGCTCCGCGAGGAGATCGGTGTGGGCGTCCGACTGGACCACCGCCGTGCGACGGCCCGCCGCGCCGTGCGCCCGCAAGAGCTCGGTCACGACCGGGTACGCGGTGGAGTGATCGCCGCCGAGCACCACGGGCGCGCCACCGGGGCAGAGCGCGAGGGCGAGCGCGGTCGACCGCTGCGCGATCGAGAGCGGAGAGACCGGCAGGGTCGCCCGGTCGTGCGCGGGCACGTCCGGGTAGAGGGCGCGCCGCGAGCGCTCCTTCTGGGCCTCCGACAGCATGTCGTCGTGGAGGAGCTGCGGCACGACGAACACGTCGCCGAGGTCGACGAGGCCGAGCTCGCGCGAGCGCGCCGGGAGGTCGGGCACCGCGGCGAGGAGCCCCTCGCGGAGCGCCTGCGGGCCCAGGTTCGCGCCGCGGCGGAACCCCGCGCCCACGTCGGAGGGGACGCCGAGCATGAACGCGCGCGCCCCGGCGAGGCGGTCGAGGGCGGCGTCGAACGCGCGGGCCACCGCGGCCTCGTCCTCCGCGCCGTAGAGGCGCCGCTGGAGCGCGAGCTGCTCGCGCTTGCCCGTGGACACGAGGTAGAGCCCGCCCCCGGCGGGGCGGAGCAGCGCGCGGAGCTCGTCGATCGGCGTCACGGGCCGAGCGTAGCACGCGCGAGGCGCGTCGAACATGCACTCTACACGCACTTCATGCCGCCAGGGCGAGGTCAGCGGGGCTGCAGGTCGTCGCCGTCGAACACGGCGCCGCTCGCGGTGCGCGCGCGGAACCCGCGCCACTCACGCGCGGCGCCCGCGGCCCAGACGAGGGGCGCCGCGGCCGCAGGCGGGTCGG
>DAORJJ010000741.1:0-3067 GCA_035439005.1 Polyangiaceae bacterium | reverse complement strand
GCGATCGCGGGGCGGACCGGCCTCGCGCGACGACGCCATGCGCTCGCGGGCGCGCTCGCCCTCTTCGCCCTCGGGCAGCGGGAGCAGCTCGCGGCGCGAGAGGCGGATCTTGCCGTCGCGGCTGACCTCGATGACCTTGACCTCGACGACGTCGCCTTCCTTCATCACGTCGGTGACGTTCTCGACGCGCGTGTGCGCCATCTCGGACACGTGGAGGAGGCCGTCGGTGCCCGGGAGCACCTCGATGAACGCGCCGAAGTCGGCGACGCGGGTCACGGTTCCCTTGTAGATTGCACCGACCTCGGGCTCCGCCGTGAGGCCCTTGATGATGTCGAGCGCGCGCTTCACGGCCTCGGGATCGCTCGAGGCGATGTTCACGGTGCCGTCGTCCTCGACGTCGATCGCGACGCCGGTCTGATCGATGATGCCCTTGATGGTCTTGCCGCCGGGGCCGATGACGAGGCGGATCTGGTCGGGCTTCACCTTGAGCGTGGTGATGCGCGGCGCCCACTTGGAGAGGTCCTCGCGGGGCTGGGCCAGGGTCTCGAGCATCTTGCCGAGGATGTGGAGGCGCCCCTCGCGGGCCTGGTTCAGCGCGCGGGTCAGGATGTCGCGCGAGAGGCCCGCGACCTTGATGTCCATCTGGATGGCGGTGACGCCCTTCGACGTGCCGCACACCTTGAAGTCCATGTCGCCGAGGTGGTCCTCGTCGCCGAGGATGTCGCTGAGGATCGCCGTGCGGTCGCCGTCGGTGATGAGGCCCATCGCGATGCCGGCGACGGGCGCCTTCAGGGGCACGCCCGCGTCCATGAGCGACATCGAGCCGCCGCACACCGCCGCCATCGACGACGAGCCGTTCGACTCGAGGGTCTCGGAGACGATGCGGATGGTGTACGGGAAGGTCGACGCCTCGGGGATCTGGCGGAGGAGCGCGCGCTCCGCGAGGGCGCCGTGGCCGACCTCACGGCGGCCGGGGCCGCGCAGCGGCTTGGTCTCGCCGGTCGAGAAGGGGGGGAAGTTGTAGTGGAGCAAGAAGCGCTTCCACCGCTCGCCCGTGAGGCCGTCGATCTTCTGCTCGTCGGTCGAGGTGCCCAGCGTGGCTGTCACGATCGCTTGCGTCTCACCGCGCTGGAAGAGCGCCGAGCCGTGCACGCGCGGCAGGAGCCCCACCTCGGTCATGATCGGCCGGATGGTGGCCATGTCGCGGCCGTCGATGCGCTTGTTCTGCCCGAGCACGTACTCGCGGACCACGACGTACTTGCGCTCGTCGAACTCGGCCTTGATGAGCTTCTCGTTCGCCGCGAAGTCGGCGCCCAGCTCCGCGGTGAGGGTCGCGAGCATGCGATCCTTCGCGGCCTTGTAGCCGTCGTAGCGCGCCTTCTTGTCGCGGATGAGCGAGGACTCGAGGATGGCGCCGTCGACGAGGGCGGGGATGCGCGCGGCGATCGCGTCGGGGAGCTTCGGCGCGACGAACACGCGCTTGGGCTTGCCCACCGCGGCGCGCAGCTTCTCGATGAGCGCGAGGATCGGCTGCCCTTGCTCGTGCGCGAACATGAGGGCGTCGATGACGTCCTTCTCGCTCGCCTCGGCGGCGCCGCCCTCGACCATGACGATCGCGGACTTGCTGCACGCGACGACCATGTCGAGGTCGGACGCGGCCTGCTGCTCGAACGTGGGGTAGGCGATGAGCTCGCCGTCCACGCGCGAGACGCGCACGCCGACGAGCGGGCCGTCCCACGGGATGTCGGAGATGTGGAGCGCGGCGCTCGCCGCGGTGAGCGCGAGCACGTCGGTCGGGTTCACCTTGTCGGCCGACAGGACCGTCGCGATGATCTGCGTGTCCTTCTTGAACCCCTCGGGGAACAGCGGACGGCAGGGGCGGTCGATGATGCGCGCGACGAGGATCTCGTCGTCGCGGAGGCGCCCCTCGCGCTTGAAGAACCCGCCCGGGATCTTGCCGGCCGCGAAGGTCTTCTCGACGTACTCGCAGGTGAGCGGGAAGAAGTCGAGGCCAGGGCGCTCCTCGCCGCACACGGCGGTGACGAGCACGACGCTCTCGCCGTAGGTGATGAGGATGGAGCCGTGCGCCTGCTTGGCGAGACGACCGGTCTCGAACGTCATCGGCTTGCCGTTGACGAGGATGGATTCACGTACGAAAGACATGGATTGGACCTAGTGCCCCCACGCGCGGGGGCGAAGCGCCGGCGGCGACGTGGCGCCCTTGGTCCTCGGTTCGTGCCCCCGACCGCCGAGTCGCGCGACTCGGTCGGAGGCAGGAATCGAAGAGCAGAAGGCTGCGACGGGCTCCCGGAGGTGAGGAGGTGAAGGGGGATGACGAGGCGAAAAAGCGACCGAGGCGGGAGGGGCCTTGGCCCGTCCCGCCTCGTGGCGTGGTTACTTGCGGAGGTTCAGCGCCGAGACTGTCTTGCGATAGCGCTCGAGGCTGGTCTTCTTGAGGTAGCTGAGGAGCCGGCGCCTCTTCGAGACGAGCTTCAGGAGGCCGCGCCGCGAGTGGTGGTCCTTGGCGTGGGTCTTGAAGTGCTCGGTGAGGTACCCGATGCGCTCGCTGAGGAGCGCGATTTGGACCTCGGGGGAGCCGGTGTCGTTCTCGTGGGTACGGAATTTCTCGACCAGCTCGATCGTCTTCTCGGAATGAAGCGGCATGAAGGGCTCTCTTGGAAAATGGCCAGGCTCAGTCGAAACCGCACCTGGTCGACGCGCCGGAGGGCGCTCTGGCGTCGCGCCTTCGGAGGAAGGTCGAGACGAAACGCGCGCAGTATAGGCAAAGTCGCTCCCAGGTCAACCGTCACCGCGCGCGCGCGCCCTCGACCATGCGCCCACATCACGCGTCGGGTGAGGGCTCCGAGCGGTGAGCGCGGAAACTTTGCGCGAAAGAGGACGCCGCGTTGGCCCGGATGGTAGCGTAAGAGGCCATGCCCGCTCCGCCGCGCCGAGGCCCGAGCCCATCGGGCGCCGCGTTCACCGATATTCGCGGGACGATCCCCCTCGTGCCGGGCGCCGCCATCGATTTCGGTGGGACGGAGGAGGTCACCGCGTTCCTGCCGGC
>DAORJJ010000740.1:0-3082 GCA_035439005.1 Polyangiaceae bacterium | reverse complement strand
CCGGTCAGGTCCAAGCCGAACACGACGTCGGTGCCACGCTCGGCGCGGGCGTCGTGCTCGACGCCACGGGCCTCCGCGCGGTGGACGAGCTCCGCGCGCTCTACGACGGGCTCGCCCCGCTCGTGGGTCGCGTGACCCGGGGCGGACGCGTGGTCGTGCTCGCGCGGCCCGTCGAGGGCGACGCCGAGGCCTGCGCGGCGCGCGCCGCGGTCGAGGGCTTCGTGCGCAGCCTCGCGAAGGAGGTCGGCGCGCGCGGCGTCACCGCGAACCTCCTGCGCGTGGCCGAGGGCGCCGACGACCGCGCCGCTCCGGTGCTGCGTTTTCTTCTGTCGAGGCGCTCGTCGTTCGTCACGGGCCAGCCGCTCCTCGTGTCGGCGATCGCGCGCGCTCACGCCGAGCCGCCGCGCGTGCGACCCCTCGAGGGCAAGGTGGCGCTCGTCACCGGCGCGGCCCGCGGCATCGGCGCTGCGACGGCGCGCGCGCTCGCGCGCGAGGGTGCACATGTACTCTGCATGGATCGCCCCGAGGAGGCGCCCGAGGTCTCTCAGCTCGCCCGCGCGCTCGGGGGCACCCCGGTCCTCGCCGACGTGACCGCCCCCGAAGCGGCCGAGCTCCTCACCGCCGCCGCGAGGGCCCGCGGCGGCCTCGACGTGCTCGTGCACAACGCGGGCGTCACGCGGGACAAGACCCTCGCGCGCATGAAGCCCGAGCAGTGGGACCTCGTGCTCGCGGTGAACCTCGAGGCGATCGTGCGCCTCACGCGCGCCACAGAGCCGCTCCTCCGCGACGACGGGCGGATCCTCGCCCTGTCGTCCGTGGCCGGCATCGCCGGCAACATGGGCCAGACCGCCTACGCGGCGACGAAGGCCGGCTTGACCGGCTTCGTGCGCGCCGAGGCCGCGCGCCTCGCCGCGCGAGGGATCACCGCGAACGCCGTGGCGCCCGGCTTCATCGAGACGCGCATGACCGCCGCGGTGCCCCTGGCCATCCGCGAGGGCGCGCGCCGCCTGTCCGCGCTGGGCCAGGGGGGACTCCCCGAGGACGTGGCCGAGGCCCTCGCCTTCCTCGCGACCCCCGGGGCGCAGGGGCTCACCGGGCAGACGCTGCGCGTGTGCGGCGGCGCCCTCATCGGCGCCTGAGCGACGAACCACCGAGAGGAAGAGGAGAGCGAGCATGAGCCGAGCCGAGACCACACACCACCCGCGCGGCCGCGCCGTCGTCATCCGAGGGGCGCGCACGCCGTTCGTGCGGGCCTTCGGCGACCTCACGCGGGTCGACACGATCGCGCTCGGCGCGACCGCCGTGCGAGGCGTGCTCGAGAAGGTCGGCCTCTCCTACAAGGTGATCGACGGGATCGTGTGGGGCGGGGTCATCCTGCCGAGCGCCTCGCCGAACGTCGCCCGAGAGATCGCCCTCGACCTGGGGCTCGGCGCCGCGTGCGAGGGCATGACGGTGACCCGGGCGTGCGCGTCGGGGCTCCAGGCGATCACCCTCGCCGCCGCCGCCATCGAGCGAGGCGAGGCCGACGTGCTCATCGCCGGCGGCAGCGACTCGACGAGCAACGCGGAGATCAAGCTGCCCCAGCGGGTGGTGCACGCCCTCGCGCCGCTCGCGCTCGGCAAGCCCACGCCCGCCGACGTGCTCGGGGCGCTCGCGCAGCTGGCCCCCTTCACCGACGTGTTCCCCAAGGCGCCGAAGATCGCCGAGCGCACGACCGGCGAGGTGATGGGCGAGAGCGCCGAGCGCATGGCGCGACGCAACGAGATCTCGCGCGAGGCCCAGGACGCCTTCGCGCTCACGAGCCACAAGCGCGCCGCGCAGGCGATCGCCGACGGGCTCTTCGACGACGAGGTCGTGCCCGTGCGCCTCCCCGACGGCCGCGAGATCCGCGTCGACGGCCTCGTGCGCGCCGACACGACGCTCGAGAAGCTCGCGAAGCTGCGCCCGGTGTTCGCGAAGGACGGCACGCTCACGGCCGGCAACTCGAGCGCCCTCACCGACGGCGCCGGCGCCGTGCTGCTCATGAGCGAGCAGAAGGCGCGGGCCCTCGGGCTCGCCCCGCTCGCGTCGTTCCGGTCGTGGTCGTACGTGGGCGTCGACCCGCGCGACCAGCTGCTCATCGGGCCGGCCATCGCGGTCCCGCGCGCCCTCGAGCGCGCCGGGCTCGCCCTCGCCGACGTGGACCTCGTCGATCTTCACGAGGCCTTCGCGGCGCAGGTGCTCAGCGTCACCAAGGCGCTCGGGAGCGCGGCCTTCGCGCGGGCGCGCCTCGGGCGCGACGAGGCCGTGGGGGAGATCGACCCCGCGCGGCTCAACGTGTACGGCGGCTCGCTCGCGCTCGGTCACCCGTTCGGGGCGACGGGCGCGCGCATGGTCACGACCATGGCCAACGCGCTCGCGCGCACCGGCAAGCGCACCGCGGTGCTCGGCATCTGCGCGGCGGGAGGGCTCGGCGCCGCCGCGGTGCTCGAGCGGTTCGAGTGACCCATGCAGACTGCATGGGTGTAGACCGCACCTGGCTTACTGAGCCCGCTTGACCACGAACGGGCCGAAGCCCTGCGCCACGGGCATCAGCTCGATCACGTTCACGTTCACGTGCGCCGGTCGCGTGAGCGCGAAGTGCACCACGTCGGCGATGTCGTCGGCGGAGAGCGGGGTCATGCCCTCGTACACCTTGCGGGCGCGCGCGGCGTCGCCCTCGAAGCGCACGACGGAGAACTCGGTCTCGACCATGCCGGGCTCCACGCAGGTGACCCGCACGCCGGTGCCGGCGAGGTCGGCCTTCATGCCTTGCGAGAACTGGTGCACGAACGCCTTCGTCGCCCCATACACGTGGCCGGCGGGGTAGGGGTACGTCGCGGCGACCGAGCCGATGTGCACCACGTGCCCGCGGCCGCGCGCGACCATCCCGGGCAGGAGCGCGCGGGTCGCGTAGACGAGGCCCTTGCAGTTGGTGTCGATCATCGCCTCGCAGTCGTCGACCGAGGCGCTCATCATGGGGTCGAGCCCGAGGGCGAGCCCCGCGGAGTTGATGAGGATGTCGACGTCGGCGAACTCCGGCGCGCGACCTGCCAGGTCCCCG
>DAORJJ010000739.1:0-3083 GCA_035439005.1 Polyangiaceae bacterium | reverse complement strand
CGTGGGCCTCGCCCTGGGCACGCACCGCGCGCTCGTCGCCGAGCGCCCGTTCGCGCCGCGCGAGGTGCTCGCCCTCCAGGCGTCGGGGCGTCGCTGCGTGTCGCTCCTGCCGAGCGGCGAAGCCCTCGGACCGTACCCGAGCGCGTTCGCGTTTTGTATTCATGATATCGAGCACTTGGCGAAGTTCTTTGACCCTCGAGATCACCGCGCTCAGGTGGGCTTCTTTCGGCTACTCCATCAGGGAGTGCTGGCGGGCCTCGGGGGGCTGCTCGCGCGGCACGACGCGCGCTTCGCCGACGAGGTCGACGCCGTCGGGGCGGACACGAACGGCTCGCCCGTGTTCGCCTTCGCCTCGCTCGTGATGAAGCTCAAGATGGCCACGCGCCGCGCCCTCGGGAGGGCCACCGGCGTCGTGCGCGCGCGGGGCGCCCTCACCGCAGAGGAAGAGGCCGCGTTCGCCCCGGAGTTCGAGGCCCTCGCGGAGGCGCTGGTCCTGCCCCGCGCCCTCCGCGCCGGGGCCCTGACCGTCGGCGCGCGAGGCGACGATCGCGCGGCCGCGCGCGCCCTCTTCGCCCACTTCGAGGCGTCCGCGCCTGCGACGGGGCAGGCTCAGGTCGACGAGGCCGGCTCGTCCCGCGTGCCCACGTCCTCTTCCGAACCGTCGCCCGGGGCGTCGTCGTCGGCGGCCGGGGCGTCCTCGGCCGGAGAGGGGGCCGAGGCGCTCCGCTGACGGCCCACCTCGTAGAGCGCGATGGCGGCGGCCACCGAGGCGTTGAGCGAGCCGAGCAGCTTGGTCATGGGAAGGCGCGCGAGGCGCGTGCACGCCTGCTTGACCGGCTTGCGCAGGCCGCGCCCCTCGGAGCCCACCACGATGGCGACCGGTCCGAGGAGGTCGAGGTCGGAGAGGGTGTTCTTTGCGTCCGCGTCGAGGCCGACCACGACGACGCCGCGCTCGCGGAGCGCCATCAGCTCGCCGGGCAGGGCGGGGACGCGCACGAGGCACGCGTGCTCCACGGCGCCGGCGGACGCCCGGAACATCGCGGCGCTCAGCGGCGCGGAGTGGTGCTCGGGCCACACCACACACGTGGCCCCGAGCGCGACCGCCGAGCGGACGATGGCGCCGAAATTCTGAGGATCTTCGAGCTCGTCGAGGCAGAGGACGAGCGGCTCGCCCGCCGCGGCCACCTCGGCGGTGGAGGGGAGCACCTCGAGGGCGGGCGCGTAGGCCACCGCGCCCTGGTGCCGCCCGCCGAGCGCGCGGTGGTCGAGCTCTCCGCGTGGCTCCCGCGTGACCGCGATCCCTTGGTCGGCCGCGAAGCGACCGAGGGCGTCGAGGGTGGGGGAGGGGCTCTCCTCCAAGATGACGCGGAGCAGCCGCGCGCCGTGGGCCCGCACCGCCTCGCGCACGGGCTGGAGGCCGCAGATGAGCCGGCCCTCGGGCGGCGGGCCCTCGGGAGGCCGCCGCGGGGGGTAGAACTTCTTCGGGGCGCCCGGGCGCGCGGGTGGCCGCCTGCGGCGGTCGTGCTCGTTCATGCCGCGCTCCCTTCGGTCGTTTGGCATAGGCACGCCGCTCGCCTTCGGCTCGCTTGCGTGTTCACGTGGGGGTCGTCCCGTCGGGATGGCTCGCGCGGCCGGCCCGCGCCGCGCTCGCGTCGAGCGGCAGGGCGGCTAGAGGCAAGAGCAGAGGGGATCGCCCGCCTGGCACGACGGCACGACCTTGCCGCCGCTGCGGCAGACCACCTTGTGCACGGGCGGGGGGGCCGTCCCGCCGCCGGCGCCGCGCACCGCCTGGATGGCGGACTGGTTCTTCTTCTTCTGCTCGTCGAGGGCCGCGATGCGCGCTTCGGCGGCCTTCTTGGCCTCGCCGGTCATGTTGACCAGGTCGGCGGCCAGCTTCTTGCGCTCTTCTTCGTCGGCCTTGGCCTGCGCCTCGAGCTTGTCGAGCTTGGCCTGGAGCTCGGCCTGCTCGATCTGGTGCTGCTTGTCGGCGAGCGCTTGCTTGTCCGCCTGGCTCTTGAGGGCGAAGCCGCCGCCAATGAGGCCGATGAGCGCGACCGCGCCGACGCCGACGGCGATGTACGTGATCTTCTTCTTGCCCTGGCTCTCCTTGATGGCGGTGAGCTTTTGCTCGTGCTCCTGCGCCTCTTTCTGGGCGAGCAGGCGGGCCTGGTTCTCGGCGTCCACGCGCGCCTTCTCGACCGCCGCCTGGCGCATCGCCTCGAGGCGCGCCGCCTCTTCACGGGCGCGCAGCTCTTCGGCGCGCTTGGCCTCTTCTTCGGCGCGAATGCGGCTCTGCTCGGCCTCGAGGGCGCGGCGCTCGGCGTCGAGGCGGGCTTGCTGCTCCGCGTCCGCCTTCTTCTGCTTGTCGTCCTCCTCCTGACGAATCCGGTCCTCCTCCAGGTTCATGAGTTCCTTGAGGGAGAAGAGAACCGAGCTTTCTTTCTGTTCCGCCATTTGGGAGTCTCGCGAGGGTAGAGGGTGCGGCCGTGGCCTGGGCGTGGCTAGAGGGTCAGAGACGAGGTCACAGACAGTGTCAGAGACGAGTCAGAGACGGGAGGAGAGGGGGCGCCGCTCCAAGCAGGTGCATGATACCTGCTCGCGCGGGCAGCCGGACGAAAAACTAGCGAAGGTCCATCGATTGGGCAACGGGGGACACCGGCGCGCTCCTCGTTAAACCGCGGAGGGCGGCGGAGCTTGGCTCGCAGGTCGCTGGCGGCCCCGCTACGCGAGGACGAGGAGGACGGCGTCCTCGGAGACGGCCTGGCCCTCGGCGCAGTGGATCGCCTCGACCTTGCCGCTGACGGGCGCCTCGACCGGCATCTCCATCTTCATCGACTCGAGGATCACGCACGTGTCGCCCTCGCTGACCTCGTCGCCCACCTTGACTTCGATCTTCCAGACGGTGCCCGTGATGTGCGCGGTGACAGGGGTTGGCATCGCCCGGGACCCTACAGCGAAACGCGCGCGAGCGTAAGCGGGATATGCGGGAAGAAGGGCGGAGCGCGCTCGGCTGGGCGCGCCCGTCAGCCGTCGGCGGCGGCGTCCGCGGGGCCCGCGTCGGCGGCGTCGGGGGCCGCGTCGGG
>DAORJJ010000738.1:0-3088 GCA_035439005.1 Polyangiaceae bacterium | reverse complement strand
CGATCGATCGGGGCGCGCCCGACGTGCCCTCGCCTGCCTCGCCTGCCTCGCCTCCCTCGCCTCGCGCGCGCGACGACGCAGGCCCACGCGCGTCGGCCGAGTCGCCTCCCCCGCCGACGGGCCCGGACGGTTACGTGTATGTTGCACGTTCGGCGCGGGTCTCGGTGGGGCTCGCGGAGGCGCGCGGCCTCACGCCCGAGGAGGCGCGCTCGGTGGTCGACCGCCTCGCCGGGGCGTTCGAGGCGTGCGCGGCGCGCCTCGGCCCGCTCGCGCCCGGGGCGGCGCGGCTCGTCGTGCTGCTCGACGAGCGCGGCCGCGTGACCGGGAGCGACGCGAAGCTCGCGCCGGGCAGCGAGACCGCCCGCGCGGGGCTCCTGTGCCTCATCTCTCCGGCGCGCGGCCTCTCGTACCCGCCGCTGTCGGCGTCGATCGGCGCGGCGGACCGCGCGCGAGGCGCGCGGGGCTTCGCGGTGGAGGCCGCGTGGGAGAGCTCGGGCCCGCGGCCTCCGGAGGCGCAGGACGACGCCGGCGCGCCGCGCTGACCGCTCAGGCCGACTTGGGCAGCGCGCGGAGCGCGGCGGTGACGCGGTCGCCAGCCTGGTGGAGCTCGAGGAACGTGCGGGTCTCGCCGGGCGAGAACGAGAACGTCCCCGGGTTCGCGTAGCCGTCGGTCACCTCGGGGCTGTGGGCGTGGCCGAGCACGACGAGGCTCGCGCCGGTGGCGCCCGCGACGAGCTCGGCCCCCGCGGCGAGGCGGGTCACGACCCGACCTGCGTAGCGGTTGTAGCCGGTGGCCCAGCTCGAGAGCATGCAGCCCATGCCCACGGCCGCGAGCGCGAGGGCCGCGCGCCGTCGACCCGACGCCGCGAGCCCGAGCGAGGAGAGCAGGGCCATCGTGAACGCGACCCGATCCAGGTAGAGGCGCGCGAACGTGCCGCCGAGCCGCGCGAGGGTCGGCGCCTCCTGGGCCGACAGCAGCCCCCGGAGGGCGTCGGCGGAGACGTCGGCGCCGAGGGCGAAGGCGTCGAGCAAGGCGTCGCCCGAGGCGCGCTCGGCGTCGAGATCGTAGAACGGCCCCGCGTTCGCGAGCGCGGCGAACGAGGCCCGAAAGAAGGTGGCCACGACGTGAGGGCCGCGCGCGCCGTAGCGCGTGAACGCCTCGGTGAAGAGCTCGAGCGGCAGCTTGTCGTTCCGGTTCAGGTAGGCGTACGCCCCGGTGGGCGCGATGAAATCGTGCACGAAGCGGACGCCGAGGCTCGGCGCGCCGTGGACCAGCGGGTGGCCCGGCGCGTTGTCGGGGTCGAACACGTGGCCGTGCTCGAGGTGCAGGGACCCGTCCCGGAAGAACCAGGGCGTGGTGGAGAGGCGCCCTCGCGCCTCGGGGCCGAGGCGGAGCGCCCGGGCGAGGGTGTCGCCGAAGCCCTCGCGGCCTACGTCGGCGTCGTGGTTGCCCGCCGCCAGGCGCAGCTCGCCCCCGCGCTCGAGGTGCTCGCCGAGGGCGCGCGCGAGGCCCGGGTGCGCGCCGAGCACCTCGTCGACCGACGGCGTCGGCGCGGCCTCCGCGGAGCGATCGAACAGATCGCCCGCGACGTACACGCGCGCGCCGGGGTGCTCGGTGAAGAGCCGCGCGAGATCGGCCGCGACCGGGCGCGGGGTCTGGCGGGTGAGGTGGACGTCGGCGACGACGAGGGTTCGGCGCATGGCAGAGACAAAGAAAAAAGGCGCGCGGTGCGGGGGCACTGCACGCCTTCTTTCATACGCCCTCTTGCGAGGGAAAGCGACTTGAGCGGGAAAAGGGATTCGAACCCTCGACGTCCACCTTGGCAAGGTGGCACTCTACCGCTGAGTTATTCCCGCGGTTCGTGGGTGGTGAATTACCCAACGCCGCGACGCCTGTCAACGGCTTTTCGTACGCCGCGCGCGGGTTCGTCAGAAACGCTCTTCGCCCACCGCGCGCGAGGCGCGCCCGCGCGTCAGCGCGCGAGGAACACGAACACCAGCGCGAGCGCCGCCGGCGCGGCCTGGATGAACAAGATGCTCTTCGCGGCCGTCGCCGCGCCGTAGAGCCCCGCGACCAGCACGCACCCGAGGAAGAAGGCGCGGAGCGGGAACACCATCGCCGGATCGGCCACGAAGCTCCACGCGAGCCCGGCGGCGAGGAAGCCGTTGTAGAGCCCCTGGTTCTTCGCGAGCACCGCGGACTCCTCCTGCTGCGCCCGCGTGCGACGGAACGTCTTCTGCCCGAACGGCGTCGTCCAGAGGAACATCTCGAGCACGAGGAACCCGACGTGCAGCAGCGCGACGAGCGCGACGAAGGCGGAGGCGAGCAGGGCCATGGGCGACAGAGTGGCCTCATCCCGCGAGGAGCACAACGAGCACAAACGACAAACGCCCCGCGAGGGATCGCGGGGCGTTGCGAGGAGCGTCGCGTCGCGCGAGGGCGCCGCGCCGCGGGACCTCAGGGAGAGGTGGTGGGCGGGGTGGACGAGTCGGGCGGGTCGACCGGCGCCGGGCACACGCTCGCCGTGTATTTGTAGCACTTGCCGATCGCCACGTCGCAGCAGAAGGTGCCCGTGGAGGGCGCCGTGCAGCTGGTCTTGCACTGCTCGTCGGTGGCGCACGCCGGCGCGCACGTGTCCTTGGGGGCCGCGTCGGTGGGCGGGGGCTTCGCGGCGTCGACCGGCGCGGTGGCCGCGTCTTTCGCGGGGCCGGCGTCGGTCGTGGCGGCGGGGTCGTCGACCGTGGGGTCCTCCGAGCCGGCGCAGGCGGCGAGAGACGCGCCGGCGAGACCGAGGAAGGCCACCGAGAGGAGGGCGAAAGGAGTATAACGAGCGCTCACGCCCCTTGTACTACTCGATGCCCACCGCCTCGACAACCCTGGCCCTCGAAATAGATACCCGCCGCGCATGACGGACACTCCGGCTCCCCCCGGCGACGCGGGCTCCGCGCCCGAAGGGCTCCGGTCCGCCAGCGACACCGCGCCTCACGCCTCGGAGGGCGAGCGCCCGCGGGGCTCGGCGCCTGAGCCACGCGCGCGCCGGGGGCTCACCGGGCTCCTGGAGGACGGCCCCACCCTGCCCGCCCTCCT
>DAORJJ010000737.1:0-3092 GCA_035439005.1 Polyangiaceae bacterium | reverse complement strand
CCCGTCGTACGCGCCGGGCGCGTCGGCCGAGAGGAGCGCAGCCACCAGCTCGCCGACGGAGGCGAAGCGCCGCGCGAGGTCTCGCTCCATGCCGCGGGCGATCGCGCGCGCGACGTGCGGAGGGACGTCGGGGCGGAGGACGCGCACGTCGGGCGCCGGCGTCTCGAGCACGCTCACGAAGAGGTCCACGAGGCTGTTCCCGGGGAACGGCCGGGCCTGCGTGAGGAGCGCGTAGAGCGTCGCCGCGAGAGACCAGACGTCGGTCCGCGCGTCGACGGTGTCGGCGCCGAGGATCTGCTCGGGGGACATGAACGCGGGAGAGCCCACCACGTCGCCTCGCGCGGTGAGCGCGGGACCGAGGGACGCGTCCCGCGGATCGATGCGCTTTGCGAGGCCAAAATCGAGCACCTTGACGCGACCTGCGCCGCTCGGCAGGGCCACGCGGAAGAGGTTCGTCGGCTTGATGTCGCGGTGCACGATCCCCTTCGCGTGCGCGAGCTCGAGGACGGCTGCGGCTTGCCGCACGTACTCGACCGCTTCATCGACCGGAAGGCCCCCGCGCTCGAGCGTGTACTGCCAGAGATCCACGCCGGAGAGCAGATCCATCACGACGTAGGGCTCGCCCGTGGGCAGCTCGCCTGCGTCGTGCACGGTGACCGTGTGCGGCGACCTGAGCCCGGCGGCCGCGCGCGCCTCGCGGAGCGAGCGCCGGACAGTCACCTCGGTGTCTTTCCCGTCGAGGGTCACGACCTTGATCGCCACGGAGATCCCGAGCTCGACGTGGCGCGCGGCGTACACCCGGCCCATCGCGCCGGCGCCGACGAGGTGCTCGATCGCGTACTTCCCCGCCACGAGCGTCCCGGGCGCGAGCGGGGCCGTGGCCGCGTCCCCGAGCGCGTGCGTCGGCGCGTGATCGTCGACGGCGCTCGCGCTCGCGCGACTCGAGGAGGGCTTGGACCGCATGGCTCGCCCAGGCTAGCAGGCCGGCTCCGATCCCGACCGGCGCCCCGCCAGCGCGCCCCACGAGCGCGGGGTGGGCGGTGCTTCGGCGCCCCGCGGATCGCCGACGAGCCCCCCAGGGTGTTCTGTAACTACCTAAAACCAAACGCATTCATCGACGGCACACTGGCTGCAAGAGGGCCCTCGAGGTCAACAAGATGAACATCGTCAAGCAGCTGGGTCGGTTCTTTGGTGGTCTGAGCGTGGTGGTGGCGGCGAGCGCCCTCGTGGGCTGCGCGGCCGAGACCGACCGCGACGACGCGAGCGACAGCGAAGAGGCCGTCGCGAGCAAGAACCCGACCTACGTCTACGTGCGCATCGGGACGCTCGCCCACCGCCGGGTGAGCCTCGCGAACGGCGCCGTGAGCCTCTCCGTCCCGACCCAAGCGGGCACGCAGAACCCGGTGCTCTACTCGGGCCAGAAGCTCGCCGACTTCGGGCGGCTGACCCAGCCGAGCAGCGCCGCCGACCTGACCGACAACCTCGCGTTGTGGAAGCTGAGCGGGCGCCTCGGCACCTCCGAGCGCTGGAAGAACCTCGCGTCCGCGACCGCCGACGTGAAGGCGATCGTGACCGCGCTCGACGCGGCCTCCGGCAAGGGCTGCGCCGGCGGCGACTGGCACGTCGCGACGTTCAAAGACGACGCGGCGGACTTCATCTGCGGCACCCTCTCGGACGGCACGAAGACCACGAGCCTCCAGGCGCCGAGCGGCTCGACCGGCGGGACGTCGGTCTGCAACCTGAAGGCGACGACCTCGGCCAAGCGCACCGGGGACACGGTCACGCTCACGTTCTTCCGAAACGGCGTCGACGAGACGATCGACGGCCAATGGTACTCCGCCGACGGCACCCCGTGGGAGGGCGCGCCCGCGTCGGATCTCTACCGCTGCCCCGACTCGAAGTGCTCCGTCACGCCGACCAAGCTCACCACGGCGAAGACGTCGGTCACCCTCACGGCGACGCGGCTCGCGGGGCGGCCCGTCAAGCTCATCACGACCGGCGGCGCCTGCGTGTACGGGCCGTACTGAGTGACCCTCACGATCCGGATGACCAGCGCCGGCGCCTCGCCCGCGGCCGAGGTGCTCGACCGCGCGCGGGCGGATGAGCGGCGCGCGCGGGGAGTCGGAGAGCGTAGCGGGCGCCGAGAGTCGCGCTTGACGTTCCGCACGCCTACGTGAACGATTGGAGCACCGGACTACCGAGGGGGGAATACGACCATGGTCAAGCTTCGAAGCGTCGTCGTGGTTCTTGGAGCCGTCGCCACCACGCTCTGCGTGCTCGCCCAAGGACCGCGCGAAGCGAGCGCGGACGAGGAGCTCACGTCGGGCGGCTTTCGCTACCGAGTCACGCCGGGCAAGGACATCCCCGGCGGGGACTTCCTCGGCACGCAGGCCCGCACGCCGTTCTTGTGCGCCACGTACTGCAGCAACGATCTGCGCTGCGCCGCCTACACGTTCGTCGAGGGTGTCGCCGAGGGCAGCCGGCCCAACTGCTGGCTGAAGGCGGGCATCTCCGGCGCGAGCCCGAACGCGGGCGTGACCTCCGGCGTGCGGGTCGGCGTGGGCGGCGCGCCCCTGCCACCCTACGGCAGCGTCCGCATGACGGACGAGCGCGGCGCGACGCGGGTGGGGGGCGACTACAAGAAGATCGAGCTGACGCCCGCGGTCATCGCCGCCGCGCGGGACGCGCACGGGTTCGCGATCGCCCCCACCATCGCCGAGGCGGACCGCCCCGCGACCGCGTGCGGCCTCTACTGCTTCCACGACGCGCGCTGCGTCGCCGCGACCGCCACGCGCCCAACGCCTGGGTCGAACCCCGTGCCCCTCTGCATGCTGAAGGACCGCGCCGGCGCGTTTCAGCCCGACGCGAACGCGTACTCCACGGTGAAGCTCATGCCGCCGCCTCCGCTGCGCTGAGCGCTCACGGCCCCGCCACGAGCACCTCGCGGGCGATGCCGTCCGCGCCGTTCTTCCCCGTAGGCGCGCCGCTGCCGCCGCTCCCGCCGGCGCCCGCGGGGCCCGGCGCCCCGAGCGTGCCCGTGTTGCCCGACTCGACCACCGTCGCCGTCGACGCGCGCGCGATGTGGGCCGAGT
>DAORJJ010000736.1:0-3097 GCA_035439005.1 Polyangiaceae bacterium | reverse complement strand
CCCGAAATAGAGGTGCAGCTCGACGCGCGGCAGGGCCCTCCGCAGCGCGTCGAGCGACGGGACCACGAAGCTGAGCCCGAGCTCGTGCCGGGTCCCGAGCGTCAGGTCCATCGAGGTGGCGGCGGCGTCGTGCGACGCCACGTCGGCGCACGCCTCGGCGGCCAGCAGGCACCGGCGCGCGAGCGGCAGCAGCGCGAGGCCCTCGCGCGTGAGCTGCACGCTCCGCGTCGTGCGGACGAAGAGCGCGACGCCGAGGTCCTCCTCGAGCTTCTGGATGCGCTGCCCGAAGGCCGTGGGCGTGAGCGCCACGGCCCGCGCGGCCTCGCGAAAGCGCAGCGTGCGGGCGGCGGCCTCGAAGCACCGGAGCGAGTCGAGCGAGGGGAGCATGGCGCCCGCGAGCCTACCGCAGCTACACGAGCCCGAAGAACCCCTGGCCGCGGGCGCGATGGCGCTGGTCGAGCGCCGCGAGCGTCTCGGCGGGCAGCGGGCCGCGCGCCGCGACCTCGGCGGCCCGGATCACCCCGTCCACGCGGGACGTGCCCACGAGGGCGCACGACACGCCCGGCGCGTGCGCGGCGAAGCGCAAGAAGAGCTCGTCCATCGGGAGGCCCAGCGGCGGATCACCCTTGGCGAAGAGCGCCTCGACGCGGCGCGCGTACTCGGCGACGTCGACCCGCGGCTCGCCCTCGCCGTTCGGGCGGCCGAGGCGGGCCCACGCGGCGTTCGCCAGCGGACGCTTCGCGAGGACGCCCGCGGACGCGCCGCCGAGGCGCGGGAGGGAGGCGCGATCCACGACGCTCACGGAGCACTCCACCACGTCGAACGCGGCGGTCGCGAGGGCCGCCGAGAGCGCCTCCCCGTCGCCGGAGTAGCCCACCGCGCGCACCTTCCCGGCCTCGCGGGCGCGCGCGAGCGGCTCCACGAGGTCGCCGCGCCGAAGGAGTTCCTCGCTGCACGAGTGCAGCAGAAACACGTCGAGCACGTCGGTGCAGAGTACACGCAACGCCCGATCGATCCCGAGCGCGACGCACTCGGGTGTCCAGTCGGGCACGCCCGGCACGCCGTAGCCGCCCTTGGTGACGAGCGTCGCCTCGCGCCGGCGCCCGGCGAGGGCCCGGGCGAGCCGCTCCTCCGACGCGCCGTAGCTCGGCGCGGTGTCGAACACGCGGACGCCGTGGTCGAGCGCCGCGTGGACGACGCGCGCCGCCGCTGCCTCGTCGAGCCCTGGCGCGCCGAGGGGGCCGCACCCGAGCCCGAGCGGGGACACCGCGAGGCCCGTCGCGCCGAGCGCGCGCGCCGTCATCGCGAGAGCACCACGACGCCGTACGCGCCGAGGGCGAGCGGCAGGGTGAAGGGGCGCCCCTCGTAGGGCTGCGCCAGGGCCTCCACGGGCGCGACAGAGGCGTCGGCGCCGTAGGCCCGCCGATCGCTCGTGAGGTGCACGCGGTACGCGCCGCCGGCGGCGACCCCCACGTCGTAGCGCGTGTAGGCGCGGCTCCGCAGGTTGAGGGCGACGAGGACGTCCTCGCCGGACGGGCCGTGGCGGCGGAACACGAGCACCTTGGCGGCGTCGTTGCGGTGGAGGATCTCGACGCCCGGCTCCGCGAGGCTCCCTGACTTGCCGCCCGTGTTGCGGCGGAGCGCCACGAGGTCCTTGTAGAATGCACGCACGAGGAGGCCGACCGGCGTGGGGGCGGCGACCGGCGCCGGCGGGTCGGGGAACGTCCCGGTCGCGAGGCCCTCTTGGCCCATGAACAACATCGGCACGCCGGGGGTCGTCAGCAGCAGCGCTGCGCCCAGCATGGACCTGCGCCGGGCGGCGAAGCTCTCCGGGCTCGCGGGGTCCACCCGGCTCGGGAGCCGCGCGCCGCCGTTGCCCACCGTGTCGTGGGTCTCGGTGAAGAGCACCCGCGCGAACGGATCGCCGTCGTACGAGCCCGTGAGCGCGCGCACGACGACGCCGAGGTCGCGATCGTCGTCGCGGGGCGCCTCGAGCACGCGCGCGACGTCGTAACCGAAGCCGTCCCACTGGGCGTCGAAGCCGAAGCCCCCGCGCGCGACGGGGCGCGTGAGCTCGGCGGAGCCCTTCAGGTCCTCCGCGGTGCTGGTGGCGCCCCGCGCGTGCGCCAGCTCGTTCTGGGCCACGAGCAGCTCGCGGCCGCCGGGGGTGCTCCCCTGCCCGTCGAGCGCGCGAATGTTGGAGGTCGAGTCCCAGCGGAAGCCGTCGCCGTGGAACTCGTCGAGCCACATCGCGGTCGCGTCGAGGAGCATGGCCCTCACGGCGGGCTCGGCGAAGTTGGGCCGCGGCCCCCAGGGGGTCCGCGCGTACGGCCCCGGGCCGAAATAGTAGACCCCCGCGGACCCTTCGGGGCACGCGCCGTCGAAGCAGCGGAGCGGGGCGCCCGACCAGCCGTCGTGGTGGTTCACGACCGCGTCGAGCCACACGGCCACCCCGCGGGAGTGGGCCTCGTCGACGAGCGCGCGGAGCTCGTCGGCGGTGCCGTACGAGGCGCGCGGCGCGAAGTGGAGGTGCGGGTTGTAGCCCCACCCGGCCCCGCTGCCGCCGAACTCGAACACGGGCATGAGCTCGAGGACGTTGACGCCCAGGTCGGCGAGCTCGGCGACTCGCGCGCGGGCCGACGCGAACGTGCCGTGCCCCCGGGCCTCGTCTCTCGTGAAGCTGCCCACGTGCAGCTCGTAGACGATCTGCTGCTCCCGCTTCGGGCGCTGGAAGCCGCGGTCGCGCCACGCGAACGCGAGCGGATCGGTCATGAGGCACGTGCTCTTCTCTTCGGTGCGCTGGCGGCAGTACGGGTCGAGGCGCGCGAGCTCGCCCGCGCCCGTGGCGAGGACGAAGCGGTAGCGCGCCCCGCCCCTCACGCCGTCCACCTCGGCGGCGTAGTACCCCGCGCCCTCCGCGCGGAGCGCCACGCGCGCGGGCGCGAAGTCGCCCTCGACGAAGGCCGCGGTCGCCGCGGGCGCCCACACGCGGAACAGCGCGCCGCGCGGCGTGAGGTGCGCGCCCGGGCCGGACGTGGAGCGGGGCGCGGCCGCCTCGGGGGGGCGGCGCGCGCAGGTGCTGGAGCTGGCGCGTTCG
>DAORJJ010000735.1:0-3110 GCA_035439005.1 Polyangiaceae bacterium | reverse complement strand
CGCCGCGCGGCGACCACCGTACGAGAGCGCCTCGCCGCCCGCGTTCTTGAGCGCCTCGAGCACCGCGGCCTGCATTTCCCGGGCGTCGGCGAAGCGGTTGCGCCGGTCCCACTGGAGAGACTTGTCGGTGAGCGCGATGACGTCGATGGGCAGATTCGGCGCAAGACGGGCCACCGAGGGCACGGGCTTGGTGGCCGCCATCACGAGCGCCTCTTGCTCGGTGCGGCCGTTGTTGATGCGGTGCCCGGTTACGAGCGCGTGGAGCATGGCGCCGACCGAGAAGATGTCGGCGCGGCCGTCGAGCTGGTCGACGAGCCCCATCGCCTGCTCGGGGGACATGTAGGCCGGCGTGCCGAGCGCGGTGCCGGTCGCCGTGCGCTCGCTCGTGGCGTCGCGCATCTGGGCGACGCCGAAGTCGAGCACCTTGATGTCACCGATGTCGGTGATGAAGATGTTCGCGGGCTTGAGGTCGCGGTGGATGACGTTGATGGCGTGACACGCGACGAGGCAGTCGAGCACGCGCTCGCAGATTTGGAGGACGCGGACGACGGGCATCGTGCGGCCCGACTTCTTCCACGCGTCGCGGACCGTCTCGCCCTCGAGCAGCTCCATGACGAGGAACGGCTCGCCGTTCTCGGTCTCGTCGTCGTCCTGTACTTGGACGGTCGCGGGGTGCCCGACCTTGTTGGAGACGTACGCCTCGCGGAGGAAGCGCTCGACCACGGTGCGCTCGCGCGCGAAGTCGGCGTGGAGGATCTTCAGCGCGGCGCGGGTGCTGTTCCGGTGGACCGCCGCGTACACGGCGGCCATTCCTCCGACACCAAGGAGGGACTCGATCGTCCACTTGTTCTTGATGACCTGCCCAACCCTGGCTGCCGGGTTGGCCGCGTCGGTCTGGTTCTTCGCCGCCACGTTCTATTCCACCGGAGGTCGGGCCACACTAGAAGACGGCAGGAGCGCCGGACTCAGGCGTCGACGACGAACAGAATAGCGAGCCTCGCGCTACGTTCCCAGGAAGTTTTGGCATTTCGCTCGCTCGCCGTCGGGTCGCTCGGGAGGCATGCTGGCATGCGACGTGCGAGCGTAGGCTCACACGCGGAAGGCAGGAGACCATGACGACGATCGTGCTGAATATCGAGGGGATGACGTGCGGGGGCTGCGTGAAGGCGGTGCAAAATGTGCTGGGCCGCGTGGAGGGAGCGGAGGCGATCGAGGTGGTCGTCGGCCGAGCAGTACTGCGTTTCGGTTCAGCTTGGAGCGGCGATCCGAGCGCGGCCGTCGCCGCGGTCGCGAAGGCCGGCTTCACGGCGCGCGTGGCGGAGCCTAGCGAGGGCGACGCGAGCGTCACGCGCTGAGGCGGCGTACGGCGAGCAGCCCCAGCACCGCCGCGGCGAGGCCCGCGAGCGGCGCGAGCGGAATGGGAATGACGCCGAAGGCGAGCCCGAGCACGGCCACGACCGTGGGCGCGATCCCAAACACGAGCCCGCGCCGCACCCGCTCGCGCAGGCCGCGGGCGAGGCTCAGCGCGAGGGCCGCGGCGCGCACGTCGTCGGTGGCGAGCAGCACGGCGAAATCGCCGGGGAGGCCGACTGAGCCGAGCGCGATCGACACGTCGGCCGCGGCCAGCGCCGCGTCGTCGGCCACCGCGCGCCCCACCACCGCGACGACGTGCCCGCCCTCGGCGAGGGCGCGGACCTCGGCGGCGCGATCCTGAGGGAGCACCTCGGGCCGCACGTGCTCGATGTCGAGCGCGCGGGCGAGGGTGTCGCACGCCTCGCGCGTCTCGCCGCTCACGAGCACCGGCTCGACGCGGGCGTCGAGCAGCCGCTGGATCGCCGCGCGAGCGCCGGGCCGCAGCGCGTCTTGGAGCGCGACGAGGCCCGCGAGCTTTCCCGACAGGGCGACGAGCACGACGCTCGCCCCCTGGGCCTCGAGCTCGCGGACGCGCTCCTCCGAGGCCGCGACGCTCACGCGCTCCTTCAGGAGGTGCGCGCGGCTCCCCACGACCAGCGGCTCGCCGTTCGCGAGGAGCGCGGTCACGCCCAAGCCCTCGTGCGTGAGCACGCTGCGGAGCGACTCGGCCACGACGCCTTCGCCCGCCGCGGCCCCGAGGAGCGCCTTGCCGGCGGGCGTGCCGCGCGAGCCCTCGGCCCCCGCGGCGAGCGCCAAGATGCGCTTGCGATCGTAGACGCGCGCCCCGAGCGGGTCGATCGCGATGACCTCCGGCTCGCCCATGAGCACCGTGCCGCGCGAGCAGAGGACGGCGACGTCGCTCATGCCGGCGAGCTCGAGCGCGCGCGCGTCGCGGAAGGCGATGCCGGCGGTGAGCGCGTCTTGCTGGGTCGCGACGGTGGCGGGCGTGAGCGTGGCGACCACGCCGACCACGGAGAGCGACGTGCCCGCCGCGAAGGCCGCCGCGAGCACGCTGAGCCAAGGGGCGTTGCTCGCGAACTCGGCGGCGCCCACGAGCGCGCACACGATGGGCAGCGCGCGGGGCGTCCACACGCGCACGAGGCCGAAGAGGCCCGAGGTCTCCCGCCCGCCGAACCGCCGCGTCGCCAGGCGCTCTCTCCCGACGGCGGTGGCCTCGACCACGAGCTCGCCCTCGAGCACCGTGAGGCCCGCCAGGACGGCGTCGCCGGTGCCCTTCGTGGCCTCGGTGCCCGCGAAGGCCCACGGGATCACGCTGGCGCTGCCGCGAACGACGACCCCGTCGACGCGCAGGACCTCGCCGGCGGCGACGGCGACGCGGTCGCCGAGGCGGAGGTCGGAAGCCGGGAGCGTCACCGTCGTCGACCCGACGACGCGGCGGGCGCCGCCGTCCAGGTGGGCGGCGAGTTCCTCTGTATATCCGAGCACTTCCGCCTCTGCGCGGAGCGCGGCGAGCTGCGCGAGCACGAGCGCCGCCACCGCGAGCCCGGCGGCGGACACGACGCCTCCGGCTTGCTCGACGCGGAGCGCCGCCGCAGCGACCGCGACCACCACGAGCCCGAGCGTGGGGACGCCCGCGGCCCAGGGGGATGGCTCCCCCACGACCCGAGGCTTGCGCACGAACCACGGCACGAGCAGCGCCGCGCCGAGGAGCACGAGCCCCGCGCGGAGCCGTGGCT
>DAORJJ010000734.1:0-3112 GCA_035439005.1 Polyangiaceae bacterium | reverse complement strand
CGAGGTCGGGGTCGCGGGCGGGGTCGGGGTCGCGGGCGGGGTGGCGTTGGTCTGTTACCGAGCGCGCGCGGGCGCCGGCCGCCCGAGCGCCGCGTCCTTCCGCTCCACGAACGTCGCGACGACCGTGGCGAACAACAGGGCGTTCGACGCGGCCATGATCTCGTACCGAAACGCGAACCACCGAGACATCGCGAAGTACGCCACGAGGTAGCCCGCGGCGGGCAGGGCCATGCGGGGGATCACGGTGACCGCCATCATCGCGGCGATGAGAAACCAAATGTAGGGGATGAGCCGCTGGCTCTCGTCGGGCGGGACGCGCGCGAGCCACGAGCCCACGTGCACCATGAGCTGCGCGAAGAACGCCAGCGCGAGCGCCCCGACGATCGCGCGGTTCATCGCGGTGCGCCCCATCGAGCGCCGGGCGACGAACCCGCTGATGAGCACGACTCCGAGCAGCGCCGCGGGCACCGGCGCGAGCGAGCCGTAGTCAGGGTTCGCGGCGTAGAACTGGCCGACGAGGAGCGGCACGAGGATCCACAAGAGGCCGAGCACCACGAGCAGCGCGGCGCGACCGCGGCGGCCGGCGTTCGGATCCATGTCTTTGCCGAGCGCCTCGAGCGCCTGCACCCGGGCCGCCGAGCGGACGGCGCGCTCCTCGAGCTCCGCCACCTCGGCCTCGAGCGCCTCGTCGGGCGGGTCGAGGCGGGCCACGAGGAGCCGGGCGGCGCGCGGGTCGTCGTGGGTGATCTCGTAGCGCGCCATCCTCACCGTGGCCTCGCGGAGCCCGGCGCGCGCCTGCTCGTTGCCCGACCACTCCGCGAGGGCCTGTCGAAAGCCGAAGGCGCACTCGCCGAACAGGTTGTAGATGGCCTCGCGCCCCTGCGCGGTGCCGCCCGCCGCGGCGTCGAGGCGCCGCTCGAGCTCGGCGAGCGAGGCGGCCGCGCCCGCGGCGAGGCGGTGCGACGCGCGGTGGTCGAGGTACCGCTGGATCGCGAGCCGGAGCGCGTCGGCGCTCGGTTGCCGCGCCTCGCGCTCGTGGGCCATGGCGGTCTGCCACGCGGCGACGAGCTCGGGCGGGGCCGACTCGGGCACCGGCGGGGGCGCGGCCATGCTCGCCATGATCTCGACGAGCGTGTCTCCCTCGTGAGGCGGCCGCCCGGTGACGATCTCGTAGAGCGTCGCGCCGAGCAGATACACGTCGGTGCGCTCGTCCGGGGGATCGCCGCCGAACATCTCGGGCGCCATGTAGAGGGGCGTGCCGGCGATGTCGGTCGCGTCCTCCGCGAGCGGGAAGCGGTTCGTGCCGTCGTTCGTGAGCGCGACGGCGATGCCCCAGTCGAGCACGTACACCTCGCCGAACTCGCCCACCATGACGTTGTCGGGCTTGATGTCGCGGTGCACGATCCCGCGACGGTGGGCGAAGTGCACGGCGCTGCACACCTGCATGAGCGTGCGAAGATGCCACTCGAGCACGTCGGAGGCGGCGAAGCGGCTCTTGACGAGCTCGGGCTCGGCGAGGAGGGCGCGGAGCGACACGCCCGAGATGCGCTTGAGCACGAGCATCGGCGAGCCGTGCGCGTCGAGCCCCAGATCGTACACGGGCACGATGTTCGGGTGCTCGAGCGAGCCGGTGATGAGCGCCTCGCGCAGCAGCCGGCCGATGCCGAGCCCGCGCGCGTGCTCCTCGCGGAGCGTCTTGACCGCGACGTCGCGCCCGAGCGAACGCTGCGTCGCCGACCGGACGATGCCCATGCCGCCCTCGCCGAGGACCGGCCCGAGGGCGAGCCCGCCGGCAGGCCCCTCGGAGGGCGCCCCCGGCGTGGAGCCCTGCAGGTGCGCGAGCGTGTCGAGGGTCCACCGCGGGTTGGCCGACCCGAGCGGCCCGATGGTGGCCGCCATCGCCAGCGTCTCGAGCGCGTCGGACGGCTCGCACGGCGCGAGCGTGTCGGAGGTCGCGGGCGGCGGTGAGGACTCGGAGGGATCGGGGATGAACGTCGAGTCCATGGCGCTCACGCCAGAGTACACGCGCGCGCCCGCCGTGGGCGCCCCGCAGATGGCGACGCGAGGGGCGCGGTCGCCGGCAGGCTCAGCGCACCCCGAAGGCGTACTCCTGCAGGTAGTGGATGGTCGCCTACGCCCCCCTCTTCTGTGGTGTGCGGCCCGCGACGACGGGCCGATCCACGAGCATTCACCCCGCGGCGACCCCGCGCAACCCGGGGCGCACCGCGCGCGCGCGCGGCGGACGCCGCACGACGCGTGGGGTAGAGTGGTCCGCGTGAGGATCACCCCGGCCGATCTCGCGTCGCCCGCGCTCGTGGCGCTGCTCACCGAGCACCTCGAGGACATGCGCCGCGTGACCCCCGCGGGCAGCGTGCACGCGCTCCCGCTCGAGGGCCTCCGCCGCGCCGACGTGACGATGTGGTGCGCGTTCGTGGACGACTCGCTCGCGGGGTGCGGCGCGCTGAAGGAGCTCGACCCGCGCCACGGCGAGGTCAAGGCCATGCGCACGGCGCGCGCCCACCTGCGCGCCGGCGTCGCGAGCGCGCTGGTCCGGCACCTGCTCGCCGAGGCGGAGCGCCGCGGCTACGAGCGCGTCTCGCTCGAGACCGGCAGCGGCGACGCCTTCGAGCCGGCCCGCCGCCTCTACGCGGGCTTCGGCTTCTCCCCATGTCCGCCGTTCGGGGACTACCGGGCCGATCCCAACAGCGCCTTCATGACCCGACCCGTGGGATACTCGCGCGCCTGAACCACGCCGCGCCGACGCCGCGCGCCCCCGCCATGCCCACGCGCTCGCCTCCCCTCCCCCCGCGGTCTCTCCGCGCCGTCCCCGTCGCCCTCACGAGCCTCGCGTGGCTCTCGCTCGTGGGCGCGCGCGCCTTCCCGCAGATCGGCGAGGCCCTCGTGGCGCTGGCCGTGGCCGCGTGGGTGCCGCTCGGGCTCTCGCTCGTCGCCCCCGGGGACGAGCGCGACGACCGGCCGTCGGCGATCGCCACCCTCGCGCGGCGCCTCGTGGTGGTCGCGTCTCCCCTCGGCGTGGCGTCGTTCACCTTCCCACCCGGGCGCACGGCCGCGGCGCTCGCGGGCGCGTGGCTGCTCGCGACGCTCGCCGTCG
>DAORJJ010000733.1:0-3120 GCA_035439005.1 Polyangiaceae bacterium | reverse complement strand
GTTGGCGCGCCCGTGCAGGCGGCGGCGCCGGCGCTGCTCGAGGAGGCCGGCGCGGCGCGCGGGCCGATCCTCGCGCGGGTGCGGGACAACCTCCGCGCGCTCGACGAGGTCCTCGGCTCCACGTCGCCGCTGACGCGGCTGCACGTCGAGGGCGGCTGGTACGCGACGCTGCGGCTGCCGCGCGTGGCCTCCCTGGCGACCCGCGCGACCCGCCGTGAGGTCACGAGACCTCACCCCGGGGACGACCACGAGCGACTCGACGAGGACTTCGCGGTCGATCTGCTCGAACGTGACGGCGTGTACGTCCACCCCGGGTCGTTCTTCGAGCTCGACGGCGCCCACGTCGTGCTGAGCTTGCTCACGGAACCGTCGCGATTTCGTGCGGGTACGCTCGCATTGCGCCGGCGCGCGGACGCCGCCCTCGCGTGACCGGTCAGCGTGCTTGCCAGGGCCGACGGTTCCACGAATAATCTCGCTGACATGTCCTTTCCCCGGCTACGCGCATCGCTCGGCGACGACCGGGCGGCCGCACGCGTCCTCGAGCGCGCGCTGCGGCACGAGCGGGGGATCGTGCCTCTCACGAGCCCCGTGGAGCACGGCGGCACGCACGTGCTGGAGATCGCGTTCAGCGGCGGCAAGGTCGTCGAGGTCCTCGTGGAGCCCGTCGGGCCGGGCGGCCCGGACGGTCAGCCGCTGGATCTGCGCCCGGTCAGTCAGTCGCAAATGGCCGAGATCTTCGCGCTCATCGAGCGACTCGACGCGCCCGTGCGCCTCGGAGCGTACTCGAGCCTCCCCGCCCGGCCCGCGACGGTGCCGCCGAAGCCGCTCGCCGCCACCGCCGCCAGCGAGATCGCGGCCCCGGGTACGGGCCCGTCCCCCGCGCGGCGCCCGGGGGCCTACGTGCTGGTCGCGGACGAGCCCGAGCCCGAGCCCGAGCCGGACGACGACGAGCCCACGCTCTTGCGGCAGGCCGCGAGCCGGGCCGAGACCCTCGCCCCGCCGCCGCCAACGGAGACCCCCGAGGAGACGATCCCCCCGTCGTCTCGGCTGCGGTCGACCGGCCCCGAGGCCTTCTCCGCCACGTTGATGCCTTCGGACCTCGACTTGTCGGCGGGCCCGGCCGACTCGTTCGTGCCGCCGCCGTCGTCGTCGGTGCCCGCGCGCCGCATCAGCCTGCCGGCGGCGCCCGTCTCGTCGAGCTCCCTCCCCATCGTCGAGCGCTCGCCCGACAGCGAGTCAGGCCTCATCGGGAGAGTCATCGGCGGCAAGTACGAGATCGTCAGCTCCATCGGCCGGGGGGCCTCCGCCGAGGTCTTCCGCGCCGAGCACGTCACGCTGAAGCGGCCCGTCGCCGTGAAGATTCTCCACCAGGAGAACCAGGGCTCCGAGCAGTTCGTGAAGCGCTTCAAGGCCGAGGGCCGCACGCTGAGCCGCCTCGAGCACCAGAACATCGCCCGCGTGATCGATTTCGGCGAGGACCCCGGCGGGCTGCTCTACCTGGTGATGGAGATGATCACCGGCAAGAGCCTCGAGTTTCTCATCTGGGCGGGGGGCACCCTCCCCGTCCCGAAGGTCCTCGACGTGGCGATGCAGGCCTGCAGCGCGCTCGCGTTCGCGCACGACGAGGGCATCGTGCACCGCGACGTGAAGCCCGAGAACATCCTCCTCGTTCCGCACAAGGACGACGACGGCGAGCCCTGCGAGATCGTGAAGGTGTGCGACTTCGGCCTCGCGAAGCTTCAAGATCCCGACGCGGAGAGCGCCGATCTGACCATGCGCGGCGCGGTCTGCGGCTCGCCGGCCTACATGTCGCCGGAGCAGATCCGCGGCGAGGCGCTCGACGCGCGCACCGACATCTACTCGCTGGCGATCACGCTCTACGAGGCGCTCACGGGGAAATATCCGCACGACGCGATCGGGCTCACCGATCTTTTCGCGAAGAAGCTCATGGCCGAGCCCACGCCTCTCCGCACCCACCTCCCCGACATCGACCCCGGGCTCGAGGCCACGATCATGCGGGCCATGTCACGCGAGCCCGAGGACCGCCAGGCCGACGCGCGCGCGCTACGGAAAGAGTTGCGCGCCGCGCTGAAGGCCCAGAAGGACGACTGACCGCGGGGGCGCGCGGACCACGCCCCCCACCCTCCGACCGCGCCCGCCGTCTATTTCGTCAGGTCCGTGAACCACTTCGCGGTGAGCACGCCCTTGAAGTCCGCGTCCTTCGGCGCGCGCGCCTTCACCTTGGGCCCGCCGACGGCGATCGCGAGCTTGAGGGCCTTCTCGGCGTTCACCGCGTCGTTCGTGAGCGCGTACGCGCACGCGAGGTTGTACGGCGGGAGCGCCGCGAGCGGATCGGCCCACGTCGCCTTGAGGAACAGGTCGCGCGCGGCCGCGTAGCCCTTCTTCTGGTGATGGCGGAAGCCGGTGTCGTTGTAGACGAGGCTCGCGAGCCGGCCGAGAGGCAGGCGCACAATCGACACCTCGTTGCACCACTCCATACAGAAGAAGTGGCCGATGAACGCGAGCTCGGAGCGATCGGGGGAGGCGAGGATGCCATTCCAGCTGCCGCCGTAGTGCAGCTCGGGGGTGGGCGGCTTGACGCTGACCGTGACCGAGTACACCGGGTCCTCCGCGCCCACGCGGCCGCCGATGCGCAGGCCGTTGTCGGAGCTCACCTGCACCGTGAGGTCCTTCGCGAACCCCCAGGTGGTGACCACCGCGGGCGGGAGCACGCCGACGCCCTTGACGATGTGCGCCGGCGAGCCGGCCTTCAGCGCGGCGATCTTCTCGGCGAAGGCGGGTCCGACGACGCCCTTGTCGGGGTCGACGCCGATCTGCTTGGTGGGGCCCGTCGCCGCCGCAAAATAGCAGCGATCGCCGAGCTCGGTGCCCTTGGGCGGCCCGTCGCTGTAGCCGGCGCCCATGTGGCCGCACGCGATGACCTCGGCGCCGTCCTTCGAATAGCCGAACACCGTGGCCGGGTCGTCCATGCCGCTGCCGATGGGCTCGGGGTAGCCCTTCATCACGAGCGGGCCGGGCGGGCCGAAGTCGACCGCGGGCAGCCCCACGCTCGCGGGCGTGGCCGAGGGCTTCGCGGCAGCGGGCGCGCCACCGTCGGGG
>DAORJJ010000732.1:0-3121 GCA_035439005.1 Polyangiaceae bacterium | reverse complement strand
CGCGCCCGAGCGCGCGCTCGCGTCGCCCCACGCGCGCGCCAAGGTGGCCTGCGCCGCGTGCCACGCCGATCGGTCGGCGGCGCCGACCTGCGCGCCGTGCCACGTCACGGCCCTCCACGCGTCCACCCGCCCCGCCCATGGCGCCTTGGCCGCGAAGGGGGCGCTCTCGTGCGCGACCTGCCACCCGGCGCACGGAGGCTTTCAGGGCGTGACGTTCGCGGCCGGGGGCGCCGAGCGGTGGGGCGCGGGCGCGAGCCTCGCCGTCGCGCGCGACGCGCCCAGCCCCGCGGGGCAGACCGTGCCGCTCGTGGCGCTGGGGGCCTGCGCGCGCTGCCACTCTCTCGCCGATCCGCGCGATCCCGCCGCGCGGTGCCTCCCGCCGCCGTCGTCGCGGGGCGCCACCTGGGCCACCACGCCGAGCCTCTGCCTCGACGAGCACACCTTGGCGACCGACCCGCCGCGCGCGCCGACGGGCAAGTGCGGCGGCCAGCACGGCGACGCGCACCTCGCGGCTGCGGAGCTCGCGGGAGAGATCGCCCGGACCACGCCCTGGCAGGCGTCGGCGCCGAGGCGCCTCGGCTTCCTCTGGCCGCCCGCGCTCGCCGGGCTCTTCGCGCTGCTCGGGCTGGGGGTCGCGTCGCGTCGGGCGCGGGCGCCAGCGGGCCCGCGCGGCCCCGTGAAGCTGCCCGTCGTCCAGGCGCGGCGCAAGCTGCCTCGCATCGACGCGTCCACGTGCCTCGGCTGCAACGCGTGCATCGAGGCCTGCCCGTTCGACGTGCTCGAGCTCGACTCGTACGTCGCGCGCGTCGCGCGCCCCGACGAGTGCTGCGGCGTCGTGCTCTGCGAGCAGGTCTGCCCCAACGGCTCGCTCGTCGTCGGCGAGGGCGAGCTCGTGGAGGGACGCGTCGAGACCGACGAGCACCTCCAGAGCGCCGCCGTCCCGGGCGTCTACCTCGCCGGCGATCTCACCGGCGTCCCGCTCATCAAGAACGCGATCGCGCAGGGTGATCGCGTCGCGCGCGCGATCCACGACGACCTGCGGCGGGCGCCTCGCCTCGCCCGAGCGGCGCGCGTCGACGCCGACGTGCTCATCGTGGGCGGGGGCCCGGCGGGGCTCGCGGCGGCGCTGCGGGCAAAGGAGCTCGGGCTCGCGTGCGTCGTGCTGGAGCAGGCCTCGGTGGCGGCCAGCATCCGCAGCTTCCCCCGGGGCAAGCTCGTGCACGACCCGCCGCTCACCCTGCCGGTCGAGGGCGACCTCTGGCTCGCCGAGGCCACCAAGGAGGAGCTCGTCTCCCAGTGGGAGCGCATCGTCCGCGTCCGGCAGCTCGACGTGCGCGAGGGCCACCGCGTGGGCGGCGCCACGCGGGCCGCCGACGGGGTGTTCGAGGTCGAGGTGGTCGCCGACGGCACGCCCCGCACCTTGCGGGCGCGGCGCGTGGTGCTCGCGACCGGGCGACGCGGCACGCCCCGCACCTTGCCGCTGGAGCTCGGCGCGGGCGCGGAGGGGAAGCTCCACTACAGCCTCGCCGACGCGGCCTCGTTCGCGCACGCGCGCGTGGTCGTCGTGGGCCTGGGCGACTCGGCGATGGAGGCGGCGCTCGCCCTCGCGCGGCAGCCGGGCGCGCGCGTCACCGTGGTCGCTCGGGCCGCGGCGTTCACGCGCGGCAAGGCGCGGAACGTCGCGGAGCTGCGGCGCGCGCTCGACGCGCGGCGGCTCGACGTCCGCTTCGGCGCGCGGCTCGTGGCGGTGGGCCGCACGAGCGCCACGGTCGAGGACCTCGCGAGCGGCCGGCGGGAGTCGCTGGCGAACGACGCGGTGTTCGTGATGATCGGCGGCCTGCCCTCCTGGGACCTGCTCGAGCGCGTCGGCGTCGCCCCCCGCCGCCCCGCGCGTCCCGGCGAGCCCGTCGCCGAGGGCGGCGAGGGCGGCGAGGGCGCGTCCGACGGCGAGGGCGGCGAGGGCGCGTCCGACGGCGAACCGCCGCCCCCCTGAGAACTTTCCGGCCGCCGGCGCGTACGATGGGGTTCGGAGGCGTGATGAAGCGGAGCACCCTGGCTTTCCTGTCCCTTGCCTGTGTCCTGGCGTCGAGCGCGGCGGCCTTCGCGGTGCCCCTGCCCGAGCGAGCGCCCTCGTTGGTGGGCCCCGAGCTCGCGCTCCTGCCCTCGGGCGATGGTCCCCGGGCCGCCACCCCTGCCCAGTTTTCGGCCGGACAGACCCTCCTGCTCGACGCGCGGCTCGGCCACGAGGTCCTCGGCCAGCGCGGCGCCGGCGAGACCTACCTGTTCGCGCAGGTCACCGGCGCGGACAAGGCCACCGACCGCGCGGCCGCGCCGCCGGTGAACCTCGGCATCGTCATCGACAAGTCCGGCTCCATGAAGGGCGAGCGCATCGCCAACGCGCTGAGCGCCGCGGTGCTGGCGGTCGAGCGCATGCGAGACGGCGACAAGGTCACCGTGGTGAGCTTCGCGGTGGCCTCCGAGGTCGTCGTGCCGCCCACGGTGATCGGCCCGGACACCCGCGCGGGCATCGAGGCCCGCATCCGCGGGATCCGGCTCGGCGGTGACACGTGCATCTCGTGCGGGCTCGAGTCCGCGATGCACGAGCTCATGCGCACCCCCGCGGGCGCCGACCAGGTGAGCCGCATGCTGCTCCTGTCGGACGGGGCCACGAACGCAGGCATCCGCGACGTCCCCGGGCTCCGCAGCCTCGCGGGGCGCATGCGCGATCGCGGCTGCTCGATCAGCACCATCGGCGTCGACGTCGACTTCGACGAGAAGGTGATGGCCGCCATCGCGAACGAGGCGAGCGGTCGGCACTATTTCGTGCGGGACGCGGCGGGGCTCCCCGGCATCTTCGCGCAGGAGTTCGACTCGCTCGTCGCCTCGGTCGCGCGCGACAGCGAGCTCGTGGTCACGCTCGCCCCGGGCGTCGAGGTCGAGCAGGTGTTCGACCGCGCCTTCAGGCGCCAGGGCGATCGCCTCATCATCCCGTTCGGCTCGGTCTCGCGTGCCCAGCAGAAGACCGTGCTCATCAAGCTCCGCGTGCCGGTCGGCGCCGCCGGCCCGCAGCCCGTGGCCGACATGAAGCTCGCGTTCCGCGATCTCCTCGAGCGCGCCGACG
>DAORJJ010000731.1:0-3133 GCA_035439005.1 Polyangiaceae bacterium | reverse complement strand
GAAGAGGGGGCAAAAGTCCGAGAAAATGAGGGTTTTGGGACGAGAACTAGCTAGCGCTCAGGCGCCTCGCGCGGGCTCGTGCCCGAGGGCGTCGAGGAACTCGGCGAGCGAGGTGAGCACCTCGGGCGCGATGCCGTGGCCGCCCTCGAACGGCACGAAGCGCGCGTCGACCCCGGCCTCGCGCAGCCCCTCGTGGAGGCGCGCGGCCAAGGCGTACGGCAAGATGTCGTCGTCGGCGCCGTGGCTCTGGAAGACCTTCACGCGCGCCAGCTTGGAGAACAGCGGGCGCCACTCCGGCTCGCACAAGAGCGAGCCCGAGAGCACGACGAGCCCGTCGAGCGCGACCTCCTCGCGCAGGGCGGTGTCGGTCGCGAGCATGGCCCCCTGGGAGAAGCCCCCAAGCACGAGGCGGGCGTCCGGGTGGCGAGCGCGGAGCGCGTCGAGCAGCCCCACGACGCGGCCGCGCGCGGCGTCGAGGCCCTCGGGCCGCTCGCGCGTGAGGTCGCGGAGCCCCCCCGTGCGCCGGGCCCGCTCGATCGCCTCGAGGTCGAGCCGCCACCACGCGCGGGCGTCGATGAACGGCGGCGCGCCGTAGAGCTCGGCGAAGGTGAGCGGCGCGGCCGGGAACACGAGCGTGGTGTCGGGCGAGGCGAGCTCCGCGGCGAGCCCGACCAGATCGTCGCCCGGCGCGCCAAACCCGTGAAGGAGGACGACGAGACGGCGCGTGCGCCCCGAGGGCGCGGCGGCGAGCACGCAGTCGAGATCGCCGAGCGTCGCGACGGTGAGCGGGTCGTTCATGCGCGCAGCATGGCCGAAGTGGCGCCTCGCGAGAAGCCGGTCAGCGCGCGAGGTCGCGCGAGGCGAGGACGAAGGCGAAGCGGTACGGCGCCGCGTCGAGGTGAAAGTGGCTCCAGTGGTCGCCGTAGCCTGGCCCGAGCACCACGCGAAAGAGCCCGCGGTCGGCCACGAGCCGGAGGGCGAGCCGGTGGAGGAAGCGTGAGTGCACCCGCCCGAGGGCGTTTTTCGCGAAAAAGTGCCATGAAATCGACACCTTGAAGGCCCCGGCGAGCCCCGCGGGGAGGCCCTCGGGCAGGCGCTCACCGGGGGCGAGCGCGGCGAACGTGAAGGAGTCGACGTCGATCGCGTTGCCGAACGCGTGCTCGCTGAAGCGCCGCTGGCCGTTCAGAGACTCGCACGTGGTCCCGCCGAGGTGGTGCAGCTCCTGCGGGGCGCGGCCGTAGACCTCGATGGCCGTGCGCTCCACCAGCGCGTCGAAGGCGACGAGCTTCTCGACGAACGCGCTGTGGACGAAGATCGGCGACGCGTACCGCACGCCGGTGCCCACGTAGCGCCGCGTGTCGAAGCGCGGGCACTTCATTCGCCCCGCCGGGATGTCGCGCGAGACGCCGTCGAGCGCGTAGGGCGCGGCGTCGGGCGCGAGGTCGGGCGCGCTCCCCTCGGCGTGGGCGGTCCGGGGCGCGGGCAATCCGAGCGCGAGCGCCGCCGCGCACGTCGCCACGATCGAGGGTGCTGTCACCAAGCGGCGAGCCGGCGCCATGCTTCATGGTGACCGCACGGAGCGAAAGCGCCAAGTTCGCGTGCGCGGGCCGCGCCCCCGCGCGCAGCACGACCGCTCCGCGCGGCCGCCGGGCCATGGGGGTAAAATGCAGCGCAACCCCACCGGCTTTGCTAGTCTTGCGCTTGGGTTCTCTCGAGGTAGTTCACCATGGCCGTCATCAACGCCGGAGACGTCATCGCCGGGAAGTACCGCGTCGAGCGAGTGCTCGGCGAGGGCGGCATGGGCTTCGTCGTCGCGGCGACCCACCTCACGCTCGAGATCCCGGTCGCGATCAAGTTCATCCGCGACGGCGCCCTCGGCACGCGCGAGGCGAGCGTGCGCTTTCTCCGCGAGGCGCAGGCGGCCGTCCAGATCCGCAACCCGCACGTCGCGCACGTGTACGACGTCGGCGCGCTCGAGACCGGCGAGCCGTTCATGGTCATGGAGTACCTCGAGGGGTGCGACCTGTCCGACCTCTACAAGCAGCGCGGCGCGCTGCCCCCGGCGGAGGCGTGCGAGTACGTGCTGCAGGCGTGCGACGCCCTCGGCGAGGCGCACGCGCTCGGCATCATCCACCGCGACGTGAAGCTCGGGAACCTCTTCCTCACGCGCGGCGCGGCCGGCGTGCCCATCGTGAAGGTGCTCGACTTCGGCCTGTCGAAGGCGAACCCCTTCGGCGGCGGCGAGACGGGCGTCACCATGTCGGCGGCCGTGCTCGGCTCACCGCGGTTCATGTCGCCCGAGCAGCTCCAAGACCCGCGCACCGTCGACGGCCGCACGGACATCTGGTCGCTCGGCGTCATCCTCTACACGCTGCTCTCCGGGCGGCCGGCGTTCGACGCCGAGACCGTCGGGAAGCTCTTCGCGAAGGTCATGGGCGAGTCTCCGCGGCCGCTGCGCGAGCTGAACCCGACCCTCGATCCCGGGCTCGTCGCCATCGTCGATCGGTGCCTCCAGAAGTCGGTGGACGCGCGCATGCCCAACGTCGCCGAGCTCGCCGCCGCGCTCGTGCCGTACTGCATGAACACGGCGCACGCGCAGACCACCGCGGGCCGTCTCGCCACGCTCCTGCCAGGCGCGCCAAGCGCGACGGGCGCGGCCTCCACGCGGCAGCCGACCCCGACGGTGCCGCCCGCCTCCGGACGCTCCACCTCGCTCGAGCTTGGCGGCCCCTGGGCGGGCGCCGCGCCGCAGGCACCTCCGCAAGAGGGCAGCTCGCGGCTCTGGCTCGGGCTCGGGGTCGCGCTCGCTGTCGTGGGCGTCGCGGGTGGCGCGCTCTACGTGAGCCGCGACCAGGTGCCCACGGGCCACGCGGACGTGGTGCCCGTGCCGGTCGAGCCGCCTGCGCTTCCCACGGTCGAGCCCCCCACGGCCCCGGCCGTCGTGGGCGCGGGGATCGGCAAGGGCGTCACGGCGAAGCCCCTCGTGGCCACTCCATCCACCGCCGCGAGCCCGACCACCGTGGTCGCAACCGGCCCGACCGCGGCGCCTGCGACGCCCGCGCGCGCGCCCAGGCGCTGCTGCTCGGCCTGGGCTTCGCGAGCGCGCAGCTCGACGCACCGGTGAACAGCTTTT
>DAORJJ010000730.1:0-3144 GCA_035439005.1 Polyangiaceae bacterium | reverse complement strand
GCACGCCGGGCACGGCGGCCAGGGACTTCTCGACCCGGGCGACGCAGGCGGCGCGGGAGAGGTGCGCGCGACCCGACTGCGCGGCGCCGCGCCGGAGCTCGACGGCCAGGTCGACGCCGTGTGGGCCACCGCGACCCCCGTGACGTGGGACACCGACTGGTCGGGCCGCGCGACGGGCGTGCGCACGACGGCCCGGTTTTTGTGGTCGGAGCGGGCCCTCTACGCGCTGTGGGAGCTCGAGGGCGCGGGGCTCCACACCGACACCTCCCGGCCGGTCGACCGCGAGCGCGAGCGGCTCTACCAGGAGGACTGCGTCGAGCTCTTCCTCACGCCGGATCCCGCGCGCCCGCGGCGCTACTTCGAGATCGAGGTCGGGCCCTTCGGGCACGTGTTCGACATCGACGTCGACCGCGACGCGAAGCGCGAGGACGTGGCGTGGTCGAGCGGGGCCAAGGTGGGCACCCGCCGCGACGCCGCGGGGCGCAAGGCCACGATCGAGGTCGCCCTCACGGCCGGGGAGCTCGTCGCCGCGCTCGGCCCGGGCAAGCGCCTCCCGCTGGGGCTCTTTCGTATGGAAGGAAAGCGCGAGGCGGGGCGCGATCGCCTCTACCTGGCCTTCCGCCCCACGCGCACGCCGAAGCCCAATTTCCACGTGCCCGAGGCCTTCGGTCGCCTCGTGCTCGCGCCGTAGGGCCCGACCGCGAACCCATCGCACGCGCCCCTGGCTCCTACCGGCAGATCACGCGCCGCGCCGAAACGGAGCGGCCAGCAAGGAGCGCTGCCATGTGTCGAAGGGTCGAGTGCACGAGCTGTCAGAAGCCCACGTTCGCCGGGTGCGGGATGCACGTCGAGCAGGTCCTCGGGGACGTGCCCCGGGCCGAGCGCTGCCGCTGCCGGGAGAAGCCGCGCGACGAGGCCGGCGAGGCCTCGCTCCTCGCGCGCATCCTCGGCCGCTGAGCGAGGGCCAAGCGAGGGCTGAGCGAGGGCCAAGCGAGGGCCAAGCGAGGGCCAAGCGAGGCGGTCGGCTCAGAACCGGAGCAGATCGCCTCGCGCCTCGAAGCCCACGGAGAACACCTCGACGTCGAGGTGTTGAGACGAGGGCAGCGCGCGGAGCTTCAGCGCGAGCGAGAAGCGCGGGGCGCGCACGAGCGCGATCCCCACGCTGAAGAAGGGCAGGGGCCCGAGGCGCGCGCCGCGGGCCTCGTCGCCCGCGAGGCGGGTGCGCACGACCACGACGCCGGCGCCGAGGCCGCCCTGGAAGCGGAGGCGCCACGTGTCGAACGTGAGCCCGCCCGACACGTTCCAGAGCGAGAGCCGCTGATCGGCGATGGCCGGGCCCGCGGTCTGGTACGCGGGCACCGTCGTGCCGCCCGACGACACGATCGTGTGCCCCACGTCGACGAACGGGCTGAGGAAGTAGCGCGTGCGGTACACGAGCGCGGCCGAGACCGTGCCCCCCGTGCGCCTGTCGGCGACCGCGAGCTCCTGCACCGCCTGCTCGCCGCGCGTCACGCTCACGCCCACGTGCAGATCGGCCTCGAGCACGCGCGTCGGCGCGAGGTCGGCGAGCAGCGCGAGCGGCATCATCGGCGCCCCGGCCTCGGCGGCGTGAAGTCGCCGACGTTGTACTTGTAGAATACAAGTCCTGGCGTGTCCGAGATCATGGCGTTCGGCTTGCCGACCTTGAGAAACTTGTCGATGACGTCGGAGCCGTTCACCGTCCAGTACACCACGCGGAGCCCGCTCGCCTGAGCGGCGGCGACCTCTTCGGCCTGCGGGCCGAGGGTGAAGCGCGGGGCCCAGATGAGGCAGCCCGCGTCGCGCGCCGCCGCGGCTTCGGACTCCACCAGACACACCGCGCCGGGCGGGTGCGGGAGCCCCCTCCACACCTCCACGAGCGAGGCGTCGTACATGCCGTTCACGACCGTGAACGGGAGGCCGCCTTCGCTGAGCCGCTTCGCCCCACGCACGGTGTAGTCGGCCGCGATCGGGAGCTGGGGCGCGAGCACCTCGGGCGCCTTCGTGTCGAGCCACACCCCGCGCAGCCTGGTCGATCGGAAGGCGACGTCGAGCGCCTCCGCCAGCGTGGGGATCTCTTCGCCGTTCTCGAGGCGGCAGCTCGCGCGGAGCTGGCCTAGCGTGAAGTCCGCGACGTAGCCCTTGCAGAAGCGCCCCTGCACGAGGCGCGGCGACAGCTCGGCGTCGTGCATCAGGACCACCTGGCCGTCCTTCGTGAGGCGCGTGTCGACCTCCGCGAACTCGGCGCCGAGCAGCTCGATCATGCGCATGCCCGGCAGGCTGTTCTCCGAGACGCCGTAGTCCTGGATGGTCGCGCTCGCGCGGTGGCCCCCGGCGAGGAAGTCGGGCTGGCCTTGCTCGTCGAGCGCCACCCGGAGCGGGGCCTGAAAGGTGGCGGACAGCGGCGCGTTGGGCTCCTCGTCGCCCTTGCCCCAGAACCCCTCGAGCCGCACCTTCGGCGCGTCGCCGGCGACGAACGTGCCGTCGCACAGCTTCGCGGCGATCGCGGCGTCGGCGACCTGGAGCCGCAGCAGCCCGACGTCCACGTTCTCCGCGTAGCGCCAGTGCCCCTCGAACACCGCGCGCGCTCCGCCGTCGAGGCAGCCGCCCTCGGTGATGGCGTAGATGGCGTCGGGGCGGCCGAAGAGCGACAGGCGCTTCACGGCGGCCTTCGTGACGAAGTCCGGGCCGAGCAGCGTCACGCCCGTGCCGCCCACGCGCCACGCCGCCCCGAGCGCGTCGTAGCTCGACTGGGGGAGCTGCGCGGCGTCGCGGAGGAGCCCGCCGTTGGCGAACGATGGGACGCGGATCTCGGGGCGAACGCTGCACGAGAGCGCGAGCGCGCCGAGCGCCACGAGCCGGCCCGCGCGTCGAGTGGAGCGGGGCCTCGGTGCGCTAGCAGCCTGTTGATTTACGGACCGAGGCCCGGCGTCGTCCGCGCCCGGCCCCGCCAAGGCGCGATCCGAGGAGCGCGCGGAGCCTAGTTTTCTAGGTGAGCACGCACCGCAGGATCGCAACGACGGCGGTCGGGATGCGGCGGCGGCGGGCCGACGGGAGTAAATCAACGGGCTGCTAGTCCCCTGGAAGCGTGGTTCCTGTAACAAGTGTGGGTTCAGGGTCATGGTT
>DAORJJ010000729.1:1704-3157 GCA_035439005.1 Polyangiaceae bacterium | reverse complement strand
CGGCGGCGCGTGCGGCGGGTACGCGGCCGGGGGCATGTGGGGCGTCAGCGCCTCGTCGTCGGGGCCGTCGAGGTCCACGTCGACCGAGAGCGACGGCTCGACGATAGCGGCCCCGGCGACGATGACCTTCTCGTCCTCCGCGCGGAAGCCGCGCAGGCGCTGCGGCGGCGGCCTGGGCGCCGCGACGGCGCGGTCCTCGGGGGCGGTGGGTCGCGCCCCACGCTGCGGCGCGGGCGCGGGCTTGCCGGCCGCGGCGGCCTCGGCCGCCATGCGCGCCTCGAGGTGCGCCACGGCGGCGCGCTGCGCGGCGGCCATGACCTCGGCGGACACCGGCACGGTGGGGTCGTCGGAGGGCTCGGGATCCTCCCCCACGCTCGGCGTGCCCGCGTGCGGGCCGAGGTCGCTCATTCAGAGAGGGTGCAGGGTTTTCCCGCTCCTGAGAAGGGGGAAGTCGTCAGGGGGTGAACGTCGCCCGGATCGCCCCGTGGTCGGAGCCGCCCCAGCCGGCCTGCTCGGTGCGGAACACCTGAAACGTGCCGGGCACGAGCCGCCCCACCGCGTGCCGCGCGAGGAACAAGTGATCGAGCGCGACCCACGCGCCGCCGTAGCGCACGGTGCCGATGTCCGCCGCCGGGAGCCCGTCGGACACCCGCGCGAGCGCGCCCCCCTCGGCGAGGGCCTCCAGGGCCGGCGAGCCCGGCACGTCGTTCAGATCGCCGCCCAGCACGACCGTGGCCGTGGGGAACGCCTGCGCGACCGCGACCGCGATCGCCCGGGCCGCGCGCCCCTCGGCGAGGCGCCGCTCGGGATCGTCGTTCACCTTCGAGCGGAAGTGCGCGGCGAGCACGATGAGGTCGCCGAACGCGCCCGAGGGCCGCAGGTGGACCTCGAGCAGATCGCGCGAGAACGTGGTGGTGCGCCCGTCGGGCAGGGTGAGCGGCGTGGCGTAGTGGCTGCGCACCTCCGTGATCGGGTACGACGAGAGCACCGCCACGTCGACCGAGGCGGGGCCGCCGGTCTCGCCCAGCACGGCGGACGGCAGCTCGGGCACGGCCCGGGCCAGCGCGGCGAGCGAGGCCTGCGACTCGACCTCCTGAAGGAGCACGACGTCCGCGCGGAGGGCGCGGATCGCCGCGCCGAGCTGCGCGACCTTGGCGTCGAGCTCGGCCGGCGTGGGCACCTCTTCGTAGGCCCCCGGGCCGCAGTCGCCGGTGTCGCACACGGCGTCGAAGAGGCGGTGCACGTTGAACGAAGCGACCGAGGCCGTCGGCCCGCGCGGCGCCTCCGCGGGGCCGTCGGCGCGTGCTTCCGGCCCGGCGTCGGCCAGCGGCGGCAGCGGCGGCGCCTCCACCGGCCCGCCGTCGTCGCGGCACGCGCCGACCTGCCAGGCGAGCGCGGCCACGGCGAGCGCGTGCGGCCACGGCGCGCCGCGCCGCCTCGCCGAGCGCGGCTG
>DAORJJ010000729.1:0-1694 GCA_035439005.1 Polyangiaceae bacterium | reverse complement strand
CTCAGTGGCAGCCCTGCGCCTTGGCGGACGTGGTGTAGCCCGCCGTGCCACCGGCCGTCGCGCACATGCCGCACGTGTAGAACGTGCCGGTGGCCCCGCACGCCACAGTGGAGTGGAACGCCCCCTGCGCGGAGCTCTTGCAGGTGGGCGAGCCGAGGAACGAGAAGTTGATGCACCCGTGGTACGCCTGCGAGCGCGCCGTGGAGCACGTGGTCTTCAGGTCGCACACGCCCCGATCGAGCGCGCAATAGCCGCACGTGCCGCCGACGTAGGTCGGGACCTCCTTCTCGAGCGCGCCGCTGCAGTTGTAGTCGAACGAGCCGTTCGCGCGCGGCGTGGTGAAATAGGCGGTCTGGCCGGGCTTGACGCTGCTGTTGTTGTCGTCGCAGTCGGTGTTGTCTTTGACGAAGCCCGCCACGGGCGCGGGCCCCGCGATGCAGCCCGGCGCCGCGTTGCCGTTGGCCACGGTGCCGTCCTTGTCGCCGAAGCCGTCGTTGTCCTTGTCGCGGTACCAGAGCGTGCATGCGCCGCCGCTCGGGCACGCAGGACACACACACTTGCCCACGTTCCCGGGCGAGCTGCACGAGCCGCCGGTCACGTCGCAGGCGTCGTCGCAGCACACGTTGCCGACGCAGTAGCCGGAGGTGCACTGCGGCCCCGCCTGGCACACCGTCCCGTTGCCGAGGCGGGGCTTGCAGCCGGTGCCGGCGCAGTAGTGCGTGGGCAGGCAGTCGCTCGGCGACGTGCACGTGGTCTTGCAGCCGGGATCGCCGGGCGCGCACGAGTACGAGTCGCAGGCCTCGAGGCCGAGCACGCAGTGGCCCGCGCCGTCGCACGCCGTGCGCCCCTCGTCGGTGGAGGAGTTGCAGAACGAGGAGCCGCAGCGCTTCTTCGGGCCGGGGTAGGCGCACGCGCGCTTGCCGTCGCACTTGCCCGCGCACTTCGTGTCGTCCGCCGTGACGCCCGCCTCGGGCACGTTGATGACCCCGGCGGCGTCGCCGCCCGCGTCGTCGTCGACCACGCCGGCGTCGACCGGGGCGAGCGGCGCGGTCGGGCACTCGTTCGCGGGGTCTTCGCCGTCGGGGACGGGCTCGCACTGCCCCGCCTTGCCGGGCAGGTTGCACGCCTCGCACTTGCCGCTGCACGCGCTCGCGCAGCACACGCCGTCGACGCACTGGCTCGACTGGCAGTCGGTCGGCGCGGCGCACGCCTGGCCGTTCGGCTTGCTGCCGGGCGGGCCGCCCTCGGTGGGGGGCGTGGTGGCGGTCGTGCCCGGCGCGGCGTCGCCCGACGCCACGGGATCGGAGCCCACGCATCCCACGACCGTGTGCCCCGCCCACGCCGCGAGCGCGACCGAGCCCCCCACCACCACCCACTGTTTCGGCGACATGGCGGGCACTTTAGCACCTCAGCAGCGCGACGCCCCTACGCGCGACCTGGCCGCGAAATTCCATGTAGTTACAAGCTTCTCCGCGCGTCGCTTCAGAGGCCGAACAAGGCCAACACCTCGCGCGAGGCCGGCGTGCGCTCGCCGCGGGCGTCGCGCTGTACGTGCGTGGCCTCGTCGCAGCTGGGCGCCGCGTCCTGGCCCGCGGGGGCCAGCGTCCACACGGTGAAGAGCGGGCCCGCCCCCTCACGCGGCACCACGTGGAGCGCCTCGCGCGGGTCGAGCCCCGCGGCCGCCGCCGCCCGCC
>DAORJJ010000728.1:0-3161 GCA_035439005.1 Polyangiaceae bacterium | reverse complement strand
CGAGCGATCGCATCCGCGAGCACCGCTTCGACCTCCGGGGTCGTGCGCTCGGGGTGCGGTCGTGCGGCCGCGGTGAGCCGCCCCAGCGCCGCGACGGCGCCGGCAAGATCGCCGGAATCCTCCTTGATTCCGGCCTGGTGGTGCAGCGCGCGCGCCTCGGAGAGGTACGCCATGGTCTCGACGTCGAACGCGCTGCCCTCGTCGGCGTGGCCCTCGCGCTTGCCACACCCGACGACGAGCGCGAGCGCGAGCACGAGCGCGAGCACGACGGGCGCGGCCGCGCGCCTCACCGCGCGCCTCACTGGACTCCCCACAGCGCGAACCGGTTCTCGCGCAGGTCGCCGACCCGCGCCACCGCGATGCGGTCGATGCGGGCGCTCGCCTCGGACGCGCGGAACGGCTCACGGAACAGCTCCTGAGTCGACCGGGAGCGCGCGAGCGGCGCGGTCGCCCGCGGGCCGCGGGACGGCGTGATCGAGAGGACGACGGCGGCGGCCACCGCGAACGCCGTGACGGCCCCGAAGGCCACCCGGATGACCCGCCCGCCTCGCGCGCGCGCGCCTCGCGCGTCCGCCGCCGCGAGCGCCTTCGCGACGAGCCGCTCGTGGTCCTCGGTCTCGATCGCGCTCGGCGCGCTCGCGAGCTTCACCGCGTGCAGCAGCTCGGCGGGGCCGCCCCCGTCGCCGCGCTCGAGCGCCTCCATGAGCGCCCGCGCGTCGCGCAGCTCGTCTTCGGTGGGGGGCGCCTCGGGGCCGAGCTCGCTCTCGTGTTCAGAAGCCATGAGTCTTGTCCTTGGCCAGGGTACCATCGCGTGGAGCGGGTGGAGCGGTCGGCGGCGCCTCGAGCGCCTTCTTCAGCGCGGCGGTGGCGCGGTGCAGCAGCACGTCGAACGTGGCGGGCGTCGCGCCGAGCCTCGCGGCCACCTCTTCGCGCGGCAGCTCCTCGAGCACCCGGAGGCGGATGGCCTCCGCGTAGCGGGGGTGGATGCGGGCGAGCGCCGCGTGGAGCTTGGCGCGCACCGCCTCGGCGTCGCGGGCTGCGGAGACGCGGTCGTCGAGGGGCGTCGTGGTGGCCGTCGCGTCCACCTCGCGCTCCACGTCCTCGGCGCCCCACACCAGGAGCCGCTTGCGCGCCCTCAGGTGGTCGAGGGCCACGCGCAGCGCAACTGTTCGTAACCATGGATAAAAGCCGACATTTTGCCAGGTGAACGTGTGGAGCTTCGCGAGCACCTTCTCGTAGGTCTCGGCGAGCGCGTCGTGCGCGGCGGCCTCCGAGCCGAGGCGGGGGAGGAGCACGCTCCTGTAGAGCGCCGGCCCGTGGGCCGTGAGCAGCGCGCCGAGCGCGGCCCGGTCGCCCGCTTGGGCCCGCGCGACGAGGCCTTGGTCGCGCTCGCGTTCGCGTTCGCGTTCGCGCTCTCGCTCCGCGTCGACCCCGAGGTCCCCGCCGCGCCGTTCGCCGTCGCCCTCCACGGGCACGAGCCTACCAGCCCTGCCATGGGCGCGTCGCGTGACCTCGCGCGCCGCACCCACGCCCACGAGGACGAAGACGGCGCGGAGACGCCAGTCGTCGAGGGGGAGGGGCATCGTCAGCGTGCTCACGAGGACCCAACGGGCGCCGCTCGGCCGACCTTACAGGGGCGCCGCGCGACCCGCGCGCGGGGCTGTTCACGGGCGCGTGCCCCGCGCTACCTTCGCCGCATGCGAGCAAGCGGTCACGTGGGGCTCCTCTCGGCCGCGGTCGCGGCGGCGCTCGCGCTGGGCGCCGCCCGCGCCGAGGCCGCAGCGGGACAAGCTCCCACTCCCAGCGCCGGGGCGGCTCGCCCCATGCTGCCGTTCACCAAGACCACCCTGCCCAACGGGCTGCGGGTCATCCTGCACGAGGACCACACGACGCCGACCGTGGTCGTCAACCTCGGCTACCGCGTCGGTTCGCGGTTCGAGGCGCCCCGCCGCACGGGCTTCGCGCACCTCTTCGAGCACCTCATGTTCATGGGCACGCGGCGCGCGCCGACCAAAGCGTTCGACTCGTGGATGGAGGCGGCCGGCGGCTGGAACAACGCGTGGACCAGCGAAGATCGCACCGACTACTACGACGTCGGGCCCCCCACGGCGCTGCCCCTGCTGCTCTGGCTCGAGGCCGATCGGCTGAGCGATCTCGGCCCGTCGATGACGCTCGAGAAGCTGAACGCGCAGCGCGAGGTGGTGCGCAACGAGCGCCGGCAGACGAGCGAGAACCAGCCGTACGGCAAGGCCGAGCTGAGGCTCCCAGAGCTCCTCTTCCCGGAGGGCCACCCGTACCACCACCCCGTGATCGGCTCGCACGCCGACCTCGAGGCCGCGTCGGTCGACGACGTGAAGGCCTTCTTCGCGACCCACTACACGGCCTCGAACGCCGCGCTCGTGGTCGCGGGAGATCACGCCCCCGCGGAGACGCTCGCCCTCGTGACGCGCCTCTTCGGCGCGCTCCCCCGCGCGCCACGACCGGCCGATCCCGGCGTCCCGGCGGGCGCTCCGGCGCTCGCGAGCGTCGTGCGCGAGACCCTGCGCGACACGGTCGAGCTGGCGCGCGTGACGTTCGCGTGGCCGAGCCCGAGGCACTTCGCGCCGGGCGACGCCGAGCTCGATCTTCTCGGCAGCGTGCTCTCCGCCACCAAGGCGAGCCGCCTCACGGAGCGCCTCGTGTTTCGCGAGAAGGTCGCCCAGAAGGTGGTCGCGTACCAGGCCTCCGGCGCGCTCGCGTCCCACTTCGCGATCGACGTGCTCGTCACGCCGGGGATCGACCCCGCGAAGGTGGAGCGGTTGGTCGACGACGAGCTCCGAAAGGTGCTGGCGGGCGCGCTCACCGAGGGCGAGCTCGGCCGCGCGAAGAACGGCCTGGAGACGGGCCTCATCACGCGGCTCCAGAGCGTGCGCGAGCGGGCGAGCCTCCTCAGCGCCTACGAGGAAGAGCTCGGCGATCCGGGCTACTTCGAGCGCGATCTCGCGCGGTATCGAGACGCCACGCTGGCCGCGCTCCGAGCGGCGGCGACGAGCACCCTCCGGCCCGACGCGCGCGTCGTGCTCACGGTGCTCCCCGAGCCCGCGAAGGCGCCCGGCACGCCCGGCGCCGGCAAGGGGGCGCCGTGAGCCGGCTCCGCTCCCCCGCCGCGCTCGCCGCGCTCG
>DAORJJ010000727.1:0-3165 GCA_035439005.1 Polyangiaceae bacterium | reverse complement strand
CGCGATGATGGTGGCGCTGCTCGTCTACGCGTACTGCGTGGGCAAGCCATCGTCCCGACGCATTGAGCGTGCGACCTACGAGGACATTGGGTTTCGCGTGCTCGCTGGCGACCAGCACCCCGACCACGACTCGATCGCGTGGGATTTCGGGCTCGATCCCAGTGAGCACCGCCTTAGCCCGCGTCGTCCGCTCGCGCCTCGTCGCCCACCCGAGCCGACGCCGCGCGGAGGCGCAGCACGAACCGGGCGCCCCGACGAGACTCCGCGAGCGACACCTCGCCGCCGTGGGCGCGAGCGATCTCTTGGGCGATGGCGAGGCCGAGCCCCGCTCCTACGGTGTCGCCCGACTGCTCACGATGGCCCCGCCAGAAGGGAGTGAAGAGGTGGAGCGCCTCGGCCTCGAGGACCCCCTCCCCGTCGTCCTGGACGCTCACGAGCACCGCGTCCCCGTCGCGCGCGGCGCCCACCACGACGCGGCCGCCCTCTTCGCTGTGGGCGATCGCGTTGTCGAGCAGGTTGCGAAGCGCCCTCGCGAGGTCGCGCTTCGCGCCGTGAACCTCGACGGCCGCGTCTTCCGCCAGGGCGCTGGGCTCTACGCTCACGCGGCGCTCCAGGGCGAGCGGGCGGGCGAGCTCCACGGCGCCCTCGAGCACGTCCGACACCCGCGCGCGCTCGTCTCGCGGGGCCCGGCGGCTCTGCACCCGCGCCAGCGTGAGCAGGTCGTCCGCGAGCAGCGACAAGAGCTCCACGTTCTGCAGGGCGCGCGCGATGGCCGCGCGATAGCCCTCTTCGTCGCGCGTCCGGCGCAGGCTGAGCTGAAGCTCGCCGCGCAGCGTGGCGATCGGCGAGCGGAGCTCGTGCGCGGCGTGGGCCGTGAACGTGCGCTGCGTGGTCATCAGCTCGTCGAGCTGGCCAATCATTCTCCCCAGGTCCTCCGCCAAGCCGCGCGTCTCGTCGGAGTCCATGCGGGCCTCCACGCGCGCGGAGAGGTCGCCGCTCTGCACCTTCCGCGCGACCGCGGCGATCGCGTCGACCTCACGCGAGAGGAGCCTCCCTACCCCGCGCGCGACCACCCACGTGAGCGCGATGGCGGTCAGCATCAACCCGAGCGAGACCTTCACCAGATACGCGAGGTCGTCGTCGATGAAGCGCCGGGACATCGCGTAGAAGATGACCTGCCCGTCGTGACCGAGCGGCACGATCACGCCCCGCAGCTTGACGCCGCGCACCGCGAGCTCGACGCGGCGGCGCTCGCCGGAAGCGCCGTCGCGCAGCCCGAGCGCCGCCAGCGACGTCGGGGCGCTCCCCGCGAGGACGGCGTTCGCCGAGAGCAGGCGGCCGTTGGTGTCGTAGAGCGCGACGTAGCGCGGCGAGAGCGCCAGGGCCTCGGGGATGGCGCCCGGCCCAGGCGGGACCGCGTTGCGCGCGAGCGCGAAGCGCGCGGCGTCGTTCGCCTGCGCGTCGAGGGCCGCGTCGAAATCGCGCAGCTCGTCTCGCCTCACGAAGAAGAACAGCACCACGAACGACACGGAGAGCGTGGCGAGGTTGATCGCCGTGAAGGTGACCGACAGCCTCGACTTCAGCTTCACGGCGGCGCGATCAGCCGGAAGCCGACCCCTCGGACGGTCTCGAGCAGCTCGGCGTGCGCCCCGAGCTTGTCCCGGATGCGCTTGACGTGCACGTCGATGACGTTGCTGCCCGCGTCGGCCGCGGCGCCCCAGACCTTCGCGAAGATCTCGGTCCTCGTCACGACGCGGCCCGCCGACTGCGCGAGGTGCGCGAGGAGCGTGAACTCCCGCGACGTGAGGTCGACCGGCGCGCCCGCGACGACCACGAGCCGGCGCAAGAGGTCGATGGAGAGCGGGCCGACGCGGACCACGCCGCCGGCGTTCGACGCGCGGCGCACGAGCGCCCGGGCCCGCGCCATCAGCTCGCCGAGATCGAACGGCTTCACGAGGTAGTCGTCCGCGCCGGCGTCCAGCCCGACGATGCGCTCGCTCAGGTCGCCCCGGGCCGTCAGCATGAGGATGGGCACCCGCGCCCCGCGCGCCCGGAGCTCGCGGCTCACGGCGAGGCCGTCCATGCGGGGGAGCATCCAGTCGAGCACCACGAGGTCGTAGGGGATGCCCTCGATCTGCTCGAGCGCGCTCACCCCGTCGCCGACGCGATCGACGACCCAGCCCTCCTCCGAGAAGGCACGGACCAGGAGCTCGGCGAGCTTCCGGTTGTCTTCGACGATGAGCGCCTTCATGGCGACACCTCGCCAGGGGCTGGGGGCCGCCATCGACCTTCGTTCGCCCCTCCGGGGCTCACTGGCCGGTTCACGACGCCCCCTCGGCCGCTCGCCCGGCCGTGAGCTCGACCGCGCCCCCGTGCGTTGCCTCGAGTGAAGAACTCTTCATGCGCGCTTCATGCAACGTCGGCCCACCCTGCCTAGGCTCCGGGCCGTGGTCCGAATCTACCCCGTCGCGAGGAGGCTCGCCATTTTCGTCGCGAGCCTCGCCGCAGCCCACGCCGTCGCGGCCCCGGCGCTCGCCGAGGAGGGCGTCTACACCCCGTCGGCGGCCCACGATCTCCCCGTCCTCGAGGCGCTCGTGGTGCGCCGACTGCCGCGCCTCCAGGAGCCGCTGCTGGCCGTCGACGTGGCCCGGAGCGAGGCGCGGCAGGCCGGCCTGCTGCCCAACCCCGAGATCGACCTGGCGTGGGGCACGATCCCCCTCGGCGCGTCGAACCCCCGCGACCTCCCGGCGCCCCTCGCCAACGTCCCGAACTACACCGTGGGGCTGAGCTACACCTTCCCCATCGGCAAGCGTGGGCCGCGCCGAGCGCGGGCCGAGGCCCTCGTGGAGGGCGCGCAGCGCTCGGTGGAGGCGACCGCGCGCGCCGAGGCCCTCGGTCTGGTGCGCGTCCTCGGCCGGGTGGCGATCGCGCGGCTCCGGCTCGAGGGGCTCCGCGGCCTCGTCGCGCAGCAGCGGACCATGATCGAGCTCGCGCGCAGCCGGCTCGCGCAGGGCTTTGGCACGCCGCTCGACGTCGATCGCTTGGAGATCGAGCTGTCGCGCATCGAGCAGCAGCTCACGTCGACCCGAGGCGACGAGGTCGCGGGGCTCGCGGCGTGCGCCGGCTACGTCGGTGTCCCGTGCCGGCCGCTCGGGGGCGACGCCG
>DAORJJ010000726.1:0-3165 GCA_035439005.1 Polyangiaceae bacterium | reverse complement strand
TGTATCGCATGTTGCCGCCTTCAAGTCGCGGGTGTTAGGGTCGCAGCGAAGTTCTCCCAGACGCTCACTCGGGCCGAAGGGGCCCGAGTTCGTGTCTGTCCGTCCCGCTCACCGCGTTCCTCCCGCACCCCATCGAGGCGTATGCGTCTAAAGATCTTCGCCGTCAATGCCGCGATCGTTCTCATCGTCGGCCTCCTGTCGTTCGTCATCGTTCGTCAGTCGGTGCTGTCGGCGGCGACCAACCCCGGACGCATCAAGCTGCGGGCCGAGCGAGACGCTCAGGCGGTCTCGTCGCGACTCCAGCTCGACGGCCTCCGCATCGAGCGCTGGCTCGCGGAGCGGGCGACCGAGCCCGCCGCCGCCGACGTGTTCACCAAGTCGACCGACAGCGCCAAGGGCGACGCGGCGACCGCGTTCTGCGACCACGTCGCGAGCTCGGCCAAGTCGGCCTTCTCGACCGCGCCCTCGCTGGTCGCGTTCGTCGGCGCCGACGGCAAGATCCTCGGCCGAAACGGCTCTCCGCTCGAGCGAGGCGAGGACGTCGGCGCGGTCTACCCGCTCGTCAAGGCCTCGATCGCGAAGGGCACCGCGGGCTCCGACGTGTGGGTCGCGCGCAAGACCGACAAGTACGTCGTGAGCTACGTGCCGGTGCGCGACGCGAACGGCAAGACCACGGCGCTGCTCGTCCTCGGCATGAGCCTCAACGACGCGCTCGGCAAGGTGGCCGATCTCACGGGCGGCGGCGTGGCGGTGTACGTGTCCGACGGCAAGGCGGCGATCCCCGCGGCGACGAGCGGCGACACCGTCAAGGCCATCGAGCAGGAGGCCGCCGACGAGGTGCAGACGGCCATCGCGTCGGGCAACGCCACGAGCGGCCAGGGGCAGGGGGTCGTGTTCGCGGCCAGCCCGCTCGACGGCTTCGGCGACGGCAAGCACGTCGCGGCCCTCGCCGTCGGGCAGACCACCCTCATCGACTCTCCGGCGGCCCTCGCGCTCCCCGTCTTGGGCGCCACGGGGCTCGGGCTCGTCCTCGTCTTCGTCGCCGCGGGCTTCCTCGGCGCGTACATCATCAACCCCATCAACACCCTGGAAGAGGGGCTCCTCGCCATCGTCAACGGCCAGGGCGACAAGCGCTTCAACCTCGAGCACGAGGAGCTCGGCGGGCTCGCGTTCCGCATCGACCAGCTGCTCAATACGCTGATGGGCGTCGAGGAGGACACCTCCGACGAGCAGGGGCGCCTCTCGAGGCCGCCCTCGGCCGCGGGGTACGAGGCCCCCTCGGAGGGCTCCGACTCGGCCGCCAGCCTCGCGGGGGAGCCCGCCGAGGCCTACTATCTCCGCCTCTTCGCCGAGTACATCGCCGCCAAGAAGGAGCTCTCCGAGGCCACCGACCACATCACGGAGCCCACCTTCCGCGCGCGCATCCAGGCCATGGAAGCCGAGGCGGCGCAGAAGCACGGCCGCCCGGTGCGCTATCAGGTCAAGCGCGCCGACAAGGAGGTCCAGCTCCTCGCGGTCCCGCTCTCCTGAGCTCCGCGAGGCCGGGCCATCCCTTGACAATTCGCTGGGTGGACAAACTCTAGCCTCCGAACGCGGCGCCCTCCACCGGGTGGCCGCGTCGCGCTTTCCGCGCCGCGCCTCTCCCTGTCGCAGTCTCCGTCACCGCCGCCTCGCCGCTTCCTCACCTCCGCGGCGCACCTTCGTGGCTCGCCAGGGCCGCCCTTCGAAAGACACCACACACATCATGGGCTTTTTCGACCTCTTCAAGAAAGACAAGGCGTCCACCAAGTCGAACCCGGCCGCCAAGTGGGCCGAGGCCGCGGGGAGCAAGCGCGCGCAGAACTACGACCGCCAGGAGGCCCTGAACGAGCTCGCGGCGCTCGGCACGGCCGAGGCGGCCGAGGCGCTGCTCAAGCGCTTCACGTTCGTCATCGACCCCTCGATCACCGACCAAGAAGAGAAAGAGGTCGCCGCGAAGGGCGTGCTCGCCGCGGGCGGCGAGGCCATCACCCCCATCCGCGCGTTCGCCGCCAAGGCGGAGAGCGTCTCCTGGCCGATGCGCCTCCTGCGCGAGCTCGTGACCGAGGACACCTACGTGGACGAGCTGCTCCTCTGGCTCTCGAAGTGGGACACGGAGTACGCGAAGTTCATCGACCCGAAGCTCCAAATCCTCGAGGAGCTGCAAGACCACAAGCACCCGGGCATCGTGCCCGCGGTCACGCCCTTCATCGCCGACTCGAACGAGACCGCGCGCCTCAACGCCGTGATGGCCGTGCTGGCCCAAGGCGATCCCGAGGTCGCGGCGCCGCTGCTCGCGCAGCTCCAAGAAGAGGAGAGCGTGCGCGTGAAGAACAAGATCTGCGACGCCCTCGCGCAGCTCGGCGCGCTCGTGCCCGAAGGCGAGCGCGACTCCGTGCGCAAGGCGCTCCCCGACCGCTACGTGATCGACTACGACGGCGCCCTGAAGAAGGGCTGACCGTCGGTCGGCGCGGCGCCGCTCGCTCAGCCGCGCTTCAGCCCGAGCTTCTTCATGACCGCCTGGAGGTCCTCCCAGACCTGCCGCTTGGCCTCCGCCTGCTGCGGGGAGGCCCGCAGGAGGTAGCTCGGGTGGTACGTGGGCATCGTCGGGACGCGGCCCTTGTAGAGCTTCCACTCGCCGCGCAGGCGGGTGATGCCCAGCTTCGTATGGAAGAGGGCGCCGACGGCCGTGTTGCCCATCGCCACGAGGACCTTGGGGCTCACGTTCGCGAGCTGCTCGTCGAGGTAGGGGGAGCACGCCTCGAGCTCCTCCGCCTCCGGGCGCCGGTTGCCCGGCGGGCGGCACTTGACGATGTTGCAGATGTACACGTCGCGCTCGGCGTCGAGCCCCATCGCCGCGATCATCTTGTCGAGCAGCTGGCCGGCGCGGCCCACGAAGGGCAGCCCCTGCGCGTCCTCGTCGGCGCCGGGGGCCTCGCCGAGGAACACGATGGAGGCCTCCGGGTTGCCGCGCGAGAACACCGTGTTCGTGCGCGTGCTCGCGAGCCCGCAGCGCGTGCACGAGGCCACCGCGGCTTGCAGCACGGCGAGCGAGCGCGGCGCCGCGGCTGGCTGGGCGCCGCTCGAGGCCGCAGGCGCGAGGCCCGGCGCGAGGGCTGGTGGGCCTTCGCGTGCCGGCTCGGGCGG
>DAORJJ010000725.1:0-3172 GCA_035439005.1 Polyangiaceae bacterium | reverse complement strand
CCGCGCGAGCGCGCCCTCGTAGTCGGGATCCAGGGCGAGGGCTCTCGCGAAGGCGCCGTCGGCGTCGCGCGGGCGCACCGTGCACCACACGCGCCCGAGCCTGGACCACACCTCGGGGTCGTCCGGGCCCTGCTCGGCCGCCGTGCGGTAGCCACGGGCCGCCGCGGCGAGATCGCCGCGCTCCTCCGCGATCGCCCCCTCGAGGAACGCCCGGTAGGCGATCGGCGGGACGGCCGGGCCCTCACGGAGCTCGCCCCCGGCGAGCCGGGTCACGGTGCCCTCGCCGACCCACCCGGAGAGGGGCAGCGGGAGGGCGGCGAGCGCGAAAGCGAGCGCGACGGCCAGGCCCCTCTCGCGAGCGTCGCGCCGGCGCAAGGTCAGCGTCCTCCGCGAAAATCGAGCTCGTCGCCCCCGAGATCGACCGAGCTCACGTCGTCCATCGACGGGGCAGGCGACGGCACGCGCCCGGTCGCCTCGGCCTGCCGCAGCCGCTCGGCGATCTCGATGATGCGCCGCTCCACCCGGCCGAACACCGAGCCCGCCGGGAAGCGCCCGCTCGGATCGCGCGCCCCCGCGGGGACGCCAGTGAGAACCTCGATGCCCTCGCTCACGGTCGCGACCGCGTGCAGATGGAACTGCCCCGCGGCCACCGCGGCCACGACGTCTTGCCGGAGCACGAGGTGCGGGAGGTTCGCGCGCGGGAGCAGCACCCCCTGCCGCCCCGTGAGGCCGCGCGCGTGGCACAGGTCGAAGAACCCCTCGATCTTGGCGCAGACGCCGCCGATCGCCTGCACCTCTCCGAGCTGGTTCACGCTCCCGGTGACCGCGACGCTCTGATCGATGGGGATGTCCGAGAGCGCCGAGAGCAAGCTGTAGAGCTCGGTGGAGGACGCGCTGTCGCCGTCGACCTCGCCGTAGCTCTGCTCGAAGGCGAGCTGGGCGCGCACGCTGAGCGGGCGCTCCTGGCCGAACATCTTCCCGAGGTAGCCGCGGAGGATGGCCACGCCCTTCGTGTGGATGGAGCCGCCGAGCTGCGCCTCGCGCTCCACGTCGATGATGCCCTCGCGCCCGAGGGCGACGACCGCCGTGATGCGCATGGGCTGGCCGAACTCCACGTCGCCGGCGCTGAACACGCTGAGCCCGTTCACGACGCCGACGCGCCAGCCGTCGGTGTCGAGCGCCACCTCGCCTCGCAAGGTGAGCTCCCGGATGTGCCGCTCCGCGGAGCCGAGGCGCTCGCGGCGATCGCGCCACGCGGCGTCGATGTCCTCGACGGTGGTGACGGGCGAGCTCGCGGGATCGCTCGCGGGCTCGGTCCCCTTCGCGCCCTTCACCTGCTTGTCGGCGGGCTTGGCGGACTTGTCGGCGGGCTTGGCGGGCTTCTCCGGGGGCGGCGCCGCCACGCGCGACGGCGGCATGGACGACGGCGCCTCGTCGAGCCCGAGCTCCCGCGCGTGCCCGAGCGCGCTCGCGAACGCGGCGGTCTCTTCGAGGGGCGCGAGGGTGAGCGAGAGCCGCTCGCGATCTCCCGAGAGCCGCGTCGCGAGGTCGAGCAGGCGCGCGCGCGCCGCGCGATCGAACGCGCCCCACCCGCGCTCCTTGGCCATCGCCATGAGGTAGGCGTCGAGGCGCACGAGCGCGTCGTCGGTGCGCGGGATCGACGGCTCGACCTCGACCTTCACGCGGAAGAGGGCGGCGAAGTCGGCGTCGGCCTCGAGCAGCGCCGCGTAGAGGCCGGGCGGCCCCACCAGGATGACGCGCACCGCGATGGGCACGGGCACGGGCCGGAGCGTCGTGGCGTAGAGGCCGAGCGGCCCGAGCGGATCTTCGGCGCCCACGCGGCGCTCGCGCAGCACGCGCTTGACCCGCTCCCAGATGATGGGATCGGTCATCAGGTCGGCGGCGCGCACCACCAGCACCCCCCCCGACGCGCGGTGGAGCGATCCGGCGCGGATGCGCGTGAAGTCGGTGAGCAGCGCACCGAAGCGAGCCCTCCGCTCCAAATAGCCGAACAAATTCGGGTAGGTAGGGTTGGTCTCGTAGACCACGGGCGCGCCCACGCTGGCCGCGTCGGAGGCGACGAGCAGGTTCACGCGGAAGCGGTTCAGGCGCGTCGCGTGCTCCGGATCGTGGTCGCGGCCGTCCTTGCCGCGGCCCGACTCCTCGTCGCCGCCAGGTCCCGGCCCGCCGCTCTCGCGGTCGTCCTCACTGACCAGGTCCTCCCAGTCCTCGGAGAGCGCCTTCTCCACGTCGGCGAGGTACGCCACCACGCCCTCGCCCGCGGGCGCGAGCGCCTCGCGCATGGCCGCGAGCCGCGCGGCGACGAGCGCGGCGACGGTCTCGCCGAGGGCCTCGGCGCGCGCCGCGTCGAAGCGGGCGCTCTCGCTGCGGACGCGCTGCGCCGCCTTCGCGACCTCGGAGGTGAGGCGCTCCTCGGCCTCACCGAGCGCGCGCTTCGTGGGCTCGTCGAAGGCCCCGAACTGCTCGGGGCTCACGGGCTTTCCGTGGAGGATGGGGAACGTCTGCACGCCGCCCGGCACGGCTCGAATGCCGAACCCGAGGGTCTTCGCCCGAGACTCGAGCCCCGCCAGGATCTCGCGGTTCTTCGCCTCGAGCTCGCGCCCGAGGCCCGCTTGCGCCGCCTGCAGCTCGTCGGAGTCGGTGATCTCCACGATGTCTGCGCGCAGGCCGTCGAGGAGCTCTTCCATCGCGGCGACGAGGGTCTTCCCCTCGCCCGCGGGCAGGCACAGGGGCCGCGGCGCCTCGGGGCGCTGGAAGTCGTGCACGTACACGATGTCCGGCGGGCGCGGGCGGGCCGCCGCGAACCGCTCGGCGAAGCGCACGACGTCGTCCTCGATCATCACCTCGGGCTCGGCCGCGACGAAGACGTGGAAGCTCGGCTCGCGCGCCGCGATGCCGAGGGCGAGGGCGCGGCGGGTGACGCTCCCGACGATCTCGAAGAGGCCGCCGCTCGAGCGCGGCTCCTCCGGCAGCAGCGCGGGATCGGTGTGCAGCTGCACCTCCTCGGGGCGCACGCGGAAGGCGTCGCGCGCGGACCCAGCGGGCTCGAACGCGTCGCTCCAGGGCCGCGGCGGTAGGCTCTCGCGCGGCGCCGGCGCGGGGGCGGGCTCGGGCGGCGCGGGGTCGGCGGGCTCGGTCGTCGTGGGCGGCG
>DAORJJ010000724.1:0-3176 GCA_035439005.1 Polyangiaceae bacterium | reverse complement strand
CTCGCCGACGAAGACATCGTCGTGGTGGCGGGCGCTGCGGCGCCCCTCGATGCGCAGGCCGACGAGCTGGCCCGGCCGGGGCCGGACGCCGCGCCTCCCGCAGCCTGCTACGTGCCCGACGACGCGCTCGCGCTCACGGCGGCGGCCCCGAGCCTCAGCCCGTCGATCTGCACCGCCGCGCAGATCGTGGGCGCCCAGACCGCGTGCCTCGGGCCCACCTCCACGGCCGCGACCTGCAACGCCTACCTCGCCGCCAACCGCGCGTGCGCGCGCTGCATCTTCGGGGCGCTCTCGGGCGACGTCCCCGCGACGACGCCTGTTGGCGCGCTCATCCCGGTCTCGGACGCGACCGTGACGCCGAACATCGGGGCCTGCGCCGCGCTCGTGATCGGCCGGCCCGACTGCGCGCTGCCGATCTCCCAGCAGGTCGTCTGTACGAACTCCGCGTGCGCGACCTGCCCCGACACGGCCTCCGACGACGCCTGCCAGGGCACCGCGTCCCTCGGGATCTGCGCCGGCCTCGGCGACGGCGCGTGCAACGCGGCGGTCGACGCCACGGTGGGCACGTGGGGCCCTCGCTGCCGCGGGGCGGCGTTCAACGACACGTACCTCAAGGTGGCCGCGGTGATGTGCGGCGCGCCGTGAACGCGCGCGGCGCGCCTCGCCTCGCTCACCCGAGCGCGAGGCGCGCGGCGGCGTAGAACATCGACGCGATCGAGAGCACCAGGAACGCCACGATCGACAAGATCGTCACGTAGGGGTGCCGGTCGAGGAACCGGCGCGTGCGCGCCAGCGTGCTCATCCAGAACGTGACCGTGCACTCGACGGGGATGTCGCCCTCGGCGCGCCGCCGCAGGCGGTCGAGCATGGCCTGCGCGGAGGGGAAGCGCCGCGAGGGGTCCTTCGCCATGCCCTTCGCGACCAGGTGGCGGAGGTCTGCAGCGACCGGGCCCTGGACGGCGCTAAGCTCCCACTCGGGGCCGTGGACCGCCGGCGAGCGGTTGGCGACGCCCTCGAGGACCTGCCGGAGGTCCTCCCGGTCGTGCAGGTAGTGCCGCAGGGTCAAGAGCTCGTGCATGACCACCGAGAGGGCGTACACGTCGCTCCTCGCGTCGATCGCGTCGAGCCGCCTCGCGGCCTGCTCGGGGGACATGTACACTGGCGTCCCGACGAGCGCGCCGTGCTCGGTCTGGTGGAGCCGCGCGGCGCCGCTGGCGACGCCGACCCCGTCCTGGAGCGTCTCGGACACGTCGGCGGTGAGCCCCGCGCCCTTGGCGATGCCCCAGTCCATGAGCACGACCTCGCCGTACGCGCCCACCATCACGTTCGCGGGCTTGATGTCGCGGTGCACGATGCCCTGCGCGTGGGCGTACGCCAGCGTCTCCAGCAGGCTCATGATGAGCTCGACCCGGCGCTCGAACGGGTAGGCCGCGTGGGTGGCGGGATCGCCGGCCGCGAGCCGCGCGATGATGTCCTCGAGGGTCTCGCCGTCGACGTACTTCATGACGAAGTAGAGCTTGCCGTGCTCGTCGACGCCCACGTCGTGCACCGGGGGGATGCCCGGGTGGCCGAGCTGGCCGACCGTGCGGATCTCCTCGGCGAAGCGGGTGATCGCCGTGGTGCCCGCGAGGTGCGGCAGGAGCCGCTTGACGGCGACGACCCGCTCGATGTCGTTGTCCCTCGCGAGGACGACCTCTCCCATGCCTCCCTCGCCGAGCGGGCGCACGTCTTCGTAGCGCCGGCGTCGCTGCTGGGTCACGCGGAGCTCGCCCTCCCACACCTCGACGTGGGGGAGCACGGTCGAGCGCGCGAGGGTCTCGGTGGCGCTCGGCGATGGCCGCCAGGCCCCGCCGCCGTCGCCGACGGGCGGCGCGGCCACGGTCGCGTCGAGCGCGACGCTCGTCGTCGGCTGCGTGTCGAGGCGCGACGCGGCGTCGGTGACCGTGGGGTCGACCAGGGTCGCGAGCCCCGCGTCGAGCGCGCTGCTCTGCTTGGGGTCGCTCGGGCTCTGGAGCGTGGGATCGGCGGAGCTCATGAGGGGGCCACGACGCGCATGGCCCAGCAAGGTAGTCACGCGCTCTAAAAAAGGAAGGGGACGCGCGCCGAGCCCCGACGCCGTCGGCGCGGCTCGAGCACCCCTCGCGTCTCGAGGCTCGCGCCGCGCCGCGCTGCGGCCGAGCGGCGGCCGAGCCCGGGCCTGCCACGAGGGCGCCGCTCCTAGGGCGACCGGGGCGCCCCGCGCGCCGTCGCGAGGCCCGCCGCAGGGCGATCCGCCATGAAATCATAGAGAAAATCAACGGTGGCGAGGCTCACCAGCAGCGCGCCCCCGCCGAGCATGCGCGCCATGTAGCCCGCGGCCCACGACGCGTCGCCGCCGTGGGGCTGCCGGAGCCACCTCGCGACGTGGCGATCCACGAGCGCGAAGTACGGCACGCCGAGGAGCAACACGCGCGGCAAGAGGCCCACGATCGCCATCGCCGTGAGCGCCGCGATCGGCGCCCATGTGGTGAGCCGCGCGACGCGCAGGCACGTGGCCGGCCCGTGCGTGACGACCAGCGTGCGGTAGCCGCGCCGCGCGTCGTCGTCGCGCTGGAACGCCTGCGCCGCGAACGCCGCGCCCAGCGTCCACAGCGACAAACACGCGAGCACGATCGCCGCGCGCGGGGTGAGCGCGACGCCGACGGCGAGGAAGCCCGCGAGCGGCGAGAGCAGCCCGTAGCCCACGGCGTTGACCGCGGGCCCCAGCACCGGGTGCCCCTTCCAGCGCGTGCGCGGCGACGAGTACGCGAGCGAGAGCGCCGCGCAGACCGCGCAGACCGCGAAGATGCGATCGCTCGCGAGCCACGCCACGCCCAGGCCGACGGCGATGGCCGCGTGACCGAAGGCCGCGAGGTGGCGCGGCGCCCGCGTCGGGGCCTCGGCGAACAGGGCGCCCCCCTCCTCGCCGTCGAGGCGGGCGTTCAGCCACATCGTGCCGGCGCTCGCCACGAACCACGACACGCACACGAGCGCGAGGCGGAGCAGGCCGCGCACCTCCGCGGAGTGGTCCCACAGCGCGAACCCGTAGCCGGTGAGCGGGTACACGAGCAGCGCGGCGCCCCCGCGCGGCCGGGCGAGGCGCGCGAGCGCCGACAGCGTGGAGGGCGCGCGGGCGGGCACGGCGGGCGCGGCGGGCA
>DAORJJ010000723.1:0-3176 GCA_035439005.1 Polyangiaceae bacterium | reverse complement strand
GAGCCCGAGCCGCCGCCGCCCGCGCCCGCGCCGAGCGACGCGAGCGACACCGGCGACGAGGCGCCGTACGCGCCCGGCAGCGGCGCGACGCCGCCGCTCGCGAGCACGCTCCACCCGCAGGCCTGCGCCCCGGCCGGCAACGCGGTCGGCGCCTGGCCAGGGTGCGCCCTCACGCGGCCGCCAGGCCCCACCTGCGAGAGCTACGGCGACACCCTGAAGGAGTGCCAGCGCTTCAAGCGGTGGCTCACGCCCCGCGCCGCCGCGCACGCCGCGGCCTGCCTCCGCGCGAAGAGCGGCACGCCCGGGCTCTGCGAGTTCAACGCGGCCATGGCGTGCGCGTCCGAGTCGTTCGGCGTGGCGTGCCTCGACCCGTCGCCGACGATCGACCGCGACTGCCGCGCGGTCGCGGACTCGTGCGCGAAGGTGCCGCGGCGCTACCGCCACATGACCTTCGACGCGTGCCGCGGGGCGCTCAGCGCCATCGTGCCGGCGCGGCGGCGCGCGTTCGTGCACTGCGCCGCCGAGTCGTGCGCGCTCGTGCAGTGCGCGTACGCCGCCGACCAGTAGGCGACGCATTTACGTCTTATTTCATACACTTACACAGAAGCGAGTGGACGCGACGCGGGCCTAGCCCGCGCTCGCCGTGGGCAGCCACCGCGCGCCGGTCTCGCAGCTCACGTGGCGTGTCCCCATCGCGCCCCCCGCGATCTCGAGCACGCCAAACACGATGGGCAGGCGAAACCGGCGCGGACCGATCGACCCCGGGTTGAAGACGACGATCCCGGCGTCGCGGCCGACGAAGGGCACGTGCGAGTGGCCGCACACGAGCAGGTCGGCGCCCTCGGCGCGCGCGAGGCGCAGCGCGTCGGCGCGGAGGCGGGGCCCGTTCTGCCCGATGTGGAGCACCACCAGCCGGAGCGCCAGGCCGCCAGCCGCGTCGGTGACGTCGAGCACGAGCTCGTCGGCCAGGTCCGGGGCGCGCTCGTCGATGTTGCCGCGCACGGCGTACACGGGCGCGAGCGCGCCGAGGTCGTCGAGCACCCGGAGCGCGCCGATGTCGCCCGCGTGGACGATGAGGTCGGGGCGCGCCGCGGCGATCCACCGGGCCGCGTCTGGGTGGGGCTCGCTGTGCGTGTCGGCCACGACGACAAGGTTGAGGCCGCCGTCGCCGCGGAGGGGCACGCGCACCCGGCGGCGCACGCGACGCGCTCGCCCCCGAGGCGCGCCGGGGGCCGCGGGCTGGGAGGGGCGGCTCGTCACTCGGTCGGCTTGGGCTCCTGGCACACGCCGCCGTTCGCGGCGCAGCAGTCCGCCGAGGGCGTGGCGTTCGTGCACGTGGGCGAGCGCGTGCCGTCGCAGCACTTCGTGTGGGCGGCGTCGTAGGCGCGGAGCTTCGGACCGAGCACGGCGCACTTGCGCGAGCACTCGGCGAGGCGCTCCTTCGGTGCCCACACGCGCCCATCCGCGGCGCACTGGGTCGCCTTCGGATCGGCGAGGGCCGCCTCGCCACAGGCACGGAGCTGCCCCTTGAAGAGGTCCTCGGAGCGCTGCGCCCCGAACTTCTTGCACTCGGCCTCGCAGGTGGCCTGCTCGGCGGGGGAGGCGCCGTCGGTGCACCGCTCGAACTTCGCGGTCGCCTTGCAGTCGGCGAGCGCCGTCCGCAGCACCGACTCGTGCTCCGACATGGGCACGGCCGCCAGCGACTCGGCCACCGCCGCGCTCGTGGGCGCCGCGGTGGGCGCGGGCTGCGCCGCGCGGGCCTCGCGGGCGCGGGCCTCGTCGACGTGGCGCTTGTTGAGGCGCTGGACCGACGCGAGATCCTCGTTGACCCAGATGCAGTCGCCGCCCTTGGCCTTGCAGCTCGCCGCGCGCGCGTTCGCCTCCTTCAGCGCCTCTTCACACCCGCCCGCCGTCGCGCAGCGGGCGGTGATTTGCTGCGTGAAGCCGTCCTCCGGGACGGCGGGCCCACACGCCACCACCATGCCGACGACCAGCATTCCACACAGTGTCGCTCGGAGCGCCATACCCACCTCCGAGACGAATCTTCGCACGACCGGCGCGGCGCGGACCAGTGGCTTCGCTGGCGAGCCCATTTTGGACTACAGGAGGCCCTGAGGCCGCGCCGCGAGGGCGCAGAGAGAGTCGTCGAATGAGCCGCGCCCACACCGATCGCGAGTACGAAGGCGAGCTGCGAAAGATCCGCGAGCAGCTCCTGCTCATGGGCGCCAAGGTCGAGGACATGCTGCGCGACAGCATGCGCGCGCTCATCGAGCGCGACAGCGAGCTCGCGCAGCGCACCCTCGACACCGACCGGCAGATCAACCGCCTCGAGGTGGAGACCGACGAGCTCTGCCTGCGGGTGCTCGCGCGCCGGCAGCCGGTCGCGTCCGACCTGCGCTTCCTGACCATCGCGCTGAAGCTCGTGACCGATCTCGAGCGCATGGGCGATCTCGGCGTGAACATCTGCGAGCGCGTGCTCGAGCTCAACGCCGAGCCCACGCTCAAGCCCTACGTCGACCTCGTGAACATGGCCGAGGCCGCGCAGGGCATGCTGCGCGACGCGCTCGACGCGTTCGTCGCGTCCGACGTGGCGCGCGCGGAGACCGTGATCGAGCGCGACACCACCGTGGACGCTTACTACGACTCGATCTTCCGGGATCTGCTGACGTACATGATGGAGAACCCGCGCAACATCTACCGCGCGACGCGCGTGCAATCGATCGCGAAGTACATCGAGCGCCTCGCCGACCACGCGACCAACATCGCCGAGATGGTGGTGTTCATGGTGCGCGGCAAGGACATCCGCCACGGTCGCCTCGCCGAGCGGCGCGCGAGCCGCACGTCCACGCCGCCGCCCGCCACCGTGAAGCGCGAGGCCTCCGACCGCGGCCCGACCTCGTCGGGGCCCGCGAGCGCGAGGCCGCCCTCGAGCCGGCGCTGAGCCCGCGCGCGAATCGGTCGCGCGCGCCAGGATCGGAGGCTACACTCCTGCCGAACCGCGCCGCGAGGCGTCCGAAATCGCGAGGAGAGACCCCCGATGAACCTGGAAGTGAGCCCCGAAGGGGCGAACGAAGGTCGATGGCGAGCCCGAGCCGAAGGCGAGGGGTTGGCATGAACCTCGAAGTGAGCCCCGAAGGGGCGAACGAAGGTCGATGGCGAGCCCGAGCCGAAGGCGA
>DAORJJ010000722.1:0-3176 GCA_035439005.1 Polyangiaceae bacterium | reverse complement strand
GAGACCTCGCCGCGCGCGCGCACGAAGACGCGGCCCAGCCACCTGTCGTCGCCGAACGTCTCGACGAGCCGCCGCCGCGGGCACAGCCTCGCCGCCGCGACGAACCCGCGCGCCCGCTCCACGAGCGTGGCGACCGTCAGGGCGTTGCGTATGTGGGGAAAGTAGGCCTCGAGCGCGTCGGCGTCGCTCCGTTCGAAGTCGGGCGCGCCCAGCTCTCTCATCATGCCGAGGGAGACGAGCGTCTCGCCGCTCCGGGAGAGGATGCCGCCCTGGAGATCCGAGAACCCGAACGGCCGGAACAGCTCGTGGATGAGCGGGCTCGAGGCGCGGGTCTCCGCGGTGGTGAACTCGCGCCCGACGCCGCAGCGGCCCTCTGGGAGCCCGAGTCGGAGGGCCCCCTGGACGTAAGGATCGCGGGCGTGGAACGAGGTGAGATACGCGTGCTCGAACGCCGGCTCGAGCCCGCGCCAGCGCTGAACGGCGGTGTGCGGCGAGCGGCTCGTGATGCCGATTGCCGCCACGGCGAAGCGCTGGGCCAGGTGCTCCAGGACGCCGTCGACGCCCCGCTCGAGGGACGCCGAATAGAAGCGCTCGAGCTCACCTGGCACCGTATGAGGAGACCAGAGTTGGGGGCGGGAGCTCAAGTGCCAGAGGTTACTCGAGGGGCGGGTCGCCGCGTCGGGTGTAGACGCCGCGTCGGGTCGTGAGGAGGCCAGAGAAGTGGGCCGACCGACGCACCTCCTCCCGGGACTGTACCGACCGGCGACATTCTCACCATCCACCGTATGGAGGATGCGCGCCGCCTCGCTGACTCCCTGGTTCGCCGCGCGCCCGAGCCGAAGACACCAAAGAATGCGAGGCCCGCGCGCCGTGGCTCGCCGGCAGGTCGTGCTCACTCGGGAACGGGTGGTGGACCCCCACGAGGACGGAAGCGGAGCGGGCCGCGCGCGTCGCTGCAGGCGACCTCACTTCGGATCCCCGCGCTTGCGAAGAAGATTACAAATATGTCAGACTCTCCTGGGTCTTACGCTTGCGCGCTCGGCGCCTGCCGGGGGGGCCGGCGGGGGCAAGCCTTGGTGAACCGCTCGGCGAGCCGGCCGGGCCGATGGGAGGGGGATTGGCATGAACCTGAAACGAAGGTCGATGGCGAGCACGAGCCCAAGGCGAGGTGTCGCCATGAACAAATGGAGTCTCGGCGCGGCCGTGGTCGCGGTGGTGTCGCTCGTGGGGGCGAGCTCGTGCAGCTCGGTGGCGGACAAGGTCGATCGCGAGCGCATCGCGGGGGCGACTCTCCATTTCACGCCGGACGTCGCGAAGGGGAACATCCCGAGCTGGTGGTACCAGTTCAAGACCGACGGCAGCCAGGTGCTCGCGTGCAACCTGAAGCCCGCCCGCTACACCGGCACCGGCTGGACGCTCGACGAAGAGGCGCGAACCGTGAAGGTCACCTTCGGCAGCGACTGGGAGAAGTACACCCTCACGGCCGACGACGACGCGTTCGAGGAGGGGCGCTTCGAGTACAAAGCGTCGCTCGGCAGCAAGTACGACATGGTCGGCAAGTGGGAGCGCGTGTCGAGCGCGCCGTGCATGAGCGGGTCGACCACCGGCTCGAGCGGCACGAGCGACGCCGGCACCTCGAGCGGCAGCACGACGGGCTGCTCGGGGCGCGGCTCGAGCACCTTCACCGGCACCTTCGGCACGCCGTGCGGCTGGAGTAACCCCCTCTCGTCGTGCAAGTCGACGAGCACGACGCGCTACAGCTACCGCTGCGACCAGAAGACGTGCACCTGGCAGGGCACCGACTGCGGCAAGGCGTGCGCCCCCGGCTCCAAGAGCTCGTGCCCCGGCTGCGTCACCCCCATCTGCCCGTAGTCGCGTCGCGATCGCGCCGTGCGTGGTGGCTCGAGAGCGTCGGTCAGGGCCCGCCCGCCGCGGGGCGGGTCTCGGCGTGCAGGGAGTCCGTAGACGGGATGGTCCACGGCTCGGCCTCGGCCTCGGCCTCCCAGCGGCGCATGGCCTCGTCGCCGAGCACCGTGGCGCCGTAGGCCTCGAGGAGGGGCGGCTGGGCGATCGCGTACGTGCGCAGGCGCGTCACCACCGGAGCGAACATCGCGTCCGCGACGCTGCGCTGCCCGAAGAGCCACGGCCCGTCGGCGCCGAAGCGCTCCCGGAGCCCCGTCCACAGCGCGAAGAGCCGCGCGAGATCGCGCCGCGTGTCCTCGGGCAGCGCGGGCGGGCGCGCGAGCCTCCGCCGGACGTTCATGCCCAGGTCGCGGCGGAGCGCGGCGAAGCCCGCGTGCATTTCAGAGGCGGCCGCGCGGGCCTCCGCGCGCACGAGCGGCTCGCGCGGCCAGAGCGGCCGCCCCGAGGCCAAGGACTGCTCGGCGGCCCACTCGCAGATCGCGAGGCTCTCGTGGACGCGGACGCCCTCGAGCGCGAGGACCGGGACGCGGCCCGTCGGCGACACGGCCTGGAGGGCCGGATCCGTGCCGCGCCCGTAGTGCTCGCCGCCGAGCGGGACGAGCCGCTCGACGAACGCCACGCCCGCCCAGTGGAGGGCGAGCCACGGGCGCATCGACCAGGAGGAGTAGTTCTTGTTGCCGATGAAGAGCGTGGGCATCACGCGGCGAGGATCGACCACGGCCCGGCCGCGCGTCAACGGGCGCACCGACCCGGCTCGCGGGCCGTCTGCGCCGGCCGTCTCCCGCACGGCGAAGGAAAGAAAACCGCGCGGGTGGCTTGCGCGTGGGGAGGGCGTCAGTATGTTTGCGAGTCTGTAAGGTGTGAGGGGGTTCATGTCGATGACGCACGGCGACCAGCCTGAAGACAGCGGCGACCAGCGGCCTTCTGCGAAGGTTGGGGGCGCAGCGCTGCGCCCGGTGCTCGTGTCGGCCGTGCTCCACGCGGCGTTCTTGTGGCTCGCGCTGCCGCACGCCTCCGCGCGGGGACCCGAGCCGCGCCGCATCGAGTGGATCGACACCTCGATCGACGAGGGCGAGAAGCTCACCCCCGCGCCCCGGGAGACCGGCGCGATCGGCCCGAGCCGCGGGCCCGTGCCCCACGCCACCGCCACGGGGCAGCGCCCCGCGTCGCCCGTCGCGCGCGCTGTGCCGCTCCCCTGGCTCGCCGCCCAGGCCGCCGAGGCGGTGCCCGCCCTCGCGCTGGACTCGGACACC
>DAORJJ010000721.1:0-3185 GCA_035439005.1 Polyangiaceae bacterium | reverse complement strand
GCGCGCCCACCGCGGTCGCGAGCGCGCGCCCAAGCAACGCCGAGGGCTCGTAGCAACGGCTGGCGAGCCGCGACGCGTGGGAGGGGACCGGCACGATCACGCCTGGGCGGGCGCGCGCGACGGGCCCTCGGACCCGCGCGAGCAGCGCGCCGAGCGGCCGCGCGAGGTCGTCGCGTCCGCCGTACTTGAACCTCACGATGGCGTCGCGCAGCGCGCCGCCGTAGGCGAAGGCCGCCACCGCGACGCTGCGCGCGCCGTCGTCGCCCTCCACCTCGACGAGCGTGGCCGCGCAGGGGCCGCAGAACACGGTCTCGACGGGCACGGGCGCGTCGCAGGCGCAGCAGCGAGGCTCGGCGAGCGAGGCGAGCGCGTGGGCGGTGAGAAAGCGGAGCGCCGTGCGTAGCATGGCAACTGTTCGGCACGGGCGGGCTCCGCGTTGCGCGCCGCGCGCGGATCACTCGGCTCGGAAGAGCCAGTCCTCTTTCGCGAGCTCGTACGTCTCCCGCGCGTCGCCTTCGGGGTTCGAGGACGCGGCCCGAAAGCCCACGCGTCGGGCGAGCGCCGCGCTCCGCGCGTTCTCCGGGAGAACGTGGGCGCGAAGGAGGTGCAACTCAGCGTTTTCCATGGCGAAACGGACGACCTCGCGCACCGCCTCGTGCGCGAGCCCGCGGCCCTCGAGCGCCGCGTCCACCCAGTACCCGAGCTCCGCCTCGCGGTCGTGGGGGGTGGCCCGCCGGAGCATCACCTTCCCGAGCACCTCCGCGGGAGGCCCCTCGCGAGCGAAGGCGTAGAACGCGAACGTGACGCCACGCACGAAGTCGCGGCGCTCGGCCGCCACGCGCACCGCGACCTCCACCAGCGACCAGGGCGCGGGCGCTCCGCGCGGCGTGAGCTGGGCGAGGTGCTCGGCGTTCCGGCGCAGCGCGCGAGCGATCGCGGTCGCGTGCTCTTCGCCCGGCGGGCGGAGCAGGAGTCGCTCGGTCACGAGGCGCGTGCCGAGGCCCGGGTGTCGCTCACGTGTGCGCTCCCTCGCCATCGCTCACATCATCTGGACGGGGTCCACGTCGACCTGGGCGCGCACCTGCCGCGGGAGCTCGCCGAACGCGCGCACCACGGCCAGCGCCGCGGCGCGGAGGCCCGCGCGGTCGCTCGAGCGGAGCATGAGCCGAAAGCGGTGGCGGTTCTTGAGCTTGGCGATCGGCGCTGGCGCGGGCCCGAGGACCTCGACGCTCGCCCGCCGCGCGCCCTCCCGCGGCGCCGCGCGCGCGATCTCCCCGAGGTGCGCGGCCCACTGCAGCGCGAGCTCGGGGTCGGCGGCGTCCACCCGCACGAGCACCATGCGCGAGTAGGGCGGGTAGCCGAGCTCTCGCCGGTGCACGAGCTCCGCCGCGACGAAGCCCGCCGTGTCGTGCGCGATGCCGAAGCGAATGGAAGGGTGGGTGGGGTCGTAGGTCTGCACGATCACCCGGCCCGCGGTCTCTCCGCGGCCCGCGCGCCCGGCGACCTGCACGAGGAGCTGGAAGGCGCGCTCCGACGCGCGAAAATCGGGCATCGAGAGCGCGGCGTCGGCGTTGAGCACCCCGACCAGCGTGACCTCCGGCAGGTCGTGCCCCTTGGTCACCATCTGCGTGCCGACGAGGATGTCCACCTCCCGCGCCCGCACCCGCGCGAGCACCTTCTCGGCGTCCTTGCCGCTCGCCACGTCGCGATCGAGGCGCGCCACGCGGGCCGTGGGGAACGCGGCGCTCAGCGTCTCCTCGAGGCGCTCGGTGCCGAGGCCCTCGAGCACCACGTCGGGCGAGGCGCAGGCGAGGCACGTCGCGCGCACGGGCTCCTCGTGGTCGCACGTGTGGCACCGCAGCACCGAGCCGCTCGCCTTGTGGAACGTGAGCGCGACCGAGCAGTTCGGGCACGACGCCACGGTGCCGCACGCCCCGCAGCGGAGCGCCGGCGAGAAGCCCCGTCGGTTCAGGAAGAGGATGGTCTGGCCCCCCGCCGCCAGGTTCTCCTCGAGCGCGCGGTGGAGCGGCAGGCTCAGTCGCTTGTCGCCGGTGGGGCCGGCGCCGGTGCGTCGCAGGTTCACGACCGTGACGCGCGGCATGGCCTGGTCCCGCGCCCGGGTGGGAAGCGTGAGCCGCACGAGCTTGCCCTCGCTCACGAGGTGCTCGCTCTCGAGCGACGGCGTGGCGCTCCCGAGCACACACACGGCGCCGGCGCGTCGCGCGCGCAGGAGCGCCATGTCCCGCGCGTGGTAGCGGACGCCCTCTTCCTGCTTGAACGAGGGGTCGTGCTCTTCGTCGACCACGATGAGGCCGAGCCGCGCGACCGGCGCGAAGAGCGCCGAGCGGGCGCCGATCGCGACGTCGACCTTGCCCTCCCGCAGGAGGTGCCACATGTCGTGGCGCTCCCGCGCCGAGAGCCCCGAGTGCAGCACGGCCACGTCGTCCCCGAAGCGCGCGCGGAAGCGGCCGACGAGCTGCGGCGTCAGGGCGATCTCGGGCACCAGCACGACCGTGCCTCGCCCGAGCCGCTTCGCCTCGGCGATCGCGCGGAGGTACACCTCGGTCTTGCCGGAGCCCGTGACGCCGTGGAGCAAGAACGGCCGCGCCGTCTCGCCGAAGAGGGCCGCCTGGAGCGCCGCGATCGCGCCGGCCTGCGCGGCGGTCGGCTCCTTGTCGGCGTCGCGCTCCACGCCGGCGTCGAAGAACGCGTCGCGCGCGCGCTCCTGCTCCCCGACGGTCACGAGGCCGAGGGCCTCGAGCCGGCGCACCAGGGTCCGCGCGTTGCCCTGCGCGTCGACGAGGTCGACCTCGGCGTTCGCGGCGCCCGAGCCATCACGCGAGAGGTCGAGCTTGCCCTGCACCTCGGCGTACCGCGCGCTCTGCGCCTCGGGCGTGTCGTGCACGAAGACGAGCGTCTCGGTCTGCTTCGTCTGTCCATCGTCTCCGATGAACATCAGGCGCGCCTCGTAGCGGCCCGTCGCGAACGGCTTACCGTCCTTCCCCTTGCCGCCGAAGACGAAGGCCATCGCGCCGTGCGAGCTCGCCTGCGTCGACGTGTACACGACATCGGTGGCGGCCTTGCCCTCGGCCGGCCGCACCTCGAGCTTCACCTGCCCCTTCGTCGCCTCGGGCGCGATGTTGCGCACCGTCACCTGCGTGCCCTCGTTGGTGAAGCGCGAGCCG
>DAORJJ010000720.1:0-3197 GCA_035439005.1 Polyangiaceae bacterium | reverse complement strand
CCTGCGACGAGGGGGGCTGGTGCGACCTCGGCGCGGAGCTGGGCCCCGCCGCGCTCTGCGCCGGGGGAGCGGTCGGCGCCGCGTGCGAGGCCGGGAGCTCCGTCGCGCCCGCGAGCACGGCGTCGAGGGCGGTCGAGAAGTCGAGCGCGCTCAGGAATCGCTTCGTGGGGTCCTTCTCGAGCGCCTTGTCGAACACCGCCTGCAAGAGCGGCGGGAACGTGCGGTTCGGCGCCCTCTGCGCGAGGGTGAGGGGCTTGGTCATCACGTGGTGCTGGATGAACTCCATGCCGCTCTTGGCGTCGAACGGGAGCTTTCCGGTGAGCGCCTCGTACAGGATGACGGCGAGCGAGTAGATGTCGCTCACGGCGGTGAGCTTCTTGCCCTGCGCCTGCTCGGGGCTCATGAACTCGGGGGTGCCGAAGACCATGCCCTCCTGCGTGAGGGCGATCGAGCCCGGGCGCATTTCTCGCTCAGTGACCTTGGCGAGGCCGAAGTCGAGGACCTTGGCGTAGTCCCTCATGCCCGCTTGCTGGCAGAGGAAGACGTTCTCGGGCTTGAGGTCGCGGTGGATGATGCCGGCGGCGTGCGCCTCGGCGAGGGCCGCGCACACCTGGCGCAGGATCGCGATCGCGCGCTCGAGGGGCATCGGGCCCTCCGAGCGCACGGTCTGGTTCATGTTCTTGCCCTCGAGCAGCTCCATCACGATGTAGAGCGAGCCGTCGTCGAGCTCCCCGTAGAGGAAGACCTTCGCCGTGTTGGGGTGCGTGAGGTGGCTCATCGCCCGCGCCTCGCGCCGGAACCGCGAGGCGAGGTCGCGGCGGGTGGTGAACTTCGGGTGGAGGATCTTCACCGCCACCATGCGGTTCATGGCCGGCTGCACCGCCTTGTAGACGGCGCCCATGCCCCCCTTCCCGATCTTCTGAAGGATCTGGAACTGGCCGTCGAGGATGTCCCTCCCGATGAAAGGATCCTGAGCAGACATCTTGCCGTGATACCACGAATTGGCATGCGGCCTTCCGTCATCGTCGAGCGGAGCGAGGTCCTCTCCCGCGCAGGATTCGTCCACGGGTTCTCGGGGGCCGGCGTCGACGCGGCGCTCGCCCGCTCGCCCGACGAATTGGCGTTGAATATCAGCGCGATAGGCGAGGCTGTCGGCTTCAGCGCCGCCCGCTTCTTCTCGGCGCGGCAGGTGCACGGGACGGCGACGCACCTGGCCGACCTGGCGGCGGGCGATCCAGTCGCGTTCGGCGCGCTCGAGGGCGACGCCGTCCTCGCCCTGTCCGGCGAGGGGCAGCCGGGTGGCGCGGGTGGCGCGGTCGGCGTGCGCGTCGCCGACTGCGTGCCCATCCTCGTGGGGTGCGAGCGGTCGGGCGCGGTGGCCGCCATCCACGCGGGCTGGCGCGGCGTGGAGGCCGGGGTGATCGGCGTGGCGCTCGAGGCCCTCGGCCGCCTCACGCCCGCCGGCACTCGCCTCGCGGCCATCGGACCGTGCATCGGCGCCTGCTGCTTCGAGGTGACCGAGGCGATCGCGGAGGCGATCGCGCGCGCGGCCTCCGAGCCTCGCGTGATCACGGCCCGCTACGGGGAGGGGAAGGCGAAGGTCGACCTGCGCCTCGCCGCGCGCGCGCAGCTCCGCGCGGCAGGCCTCGCTGATGAGGCGATCGACGACGTCGGTGGCTGCTCGCGCTGCGCGCGCGCCGAGGGCGCGCCGCGGTACCATTCGTTTCGGCGCGACGGCGCGGCGAGCGGGCGCATGCTGGCCGTCATCTCCCCGCGCACCGCGTAGCGCGTCACCCGGGCGCGGGCGGAGGCAGCGCGCGCGGATCGACGAACAGCGCGCTGACGAACGGCGCGCGCAAGTAGAAGCCCTTCGGCACCGTGGCGACGAGCTCGCCGTCGGGGGTGGTCGTGACGAAGGTCTTGGCGCCCGTAGCGGCCTTCGGGCGCACCTGCATGGCGCGGCCCCACCGCGCCGTCACCTCCTCGACCCGCCCGGTCGCCAGCGCGCCGATGATCTCGTCGAAGTCCGCCCGGAGCGCGGCCTCCTGCTCGGGCGTGGGGCTCCAAAGAAGCGGCGTCCCGATGCGTCGCTTGCGCCAGTCTGGCTCCACCGCCAAGAGAGGGATCCAGAGCACGCGGGCGAGCTTGCGCCTCGCGGCCGACGTCTCCCAGGCGAGCTCCTCCGCGCGCGCGAGATCGATGCGGCACACGTACGTCGACTCGAGCGCCCGCCCGTCGGCGCGCATCGGCACGGTCTTGAGCTCGACGCCGAGGTGCGGGAAGTCCGGCTCGCTGCGCGACCCCGCGGTGGCGCCGAGCGCGCGCTCGAGCAGCTCGCCCCACTTGCCCTTCGTGCGGCGCGTGTCGGCCTGGATGGCCACGCCGAGCGCGTCGGCCAGCGCGCCGAGCTCGTGCCCCGCGAGCGCCTCGGCGCGCGCGCAGAGCTCCCCCTCCGAGCGAGGCGTCGACGGTCGGCCCGGTGCGCTCGGCGGCGGGCTCACCGCGACGTGGCCTTGTCGAGGTCCTCGAGGAAGCGCGGGCTCGCGCGCTCGGCGTAGTGACGCGCGAGGTACGCCGCGGCCTCGGGCTCGGCGCCGAGCAGGCCCTCGGTGAAGGCCTCGCGGGTCGCGCCCGTCGCCGCGCGCGTCACGACCCGCACCGCGTGCGCCGCCGCGAGCGCGTAGAGCCGCCGCGCCCGCTCCCGGCCGCCGGGCTCCCGCCCCGAGGCCTGCTCGAGCCGGTCGAAGAGGGCGCTCTCTTCGCGCACGTCGAGCGCGACCTGGAAGAGCGCGCACGCGAGCGCCGCGGGCTTGTCCTCCGGGCGGCCTCGCAGGCACGGCGCGGTGTCCTCGAGCGCGAGGGGCGCGAGCGCTGAGCCCCGGTAGCGCGGATCGGCGTGGACCACGTCGAGGGAGAATGTCCGCCCCGAGGCGCGCGCGTCGAGCGCCACGCTCACCTCGGTGAGGAGCCTGGGGAAGCTCTCGGGCAGGCTTGCACGCAGGCGGGCCATCGCGAGGTCCGTGCGCGCGAGGATCTTCGGCCACGCCCGCGAGAGAAACCAGGGCAGCGCGTCGCCGAACGCCACGTCGAGGCGAGCGGAGCGCAGCGCCTCGCGGGCGCACGCGGCCGCCCCGCAGGCCGACAGCGCCCGCGTCGTGCGGCGCGCGAGCGCGTCGGTGTCGGCGCCGTCGAGCGCG
>DAORJJ010000719.1:0-3199 GCA_035439005.1 Polyangiaceae bacterium | reverse complement strand
CGCCGAAGATCATGCGCTTGCCGTCGAAGGGCATCGGCGGGTTGCCCGGAGCGCCGTAGTTCGAGTACCCGGCGAGGTCCGGCAGCACGACCGCGTACCCCGCGCCGACGAGGGGATACACGAGGCTGTAGAGGTCGTCGTTGACGTACTCGGCGGCCTTGTCGAACTTCGACGCGGCGCACGCCGCCGCCTGCCCGCGGCTGCCGCGCGCGGCGACCACCACCGGGAGCTTCTCGGCGCGCGGGGTGTCGGGGATGTAGATCATGCCGCTCGACGCGGCGGCCGTGTTCTTCTCGTCGCCGCGCTCGGTCTTGAACTGCACGCGGTAGACCCGCGCGCCGGTCGTCGCGGGCTTGCCCTTGTAGCCCACCTCGGCGAGCTTCGCGGTCAGGGCCTCCTTCGTGAGGGGCGTCTCGGCCGCGCAGCGGGTGATGTCGCCGCGCCCGGAGGCGTCGGCCGGGGGCGCGCCGTACACCGAGTCGGGCGCGTCGGCGCAGGGCAGGGCGGGGGTCTTCAGGGTGAGCCCGCCCGCGCCGGCGTCGCAGTCGGTCGCGCCGGGCTCGCACGTGCCCGGCGGGTTGACCGCGGGCTTCGTCTCCGACGAGCAGCCACCGAACGAGAGCGCCGCGAGCGAGACGAGCGACAGCGACAGGGCGGAGGCGAGCGTGAGGTGTGCGAGGTGCTTCATGAGAGACTCCAAGCCACGCCGAGCGCGGGCGTTCGAGGGGGATGCGGACTGCCGAGAACGAGAGCGCGAGGACGCGAAACGCGAGAGCGCGCCGCGGACCTAGAAGCTGAGCGTCGCGTTCGCGTTCAGCATTCCGATGGTGGACGAGTACTTGCCCTCGGCGCTGGGCGAGCGCGACGGCTGGAGGTTCTTCGCGTAGACGCTGACGCCGGTGTTGTCGACGGGCATGAAGAAGATGTGGTTGTAGCTGCCCGCGAGGGTGAGGCGCTTCGAGAGCTCGTAGCGGAGGCCGGCGGCGGCGTAGATACGGAAGGAGTCGATCGTGTTGGCGTCGATCGTCGCCTTGGGCACCGCCGAAGTGCTGAACCCGAGGCTGCCGAAGAGTTCGACCTCGGGGCTCAGGAAATACGATGGTCCGGCGCGGAAGCCGACCGCATTTTGCCAGTCGCGCTTCAGGTTCAGCACGACGTCGCGGCTGTTCGCCGCCTTCTCCGCGTCGTTGGCGCCGGCCGGGCCGCCGGTCGCGCTGTCGATGTTGCAGTTCTTGCCCGCGAGCACGACGCACTGCCTATCGAACACCGACCAACGCACGAAGTCGACGTCGGCCTTCAACTCCCACTTGTCGCCGGGGAGCTTGTACGCCGCGCCAAACCGGATGATGTCGGGGTAGGTCTGGAGAAAATCGATCTTCTGGATGTCACCGGCGACGCCCGAGCCGAGCACCTGGGTGAGCTCGCCGCTCATGCGGGTCTCGCCGAAGCCGGGCTGGCTCGTGTACGAGACGCCGAGCTTCAGGCGGTGATCGAGGGCGCGGCTGCCGGTCTTCTCGGGGGCCCAATACAAGCCAAACGTGGCGCCCACGTTGAAGGCGTTCGCCTTCAAGTAGCTGCGCCCCTCGGTGAGGCTGCCGTCGGGGCCGCGGACCACGTCGCCGTCGTCGGCGTTGCGCGCGCGGACCGTGCCGACCGTGTGGTAAATCCCGCTCACGCTCGCGCCCAAGGAGAGGTTCGCGGGGAGGGTGTACGAGGCCGCCAGCGTGGCGTGCATGGCGAGGATGGTGCCCGAGATGGTGTGCCAGCGCTGGGGGCCGTCGGTGGAGCCGGGGATGCCCTGCACGCCGCCCTTCTTGTCCCACGTGGCCATTCCGCCGTACGGGATGTAGCCCGCGAGCCCGAGGCGGAAATCTTTCGTGCCGAGATCGGTCGTCGCGCCGATGTACGGGAGCGCGAGCAGGTTCTTGAGGGTGCCCTTGCCCGTGTTCGCCGCGACGCAGTCGGGGTCCTTCTGGCAGTCGGCGGAGGGCGCCGTGGCGGCGCGCTCGTACGAGGCGAAGCGCGCCACGATGGACGCGTCGATGATGAGGTTGGTGCCGTGCGTGCCGCCCATGGCGGCGGGGTTGTAATAGACGGCGTAGGCGTTCGGCGTCGCCGGCGTGCCCATGTCGGAGCCGTAGCGCGCGGTGAGGTAGCCGCTGGCGCGCGCCTCGGAGGCGAAGCCGAGCAGGCCGAGCGCGGCCACGGCGGCGACGCCCCCGCGCGCGAGGCGGCGCCTGGAGCCGCGGGCGAGGCGCGCGGCGAGCGGTGAGGCGACAGCAGCGAAACCAGGCGCGTCGGCGCGAGCAAATCTCCGCGAAAGCATGGTCGGAAGCAGTACCACGGAAACGTTTTCGTGCTAGACGAAACGTCATGAAACGCAGTCTGATCGGCGTCGGTGTCACGCTGGCCCTCGGGGTCGGGTTCGTGGTTGCGTGCATTCCGCACCCGTCGGAGGACTACGCCGACTTCCTCGAGCGCACGGCCGACTACCGCAAGAAGCCCCCGGTCGACGACTCCGGTCCGGTCGACGCGCAGGCGCCGACGCAGGCGATCGAGGGCGTCTATTACGGCTCGTGCCTGTCGGCGCTCTCGGTCGGCGACCTGAACAAGGTGCTGCGCTTCTATACCGAGGTCCGCTTCGTGCCGGGCGCGGGCGGGGGCAAGCTCGATATTCAGTTTACGCCGCTGAAGGGCGTCGAGTTCTCCACGGGCCAGCCCCTGCCCAGCCCTCCCGCCACGGTTTCGAAGTCGCAGACCCACGGCGCTCCGTTCGGTACCAAGGGCGCGGATGTGTCCTCCACCGGGCGCTTCGAGGTCAGCTTCGCGAACGTCGTCATCGACAAGAACGCGAACCCCATCTCCGGTCGCGACATCTCCATCGACGCCGTGTTCTTCCGCGGCATCTTCTCGGCGGGCGGGGGCACGCCGACCCCTGAGACCGACGCTGCGGCGCCGGATGCCGCGGTGGGCGACGCGGGCGAAGCCGGCGCCCCGGCCGACGCGGGCGCGCCTCCGAGCGACGCAGGCGCTGCGGCGGGCAACGCGCGGTTCTGCGCGACCCTGCAGGGGCGCGTGACGGTGCCCATCCAGCAGTTCCTCGACCCCGCCGAGAACTTCTGCATCTTCGTGCCGGTGAAGGAGGGCGACCCGCCCCCCGAGATCAAGCGCGAAGAGTACAAGTGCAAGCTGTAGTTCG
>DAORJJ010000718.1:0-3201 GCA_035439005.1 Polyangiaceae bacterium | reverse complement strand
CCTCCACGCCCAGCGCGGCCCCGCCCCCGAGCTCCTCGCCCGACGCGGCCGCGCCCTCCGACGCCGGACCGCCCGCGTCCGACGCCGCGCCGCCCGCGCCCACGCCGCCCCCGGGGCTCGTCTGCTACGCGAAGCACACCGGCGGCACCGTCGTGCAGCGCGGCCCCACGTGGGCGCTCGCGTTCGCCTCGCCCACCCTCGAGGTGCCGTGGGACGACGGCCGCAGCAAGACCTTCGACGAGAAGCTCGCGGCGCCCGACGTGGACGACGTGCTCTCGATCCGCTACCGCCGCGGCCCGGTGGTCCCGGTCACCGCGCTGAACGACGACCCGGGGCGCATTCGCCACGACGGCGTGCTCAAGGCGATGTACGGCCAGACCGAGGCCCTCGTCCGCGCCGAGCTCGTGAACGTGAGCTTCATGGGCCAGTCGGTGCCGTTCCACAAGAAGGCCGCCCCCGCGCTCACGCGCGTGGCGCAGCGGCTCGCCACGGCGGTCGCGCAGACCCCTTCGCTCGGGCAGTACGTGACCGGCGAGCTCGGCGGCACCATGACCTGGCGCTTCATCGCCAACACCACCCGGCTCTCGGCGCACTCGTTCGCCACCGCGATCGACATCGTGGTCGCCAAGAGCAACTACTGGGAGTGGGAGAAAGACAGCCAAGGCCGCTTCACCTGGACGAACCAGATCCCCCAGGCCATCGTCGACATCTTCGAGAGCGAAGGCTTCGCGTGGGGCGGGCGGTGGTACCACTACGACACGATGCACTTCGAGTATCGTCCGGAGCTGTTCGACCCGGCGTGCGCGCCGTAGGGTACGGAAACAGCTGTTCTGATTAGCTTTCCGGGTCGAAGCCGCCGCTCGCGGGCACCGGGGTCGCCGCGGTCAGAGCGCGCGCGGTGGCCGCGTCTCTCACGATCTGCTCGCGGAGCGCCTCGAAGCTCTCGAACTTGCGCTCGTCGCGCACGCGGTCGCGCACGTGCACGCGGAGCGGACGGCCGTAGAGGTCGAGGGACACGTCGAAGAGGTGCACCTCGACGTGCCGCTCGGGGCTGCCGTCGCTGACCGTGGGGCGAGTGCCCACGTTCATGACGCCGTGCCCCAACGCGCGGCTCGGCGGGCCGTCGGGCGCGTCGAGCAGGTCGACCGAGACGGCGTAGACACCGTTCGCCGGCAGCAGCTCGGGCACCTCGGAGAGGTTCGCCGTCGGGAAGCCGATGGTGCGACCCCGCTGGGCGCCACGCGCCACGACGCCCGAGAGCGCGTGGGGCCGCCCCAAGAGCTCAGCTGCACTCTGCATGTTTCCGGCCGCGACCAGCCCGCGGATGCGCGTGCTCGAGAGCGGCCCCTCGGCGTCGGACGCGAGCACCGAGGCGTAGGCACCGAGGCCGCGCGCGAGCGCGGACCGCGCGAGGAACGCGAAGTCTCCGGCGCGCGCCTTGCCGAACCGGAAGTTGTCGCCGACGACGACGACGCGCGCGCCCAGCGCCCCGAAGACGAGGTCGTCGAGGAAGCGCTCCGGCGGCGTCTCGGCGAACGCGCTGGAGAAGCGCGCCACGAAGACCTCCGCCACGCCGTGGCGCCCGAACAGCGCGACCTTCCGAGCCACGGTCGTGAGCAGCGGTGGCGCCGGACGCCCGAGGACCACCGCGGGGTGCGGCTCGAACGTGAGCACCGCGGGCGAGAGCCCCCGCTCCGCCGCGAGCGCGCCCATCTGCGCGAGCACGGCCGCGTGCCCGCGGTGGACCCCGTCGAAGTTCCCGATGACGAGGGCGGAGGGGGCGGCGCGCGGCGCGGGCTCGAGGGCGAGGTCGACCCTGGTCACCCGCGGGCCGAGAGAGGCGCGGGGGGCGCGAGGGTGAGGGGCGTCCGCTTCGGCCACGGCGACCCCTTAGCACGTCGCGGCGCGCGCCGCGCGCCACGTGAACGAGAGAACGGCGCCGCCCGCGGCCGTTTTAGGTACCCGCGCTTTTGTCGCTTTGGTACCTCTCGTACGGGGCACTTCGCCCGGAGGTACCATGAAACGAGCGAGTCTCGACGCCCTCGATCGCGAGGCGCTCATCCGGCTGGCCGAGGAGCACGGGATCACGCGGCCGCGTATCCTCACGCGACCCGAGCTCGTCGACGAGATCCTGCTGCGCTCCGCCACGGAGGCGGGGGGCGACGCCTCGCTCGCGCGAGGGTTTTTCGGGCTCGCGCGCGACCTCGTCGCTCGGGTCGTGGAGCGCGGCCTGCACCTCCCGGAGGCGGCGTCGCGCATCCGCAGCCTCGCGGTCGATCCGCCGCGGCGCGCCCCGCGCGTCGCGCCGCTGCCCACCGTCACGCTGGCGCAGATCTACGCGTCCCAGGGGCACACGGCGCGCGCCGTCGAGACCCTCCGGCGGGTGCTCGACGAGGAGCCCGAGCACGCCGAGGCCCGGCGCCTCCTCGCGACCCTCGAGGACACGACCTACGCGCCGCCGAAGGAGCCGCTGCCGCCCGAGCCGGACGAGCCCCCAACACCGACCGAGGCCGACGAGGCGCCCGAGGGCGCGGAGGCGAGCGCCGCCAGCGACGAGGCCGCGGTGGCCGACGAGCCCGCGCCGATCGACGCGGTGGCGGCCCCCGAGGCGCCGCTGGAGGCGACGCCCGCGCCGACCGAAGCAGCGGAGTCCGAGCCGACGCCGGAGCCCGCCGAGGAGCCTGCCCCCCCTCCGCGCGAGCCCGTACCGGCGATGCTGAACGACGCGCCCTTGCCGCCCCGCTACGACGTCACCGAGTGCGTCGCCATCTCGGTCGATCCCGAGACCCTCTTCGTCTATTGGGAGGTGCGGGAAGAGCTGCTTGGCCGCGTGCGCGCGGGGCGCGGCCCGGGCACCATCGTGCTGCGCGCGCTCGTCATCGAGCCGGGCTGGGACGGCCCCAACACCGTGGTGCGAGACCACGACGTCCACGCGACCCTGGGCGACTTCTTCCTCCGCGACCTGCCCTCGGGCGCCGTGGTGCGCGTGGCGATCGGCTACCGCCCGGACGACGCCGCGTTCTCGCCGCTCGCGCACTCGCCGCTCCTCACGCTGCCTCGACGGGCCCCGGTGCCGGACCTCGCGCAGACCTTCGTTCGGTGGACCCCCGGGGGCGCCGTGGAGGAGCCCAACGAGCGCCTCGCCCAGATCGCGGCCTTCGCCGCGGAGCGCGCGCGCGAGGAGCAGGCCCGCGCCGGCGG
>DAORJJ010000717.1:0-3201 GCA_035439005.1 Polyangiaceae bacterium | reverse complement strand
CTCGGACTGGATCAACGCCGCGCTGCTGGCGTTCGACGGCGCCTGGCGCGCCGGGGCCCTCCCGCCCCCCCTCGCAGGCCCCGCTCGCCCCGCCAGCGGCCGAGGCCCACGCGGCCACGCCGCCCGAGGCGCTGTCGCCCATGCCCTCGGTGGGACCGGGCGTGGCGCCGTCGTGGAACGCGGTCGACGACGAGCCGTCGCTGCCGCCCACGCCGGAAGAGGTGCGCGACGCGTTCAGCGACGACGACGACCTGGACGACGAGGCGACGCCCGCGCCGCCGCGGCGCGCGCCGGCCGACTCGGAGCCCCCTTCGATCCCGACCTTCGTGGCCACGGCGCCGTCGAGCCCCCCGGTCGAGGCCGCAGCACCCCACCCAGCGGCCGCGCCACCGACGAAGGCGGCCAGCGCGCCGCCCCCGGTCCCGGCCGCCGCTGACGGGCCTCGAGACGGCGAGAGCTCCCCCGACGGCGAGGACTCTCCCGCCTTCTCGCCGGCAGACAACACGCTCCCTCCTCACTTGGCTGGTCGAGCGACCGACGACGAGGCGTCGCCCGACGCGGTGGCGGCGGCCGAGGGCGAGCTCGACGAAGACGACGAGGGCCCCCCGTTCGCGGTGGTGCCGCGGAGCGCCGCGGAGAGCCAGCCGGGCGAGACGTTCGGGCCGATCCCGGTCCCCTTCCCCTCGTCGTTCCCCGCCGAGCTGGCCGAGCCCGTGCGCGGCCTCGCGGACGTCGACCTCCCTACGCCGACCCTGTCGGGCGAGTTCATGCGCGGCGCCTCGAAGCCCCCGAGCCTCGAGAGCGATCCGATCGCGATCTTCGCGCGCGCCCCGCTCTTCCCGCGCTCGGATCCAGGCGGCGCAGAGGCAGCGGCCGAGCTCCCCCTCCCGGCGTGCCTCAGCGCCGCCGTCCTGCTCGACAGCCACCCCACGTGCGTTCTGGAGGCGCGCGTCCAGAACACGCTGCTCGCGCGCGAGCTCGGCCTCACCTACCGCGCCGCCCGCGGCGTGGAGCTCCGCGCCGACCTATCGGGCATCGAGCACATGCAGGCCTACCTCTTCCGCCGCTTCGCCGGCGGCGTGGTCGACACGCCGGAGGGCGCGCGGGAGGCCCAGCTCCACGGGGCGTTCCTCAGCGAGATCCTCGCGCGAAGGCTCGGCGCAGAGTGGATCGATCTCAGCGCCCACGAGCCGGGCCACTGGGAGATGGTGGTGGCGCCGGGCACGCGCGTGTGGCCGTTCGGGCGCGTGTCGAGGCTCATCGTCAAGGGCCACAAGGAGCGCGACCTCGTGTCGTATTTCCTCGAGCTCGAGTCGAAGCGCAACCGCTCGTCGCGCTGAGGGGCGCTCGCCGCGCTCGCATCCGCCCGCCGCTCTGCTACGAAAACGGGGACGCCACAGGCCGCTCGACGCGGGCGAGCGCGAGGAACGAAGGATGTCGGACGCGCGCACCAAGGCCACGTGGACCCTCGAAGAGCGCGCGCAGGCGCCGCGCGAGCTCGCCAACGAGACCTCGCGTGAGCGCTTCGACCGCGTGGCGTTCGCCGCGCGCGCGGTGGCGCTCCTCGGCCCGCGCAACACCCGCGTGGCGATCGCCCCCGCGCGGACCATGCAGCTCGAGTCGGGGCGGGCGTGGGGCCGCGGCGAGGGCGCGCGCTGGGCCACGCTGTACGTCCCACCGGACGCGTCGCGTCGCGCGATCGCGGTGGCGGTCGTCGCCCTCGGGGGCGCGCCCTACACGCCCTACGCGCTCGACATCTTGATGAACTCGGACCTGCTCTGAGCGGGCCCGCGCCCGCGCCGCTTCACTGAGCGACGATCGAGCCGTTCGCGTTGTCGCGGGTCTTGTCGTGCAGGTAGAACGAGTACGTCCCGGCGGCGTTGACCTCGCGCGCCTGCCCGTTCTCCACGTTCCCCTCGAACGCGCCCGGGGCAATGGGGGCGTTGCGGTTGCCGTGGTTGAACCCGCCGGTGTTGCCCGCGTGGATGATGTGCCCCATCGAGTCGTTGTTCTTGATCTTGACCGCGATCTTCTTGCCGCCAAGCTTGAGGTTGATCGGCGCCGGCGCGAACGCCGTGTTCGCCGCCATGCCGGTGAGGGCGCCCGCGTTCGGGGGGATCGACAGCGTGAGCGTGGGCGACACGGTGACGTTCACCGGGGTCGTCCTCGGGCCGCTCGCCGACGTCGCGGTGACGGTGAGCGTCACGGCGCCAGGCGCGACCTCGCTCGAGGTCTTCACCGTGAGCATCGCCGAGGCCGACGCGGTGGTGAGCTCGAGCGACGTCTTGTCGAACGTCGCCATCATGCCCGCCGGTGCGCCCGTGACGGCGAGATCGACCTTGCCGGTGAAGCCCTCTTTCGGGGCCACGTTCACCGTGAGCTTCGACTCGGCCATGAGCTCGAGGGTGGGCGAGGCGTTGTCGAGGGTGATGTCGACCTTGCCCGCGCCGGTGGGCTGCGACGGGGGCGTGGGGTCGCCCGGTGGGGTGGTGCCCCCGCCGGCCGCGGTCGAGCCTCCGTTGCTCGCGCCGGGCGTCGCCGCGGGGGCATCGCCGGGCCCAGGCTCGTACGTCCCTTTTCGATAGTAGCCCGAGGTGTTCTCTCCCGCGTCCCCGCAAGCGAGGGCGAACGAGCCTCCGAGGACGACGAGCGCGAGGGCGACGACATTTCGCATGACTGACACCGCTGCAATACCCACGCCACTCGTGCGCGGAGGACACCTACACGCGCGGACAAAGACCTTCACGCGTGTTCCCCCCGCAAAAGTTGCGTCACCGCCCGAGCGACGTGCTCCCAGGTGCGCAAGGCACGCCGGCTGTGGGGTCCGTTCGACCATGGGTGGGGTGCGCACGCCCCAGGCCGCGGCGCCGAGCGAGCCCCGCGAGCCCCGCGACCGCCGTCGCGATCGCGAGGTCCCACCCGCCGCCCGGCGCGGTCCCCGGCGCGCCCGCGCAGCTCCTGGTCACGAACCTCGACTACGACCCGTACGTGGGCCGGCTGACCTTCTTCCGAGTGTACTCGGGCTCGCTGAAGTCGGGCAGCTACGTGTACAACAGCACCAAGGACAAGCGCGAGCGGGTGGGGCGGCTGCTCCAGATGCACGCGAACAAGCGGGAAGAGATCGAGGAAGTGTGGGCGGGCGACATCGGCGCCGCCATCGGCCTGAAGGACACCCGGACGGGGGACACCCTGTCGGACGAG
>DAORJJ010000716.1:0-3205 GCA_035439005.1 Polyangiaceae bacterium | reverse complement strand
GCCGCGTCGGCGGCGTCTGGCGCGCCTGCGTCGCGGGTGGGCTCCACGCACGACCCGATGGCGTCGGTCGTGGAGGTGCAGGTGAGCGCGCCCGCGCAGCGGTTGCCGCCTCGCCCGCGGCACCCCGCGCGGCAGAGGGACGTGCCGTCGTCGCACACGCGCCCGCTCGTCTCGGCGCCGCAGTCGGCGTCGGTCTTGCACTCGCCGCAGCGGCCGTCGAGCGCGCAGATGGCGCTCCGACACACGGTCGGCTTCGCGCACGGCTCGCCCTTCGGCAGGCCGCAGCGCTGATCGGGCTGGAAGCACACGGCGCTGCGGCACACCGCGTCGGCGGCGGGCGGACCACAGAGCTCGCCGTTGGGCAGGCCGCACCGATCGTCGGGCTCGAAGCACGCCGCGGAGACGCACGCGCGCCGGCCGTTCTGCGGGGTGCAGTCGCCCCCGATCGGCGCGACGCTCGGCAGCGGCTGGTCGTTCGGGGTCTTCGGCGTGCACGTGCCCGCAGCGCACCACTGCGACGAGCTGCAGTCCGCGTCCGTCGAGCAGACGTTTCCACACGCGCCGGTCGTGAGGTTGCAGATGCCCCCGGCGCGCCCGGCGCAGTCCGCGTTGCTCGTGCACTTCGCGCAGGCGCCCGCGGTCGTGCAGTAGGGCTGGTTCGTGGTGGGGCACGGGCGCGCGCCCGCCGCCCCGAAGTCGACCGTGCAGGTCGCGCAGGCGTTGCCAGCGCACACGGGCTTGGCGCCTGGGCACTGCGTGTAGGATGCACACTCTACGCAGCGGCCCGCGTCGGCGCCCCCGACGAGGCACACGGGGAGGACCGCCGTGGGGCACGCGCGGCTCGCGCCGGCGCCGTAGTCGACGAGGCACCCGGCGCACGTCCCGGCCGTGGTGTTGCAGGTCGGCGCGGCCGGCGTGGTGCAGCGGGTGACGTTCACCTGCGTGCACTCGGTGCACTTCCCGGTGGCCGGGCCGGCGGTGTTGCACGCGGGCCTCGCGGCGTCGATGCAGGGCTGAGACGCGCCCGAGCCGAGCTCGCCGTTGCACACCTCGCACGCGTACGGGTGAACGCGGGCGCACCGCGTGCCCGGGCAGTCGCCGTCCACTGCGCACGTGTCGACCGGCACGGGCGTGGCCTCCGGGAAGCCGCCGTCGCCCGAGTCGGTCGCCCAGGTGTCGCGCGGCGAGCCGTGCTCGCCCGCGGCCGAGACCGACCCCTGGTTGACGAGGATCGTGCCGCCCGTGCCCGCGCCGACCGTGGCGCGGAAGCGGAGCCGCGTCTCGGCGCCCACGCCCAAGGTGCCGCCGCGCGTCCCGTCGGCGCCTACGCCGAGGAAGGCGGTGAGGGTGCGGGTCGCGTCGTCGAAGTCGACGGGGTCGAGATCCTTGCGATCGGTCTTCACGCCCAGGTTCGGGCCGCTGACGATTTCGGTGGACCCAGGCACGTACGTGAAGCCGGCCGGCACGACGTCGGTGAGCACGACGCCCACGGCGGTGTCGTTGCCGCTGTTGGTCACCGACAAGGTGAACTCGACCGTGTCTCCCTCGAAGATCGCGCCGCCGGGGCGCGCCACCAGCGCCCGCGCGGTCTTCACCGAAGTGGTGAGGTCGGGGGCGAGCGTGGAGATCGACGTGACGAGCGCGCCGACGGCGTATTTGTCGTTCGTCGACGTCGCCGTGATGGTGGCCGAGTCGTCCCCCGCCTGGACGAGGGAGGTGATGTCGACGATGTCGAGGTCGTACCCGCTCATGCTCCGCGCGGTGCCGGTCTGCTGGGGCAGGTCGCCCGCCAGGCTGACCGGCAGGCCGAAGACCGAGCGGGTGCCGTTGAAGAAGTTGGTCGTCGGGTTCAGCGCGTTGCCGAGGAGCGTGGGGAGCGGTGCGCTGCGCGCCTTGAACGCGAGCGAGTCGCCGAGGCCGCCGTCGTCGCCCTCGTACGCCACGACGCCGAGCTTCGCGTCGAAGCCGAGCGTGGGCACGAGGAACCCGGAGATGTTCACCTGGGTCGAGCCGCCGAGCTCGACGAAGTCGAGGCCGTCGAAGAGGGTCACGTTGCGGACGGGGTCGGCGGGGCGGTCGTACACCACGACGAGCGTCCACGCGGCGAACGCGTCGTTGATGTTCTGGTCGACGATCGGCTGCGAGTCGAAGCCCGCCACGCGGTACGCGCCCGTGCCGAACTGGCGCACGACGGACGTGACGTTCGCGGTGTTTTGATAATACACGTTCCCGCCCGCCGGCACGGTGAGCGAGTCCTGCGCGGTGACCGTCGCCACGAAGGCGCCGGGGCGCTCGAGGGTCACGGTGGGGCGCGGCGGGCCCGCGAGCAGCGTCGCCGCCCAGTAGAGCTGCGCGTGCACGATGTTCGCGCCCGCCGGCAGCTGCGCCCCCACGCGCGCGCCCGTGCCGAGCACGGCGGTGCTCCGGGCGTTCGCCAGCGTCACCGCGGTGGACGCGAGCGCCTGCCCGGCCCCCGGCTCCTCGGAGCGCCAGAAGACGTCGTAGGCCGAGTCGGCGGTGTTCGCCCCGCACGGTCCGACCGTGCCCACGACGGGCGCGGGCGCGGCCTGGCCGCCCGTGCGGCACTCCTGGCCGAGCGTGTTGCCGATCATCACGAAGTCGCCGTGCAGGTTGAACTGCCGGCGCAGCCGAGGTGCGGCCTCGGCGGGGGTCGCCGCGAGCCCGAGCTCCACGAGCGAGAGCGCGCAGCAGAGACCGGCGAGGTGGCGTGTTCGCCTGCGCGTTCCGAGCTTCATGGTTGGCGGTCTCCCCGTGCGTTCGTGCGGACCCGCGAGGTCGACACGACCCCGCGTCCTCACTGGCTTTTTAGCCGGCGCGACACGTAGTGCAAGTCGCGCAGCGACGCAACGCGGCCCGGCAGGTAGCACGCCTCGGCCATTCCGTGCTACGCATGGACGCGATGTGGATGACGCTCACCGCCTGCGCTCTTGGGCTCGCCGCCGGCGTTCGCCACGCGTTCGAGCCCGACCACCTCGCGGCCGTCTCCACGCTCGTCACCGGGGCGCGGCCCGGGCGGGCCACGCTGCGGTTCGCGGCGGCCTGGGGCGCCGGCCACGGCGCCGTGCTGCTGGCGGTGGGTGGCCTCCTCTTCGCGCTGCGCGCCGAGATGCCCGCCCGCGTGGCCGACGGCCTCGAGCTGCTGGTCGCCTTCATGCTCGTGGTCCTCGGGGTGCGGGGCATCCGC